>JBHYFR010000372.1:0-1001 GCA_051859425.1 Oceanicaulis sp. | reverse complement strand
CGGGCAATTCCAGAACGACCTCACCGAAGTGCTGGTCGAGCAAGGCGCGCGGACTGCCTTCGGCAATCACGCGGCCGTGGTCCATGATGGCGAGGTGGTCGCACAGGCGCTCCGCCTCGTCCATGTAGTGCGTGGTGAGCACCACGGTTTTACCGGCGGCGATCACATCGTCGATCAGCGACCAGAAGTTGCGCCGCGCCTGCGGATCGAGTCCGGTGGTCGGCTCATCGAGAAAGAGGATCTCGGGGTCGTTCACCAACGCGATACCGAGCAGCACGCGCTGCCGCTGGCCGCCCGACAGTTGGCGCGTGTCGCGATCGAGGAAGGCGCCCAGATGACAGCGCTCGACTACGCTGTCGAGAGGCGCGCGATGGCGGTACAGGCGCGAGAAGAAGCGCAGATTCTCACGCACGGTGAGGTTCTCCTGCAGCGCCGTGGCCTGGAACTGGATGCCGACGCGTTCGCGATAGCGGGCATCCAAGGGTGCGCCACGAAAGTGGATGGCGCCGGCGCTGGGGCGCGAAATGCCTTCCAGCATTTCGATGGTGGTGGACTTACCGGCGCCATTGGGGCCGAGCAGGCCGAAGCAGCTGCCGCTGCGCACGCGTAGGCTGACGCCGTCGACGGCGCGCACCTCGCCGCCCCGGCTGGGGAAGCGCTTGACCAGGTTGTCTGCGCGCAGAATCTCCATAGCGGGCGCAGCCTACACCGCCAGGGCCGGCGCTGCGCTCTGCGCGCCGCCGTGTTGAAGTCCGCCGCCGCGCCTACAGCGTCGACGCCCACCAGCCGAAGAGCACCAGCCCCAGCACCACGCGGTAGTACACAAAGGGCATGAAGCTGGCCCGCCGTACGAAGCGCATCAGCCAGAAGATGGCCAGATAAGCCGACAGCATGGCGAGACCGGCCGCGGTGGCGGCGTCCGCAGGATCGGCGTCGAAGCCCTCAGTCCCGCGCAACAGTTCGATGGTGCCTAGCAGGGTGGCAGCGGCGGTGGTGGGAAT
>JBHYFR010000371.1:0-1004 GCA_051859425.1 Oceanicaulis sp. | reverse complement strand
CGAAGGGGCGGTAAAGCTCGTTGATCGTGGGCAGGCGGAAACCGCTGTAGGCCGCCGCACGCAGGGTGAGCTTGCGGCTCATCTGCAGGCGGGCACCGGCGCGCCAGGTTACTTCCCAGTCGGACCGGTCGGCAAAGGTATCGTCGGTCACCACGGTCCCGTCGGCCTCCACCGCTCGATAGAAGCCGTCGTTGATCGAATAGCGATCCGCGCGCAGGCCGCCCGTCAGGGTGATCGGCCCGTAATTCCAATCGTAATCGGCAAACAGGCCGAGATCGTCGTTGTTGCCACCGGCAAAGCGGTTCTCGGTCAGGTTGCCGCTGAAGGCGGAGTAGGCGTCCTCGAACAGGTCGCCTTCGCTGCGACGATAGTCGATGCCCAGGCGCAGGGTGTGGTTCTCGCCCAGCGGCGGGCGCACCTCTACCTTGCCGCCAAGCCCGCTGGCGGGCGTATCCTTCTGGTCCAGCACGCGCACGAAGCGTGTCGATGAGATGATGACGTTGGAGAAATTGCGCCACTGGGCATAGGCCAGCGCATCCACCTGCCACGGCCCACGGGAGACGACGCGCAGCGACACGTCCTCGCCCCGGATGCGACTGTCCGCGCCTTCGAAGCGCAGGGTGCGATTGTCCTCGAACGCGAGGCCGCGAAGCTGCACTTCGAGGTTGTCGCCAAGCTGCTGCACCACCCGGCCGCTGGCGGACCAGCTGTCGTAAGCGGCGCGCGCCGTGGCGGGCACGCGGCTGGCCTCCGGCGTGGTGTAGAAGCCCTTGCCCCGGTCCCAGCGCCCGCTTGCAACGGCATATCCGCCATCCCACGACGGGGCGATAGTGGCAGACGTCTGCGTGCCGCCGCGATCGTTTACAAGCGCCTGCCCGCTGACAAGGCCCAGCGTCTGCGGATCGGCGCTGGTCAGTTCGATAGCGCCCGCCAGCGCGCCTGCGCCGAACGGCCCGGTGCCGCCGCCGCGCGTCACCCGGATGGAGGAAAGCCGCTCGGGCGCG
>JBHYFR010000370.1:0-1006 GCA_051859425.1 Oceanicaulis sp. | reverse complement strand
TGCTCTCGGCATTCTCGAATGCCAGATGCACCCTGCCCTGCGCGTCCACCACCCACGCGTCGTAGTGCGCGTACTCGGCGTTGCTATCGCCGCGGGCGCGCCACAAAACACGCAACCCGTCGCGCGGCAGTTCGCCGGCGTAACGGCGAATGACACCAACGCTGCTGGGCAAGGCGGATGTGTCATGGCAGTGCCGCGACCACACCCACGCCAACTGCGGGAGGCAGTCCAGAAGGGCCGGGTCGAGCACCCAGCCCACGCCATCCAGGCCGAATTCGGCCGGGTTGCTGGCGGTAATCCCGCCGTCGATCCCGTCCGCCGACAACTGCAGCAAACCATGCATGCGTTGGAAGCGCGGGCCGTGGAAGAGCCAATCGGCATAGGCCTGCGCCGCGGGCTTGGTCGCCGTATCGCCCGTCAGATCGGCAACGGCGTCACCCAGTACCGGCGCTTCCGGCAAACGTTCGACGATGTGCGCATTGGCGCGGTAGCAGGCGCGCTGGTGATTGCCCGGGTCCACGATCTCCAGCTTGACAATCTGGCCACCGGCGTCCGAGTGGCTTGACGCCCGCGCGCGCAGGATCAGGCGCTTGGGCGCGTTCTGCTCCAGGCGGATGCCGGAGAGCACACGCAGATCGCGCAGCTCGTGCACGCGCCAGCCCGGCCAGCCCGCCTCCGCCATGGCCGCCATCCACTCGGCGGCCGCGGTCGCGGGAACGACCGCAATGCCGTCCAGCTGGTGATCGGACAGCCAAGGGTCCGATTCGAGGCTGAGCGTCTGTTCAAGCTCCAATGCACCGCCACTGCCCATGCGCAGTTCGCCGCGCAGCATCGCCGAGCCCGGCGCGGGCCGCGCATCCGCCGGCACACCGCCCTCGGATGCATTCCACGGGCCTTCGCCGATGACGACTTCCACCTCGTGCCGCGGGCCATACGCCACTTCCTGCAGGAAATAGTCGCAACCCGCGTCGAGGGGAATCGGCACCACACCACGGCTGCGGAAGGC
>JBHYFR010000369.1:0-1013 GCA_051859425.1 Oceanicaulis sp. | reverse complement strand
CGGACCGCCGCAAGATCGAATATCGCCTGACGGAGAAGGGGCTTGGCCTCCTGCCCGCCATGCTGGCCTTGCGCCAGTGGGGTGAGCGTTATGCCGTCAAGGACATCACGCCCGACCTGGTGCTGGTGGATTGCCGCGACGGTCAGCCTGTGCAGCCGATTACGATCCACGCGCAGGACGGCCGCGAACTCAGCTGGCACGAACTGGGCTGGCAGACGCCCGACAAGATCGGCCAGCCGGTGGACCGGCACGACGGCGCCTACGTCAAGAGCGGCTTTCCCGAAGACCCTGACGGTTCCTGCTGAACGGCCCGCCGCCCCTGAAGACGCCGGATGGCCGCTATATCGTGGTGCGCGGACGTTTGTGGCGCGCCACCAATCCCGCATTGCCCGAGGACAAACGACAAGCTCTGGTCGACGAATTGATGAATGCCCGCCGCGCCGTGCGCGATGCCAAGGGTGATCAGGCAGCGCTGAGAATAGCGCGTGACCGGGTCCAGGCGGCGAAGGAAGGGTTGGGCGAACGCGGCGCCGTATGGTGGGACGACGAAGCGCCGGACTACAACCGCCACCTAGCGAAGAACACGCCTTACGCAGACTGGTTCGCTTCGCGAACGGGCTGAGTTTCGGTTGGGTGCAAAAACGTGGCCGCGGGCTTGGACAGGGCTGAGTTTGTAACGCCAATTGCCGTCAGGCGCCGCGAGGCCGCGCCCGTCAGTCGTTTTTGCCGTCTGTATCGGCTTCGCCGGCGTCCCCCTCGACGAGCGAGGTCGAATCCCATTTGGCCGTGAAGGGGCCGCTGGCGATCAGCAGCAGAAGCACCAGCGCCGCCATGATCGCGCCCAGCCAGACCTCGCCCATGCCGCAGGCCAGCCCGATGGCGCCCGCCGTCCAGATCGAGGCGGCAGACCCTGCGCCCTGCACGAAATTCCCCTGCCGGAACATTGCTCCTGCTCCAAGGAAGCCGATGCCGGTAATCACGCCTTCTACCACGCGCGTGGGATCGATGCGCGA
>JBHYFR010000368.1:0-1024 GCA_051859425.1 Oceanicaulis sp. | reverse complement strand
GGCGCCCATGTCCAGGGCGCGCCGGCCTGCAATGGCTGGACCTTCTGGCATGTGCGCCAATCGGGACAACTCGCCCCCATCGACGTGCTGCGCGCGCGCATAAGGGCGGAGATGGAGGGGGCTTAGAGCGTCCTCACCCACCCTTACCCCAACGCCACACGCACCGCCTTCTTCATGACGCTCGGCAGGCCCGAGGCGGACAGGGGCTCGGCGGGAACCCAGCGCCCCTGCGCGTCCGGTCCGCGCCAGCCCGCCGGCGCCTCGGCCGCGTAGACATCCAGCTCTAGCGCGAAATGCGTGAACACGTGGGACACCGCCCCTGCCTTGCGCCAGTCGAGGCGCGCCGGCGCCGCCGCTGCAACTGCCGGCAACGCGCCCGCATCCTCCAGCCACTCACTGCCCGGCGTTTCCAGCATGCCGCCCAGCAGACCCTTGTCAGGACGGGGGCGGACATAGACCTCTCGCCGGCCCGGCGCGCCGCGCAGGATCACGAAGACCAGCCCGTGGCGCACGGGCCGGGCCTTCTTCGCCGCCTTGACCGGATAGCGTTCCGGATTGCCTTCAGCCAAAGCCGCGCAAGCGCCGGCCCAGGGACAGGCATGGCAAGCGGGACTGCGCGGGGTGCACACCGTAGCCCCCAGATCCATGATCGCCTGCGCATAGTCGCCGGGCCGGTCCGGATCGGCCAGCCGCGCGGCATGCGTGCGGATGGCCGGCTTGGCGCCGGGCAGCGGCGCGTCGATTGCAAAGAGGCGCGTGATCACCCGCTCCACATTGCCGTCCACCACGCTGGCGGGCTGGTCGAAGGCGGCGGCGCGGATCGCATTGGCGGTGTAGTCGCCAATACCCGGCAGGGCGCGCAAGCCTTCAAGATCACTGGGGAAACGCCCGCCCATCTCTGACGCCACCACCTGCGCGCAGGCGTGCAGATTGCGCGCCCGGGCGTAATAACCAAGCCCCGCCCACTCCGCCATCACGTCCTCGCGCGGCGCGGCGGCCAGATCGTGCACCGTCGGCCACAGCG
>JBHYFR010000367.1:0-1027 GCA_051859425.1 Oceanicaulis sp. | reverse complement strand
GGACTTGTGGTGGTTCTTCTTATCGCCCCGGTGAGGGGTCTTCTTGGTTATTACGCCAGCGCCTCACGCGCTGGCAGGCTGACGCAAAAGCCCGGTCTTCGCGGCCGTCTTCAGCTCGTCCAGGCTGAACCGGTCCAGGTCCAGCGCCGCGAGGATCTGGTTCTCGGCCTCGAAATCCCGCCCGTACATGGCGGAAAAGATTCGGATACCGGCCTCGTGCAGCGGCGCGGGATGGCCCGCCAGACGGCCAAGCGCGGCGGTCAGCACCAGCCCGTAGGGCACGTCTTCGGTGACATAGCGGCTGTCGGCGGTGGCCGGACCCGTGCCGCCGTTGCCCTGCGCGTGCATCTGCTGGTTCATCTCGGAAATCGAGGCGACCGGCACGTGGAAGGACAGGTGGAAATGTTCGAAGATCGTCCGCACCTCCAGCCCCAGCGCCTGCGCGATCTCCAGCCGTTCGCGGTCCAGCTCTTCCAGCAGGCGGCCCACCTTGGGCGTGACGTTCTGGCCCTGGGACCAGGTTTCGCCGCGCTCCATCCGGGTGATGTTGCCAAGGGCGATGCCCATGTGGTTTTGCGGGTTGAGGTTGGACAGCGAGATCGCCAGCAGCCCGTCGCGCGGCTGGAAGCGATCGCCGAACAGCGCCTGGCACAGCGCCAGCGCGTCGGCAGAGCGATCTTCCGGCACGGTGCACAGATCGACCCGGCTGCGCACGGTGTTCACCTTGACCTCGGTGCCCGATTGCCGCCGCCCGGTGCAGATCGTCGTGCCCCATGCGGTGATCGGCGCGACGACGCCGCGCTCCGCCAGAAGCTGCATCAGGTAGACCGCCCCCAGCGAGGCATGCGACGACACGATCACGTGGTGCCGGTCCTCGATATGCGGCGCCAGCGCGTCCAGCACGGTCTTGTGGCCATAGCCGGGCAGCGCGATGATCAGCACATCGTTCTCGCGCGCCAGAGTGGCCGCGCTGTCGGCAATCCGCGGGGTCAGCGTGGTCTCCACCGCGCCGGTGGCGCGCAGCGCC
>JBHYFR010000366.1:0-1028 GCA_051859425.1 Oceanicaulis sp. | reverse complement strand
GCGTTGGCGGCGGCTTCGTCCAGCACATCGCCCGCCGCTTCGGCCAGCTCGCCGGCGGCCTCTTCGGCGCCGTCCAGCAGGTCCTGGCCGGCGTCTGCGGCGTCATCGGCGGCTTCAGCCGCCGTGTCGCCCATCGCGTCCATGGCGTCCTCAGCCTCCTGGGCCGGGTCAGCGCAGGCGGCCAGCAGTGCAGCGGCGGCGATCGTCGTCATCCAGATCGATTTCATGGTTATTCTCCCGTTGGCCCTCAGGCTGGCTCATCCTATAGCGCAACCGCGCCGCGAAATCGCCCCCTTTCGAAAGCGCCGGCGCCGTCTCAGGCAGATTTTACGGCATGGACCAGGGTTTCCTGATTGCCGTCAGACCCCGTGATCGGGCTGGGCGCTGTCCCTTTGACCGTCCAGCCCAGGGCGCGCAGCCCCGCCTCCACCGCCGCCAGCGCCCGGGCCGCAGCGTCCGCATCGCGCACCACACCGCCCTTGCCAACGTGGGCGCGCCCGACCTCGAATTGCGGCTTGAACAAAGCGATCAGATGCGCCCCGGGCGCGGCCAGCGCCAGGGCTGCGGGCAATACCTTCAAAAGGCCGATAAAGCTGGCGTCGCAAACGATGATGCCGGGCGCTTCGGGCAGATGCGCCGGGGTCAGCGCCCGCGCATCAAGCCCCTCCAGACTGGTCAGGCGCCTGTCGCCCTGCAGGCCGGGATACAACTGTCCGTGGCCCACATCCACCGCCACCACATGTCGGGCGCCGCGCGCCAGCAGAACCTCACTGAAGCCGCCTGTGCTCGCGCCCACATCGAGGCAGACCTGCCCTTCAGGCTCGACCGGGAAGGCGTCCAGTCCCGCCGCCAGCTTCAGCGCCGCGCGGCTGACCCAGGGGTGGGCGGGCCCGGCTTCGACCCGCGCGCCGTCCCTGACGACGCGAGACGGCTTGTCGATGATCTGCCCGTCCACCCGCACGCACCCCGCCGCGATCGCCGCCTGGGCGCGGGCGCGGGTGTCGAAATGGCCGTGACGGACGAGATAC
>JBHYFR010000365.1:0-1030 GCA_051859425.1 Oceanicaulis sp. | reverse complement strand
GAACTTCTTGGTGAGTTCGAGCGCAACCACGGCCAGTCGCCCGGGGCCAAAGGCCGAAGCCATGTCCGCAAGCGTTGCGCCCAGGCGGCGCGGGGATTCATAGAAGACGAGCGTTTCGCTGCGCTGGGCAAGGGGAGTGAGCGCATTGGTGCGCTGCCCGGTCTTTGGAGGCAGAAAGCCGAAAAACGAGAATGTGTCAGTGGGCAGGCCCGCACCGGCCAGCGCGGCGAGCAGCGCCGAAGCCCCGGGGACAGGAAAGACCGGAAGGCCGGCGGCGCGCGCCGCGCGCACCAGCGGAAAGCCGGGGTCCGACAGCAGCGGGGTGCCCGCCTCGGAAACAAGGGCGATCACTTCGCCGCGCCCGATCCGCGATAGCACCTCATCGATCCGCGCGCGTTCATTGTGATCATGAAGCGGGGTGCGCGGGGTCCTTATGCCATAGGCCTCGAACAGCCTTGCCGAATGGCGGGTGTCCTCGCACAGCACCATGTCGGCACTCGCCAGGATATCGAGGGCACGCAGGGTGATGTCGCGCAGGTTCCCGATGGGCGTCGCGACCAGATAGAGCCCGGGCGCGGGGCGTTCGGGGTGGTGAATATGGCCGGAAACGACATGGGTGGGCGCGCTCATGGAGCAAGGGTTAAACCATTTGGCGCGCGCTGGGAATCGCCCGGTTCGCCAAGGGGCGCGAATCACGGCAGAATCGTGCCCACAATGATCCGCTTTTTTCCAAACGTGCGAAATGTCCTGATCGGCGCGCTGGCGCTGGCGGTGGCAGCGTGCTCGCCCTCGGGCGATTACGGGCTGCCGCGCGGGCTCGACTTCGAGCGCTCCCAGCCCAACGCCATGCCCCTGGCAAGCGGTTCGGCCCGGCTTGCACCGGCCCAGGGCGAAGTGATCGGGTCCGGCCCGATCCGGGTGGCGCTGCTGTTGCCGCTTTCGGGGCAGGGCTCGATTGCCGCGACCGGACGCACGATGGCCAATGGCGCGCGGCTGGCCAGCGAATTCGTCGAGCGAACCGGCACGCCCA
>JBHYFR010000364.1:0-1038 GCA_051859425.1 Oceanicaulis sp. | reverse complement strand
TCTGATAGCCCTGGGGCAGGTCGGGATAGAAATAATTCTTCCGGTCAAAGCGCGAAAACGCGTTGATCTGCGCATTCAGGCCCAGCCCGGTGCGCACCGCCTGTTCGACGCAGAATTTGTTGAGCACGGGCAGCATGCCCGGCATGCCCGCATCCACGAGGCTGACCTGGGTATTGGGTTCGGACCCGAACTCGGTGGCCGCGCCGGAGAACAGCTTGGAGCGGCTCTTGACCTGGGCGTGGACCTCAAGGCCCACGACAATCTCCCACTCCCCGGTGGCGCCGGGCAGAACATAGCGGTGGTCGTCAGCGTCGAGCGGCATGGCGGCAAGGCTTCCTGTTCAGGGGATGTCACGCGTCATCCCTGTTTCGGCCCGCCGCGCCGCGCCGTCAAGCGCGCGGTGTGCGCCAGACCGGTCTGGTTGCATGCGCGCACGCATCGGGCAATATGGCCGATATCTGGCGCGGAGGACTGATCATGATCCGGTTGGCATCGTTGGTTTTGAGTCTGGCGCTGCCGGCGGGCGCCGCCCAGGCGCAATCGCCTGAAGAGAACTTGCGGAACATCCAGCGCATGTTGACGGATGCCGGCATGGCGCCGCTGTCTGAAGAGCGCATCGCCGAACTCGCGCTCGCCGCCGCTGAGCATCCGCTGGGATCGCAGGCCAACCCTGTGCGCGCGACGATGCCGAACGGCCAGCGCGCCTATCTGCGCCGCCTGCGCTGCGCCAACGGGCGCCCGCCCGCCTTTGATCGCGTGGACAGCGTTGGCGAAAGCCCCTACGGCAACATTATGGACCACTACTCAGTCAATTGCGGGCGCACCGAACCGGGCCGCGTGGATGTGTACATGGACATGTATCACTTCCACATCGAGACAAAGCCCGCACCCGGCTTCTCGATTGCGCCGCCGCGATAGGGGTAAGGCGGTAAGGCGGTAAGGCGGTAAGGCGGTAAGGCGGCTATCGGGCGCGCGGCCTCTCACCCCACCCTGACCCTCCCCTCAAGGGGAGGGAAAAAGACAGAGGCTGCAATTGCT
>JBHYFR010000363.1:0-1046 GCA_051859425.1 Oceanicaulis sp. | reverse complement strand
CGCCCAGCCCGCTTCTGCTGCGCCTGGATCACCGTATCCAACACCTCCTGGTCGACGAGTTCCAGGACACCTCCGACGTGCAGATGCGACTGTTGGAACGGCTCACCGCCGGCTGGGAGACGGGCGATGGACGCAGCCTCTTCCTGGTTGGCGATCCGATGCAGAGCATTTACCGCTTCCGCAACGCCAACGTCGGCCTCTTCCTGCAGGCGCGGCGGCGAGGCATTGGCCATTTATCACTGACGCCTCTGACGCTGACCCGCAACTTCCGTTCGCAGCAAGGCATTGTCGACTGGGTCAACACCACCTTTTCGCAGGTATTCGGGGAGGAGGACGCCCAACGCGGTGCCGTTGCCTTCGCACCGGCGGCGGCCACGCATCCCCAGCTTCCGGGCGAAGCCGTGCACTGGTACAGCGGGGATGAGCTTGAAGAGGCAGAGCGCATTGCTGCGCTCTGTGCCGCCACCCCCGCCGGGGAAAGTGTGGCGATCCTGGTGCGCGGCCGCAGCCATCTGCGACACATTCTTCCGGCGCTACAGTCCGCGGGCATCGCCGCCCAGGCGGTGGACATCGACCCCCTGGGCGAGCGGCCTGTAGTGCAGGATCTGATTGCTCTGACACGCGCCATCAATACACCCGGCGATCGTATTGCCTGGCTGGCGGTTCTGCGCGCACCCTGGTGCGGCCTTCCGCTACCCGAGCTCCAAGACCTGTGCGAAGGCCTGCCCAATGGGGCGGCGCTGTGGCCGGCGTTGGACAGGGCCGCCCAGCAAGGCCGCCTGTCGGCGCATGCACAGGCGCGTCTGGCGCGCGTCCTGCCCGTACTGCGCAAGACCATGCAGCGCCGCGGCCGGGAGTCCTTGGCCACGTTGGTCGAATATGCCTGGCGCCAACTCGGTGGCCCGGCCTGTGTCCGCGACCCCACAGCGCTGACGCACGCCGCCGCGATGCTGGACGCCCTGGCAGAGGCCAGCGAGGGCGCGCCCGCCATCGACGCCGTCACGCTCGACCAGGCCCTCGACGGCCTGTTCGCCAATGCCTCGGCA
>JBHYFR010000362.1:0-1046 GCA_051859425.1 Oceanicaulis sp. | reverse complement strand
AAGGACTGCTTGAGCAGCACCACTTCCTCGAAGAATTTGCGGATCCGGCCTTCCACCATCTTCTCGATGATGTTGTCCGGCTTACCCGATTCGCGCGCAGAAGCGGCGAACACTTCACGCTCGCGCGCCACCAGCTCGGCGTCGACTTCCGCTTCGGTGGTCGCCGCCGGAGCGGTCGCGGCCACGTGCATGGCGATCTTGCGGCCCAGCTCGCTGAGCACGGCCTGGTCGCCGGTGGACTTGAGCGCCACCAGAACCCCGATCTTGCCCATGTTCTCGGCGGCGGCGTTGTGCACGTAGTGCGCCACCACGCCCGCATCCACCGACAGCGTCGCCATGCGGCGCACCGACATGTGCTCGCCGATGGTGGCGATGAGGTTGGTCAGCATGTCCGACACGCTGGCGCCCGACTTGGTCACAGCCGCCTGCAGAGCCGCCACGTCTTTGGCGTCCACCGCCAGACCGGCGATCTCGGCCACGGCGGCCTGGAACTGGGCGTTGCGGGCCACGAAGTCGGTTTCGGAATTCACTTCAACCGCAGCAGCGGCCATGCCGGCGCCGCGCGCGTGAGCGGCCACGGCCACCAGGCCTTCAGCGGCCACGCGGTCAGCTTTCTTGGCGGCTTTCGACAGGCCTTTGGTGCGCAGCCAGTCGACAGCGGCTTCCAGATCGCCATTGGTTTCCGACAGGGCTTTCTTGCAGTCCATCATGCCTGCGCCGGTCTTCTCACGAAGCTCCTTGACGAGGGCGGCGGTGATCTCGGCCATGGGGAGGTCTCCTTACGTCGCGTTGCGCGCGCCTTGGGGGCGGACGTCTGTTATGGGGCGCCGGCCGGAGCATGCGCTCCGGCCGGCTGTGTCATCGGTCTGACGCCAGGCCTACTCGGCCTTGGCGCCAGCCTCTGTCTCTTCAGCCGCGGGGACGGCGGCCGGCTCGGCGGCCGGGGCGGGGCGGGGGGGCGGGGCCCCCGCCGCGGGCCCCTCCCCCCCCACCCCCCTGGGGGGCGGGGGCGCCCGGGCCGCCCCACAACCCACGCCCCAGGGCGG
>JBHYFR010000361.1:0-1056 GCA_051859425.1 Oceanicaulis sp. | reverse complement strand
CCTTCATGGGAACGCCTGACTTCGCCTCCGCCTCGCTGGCCGAGATCGCCGGAGCGGGCCATGAGATCGTGGCGGTCTATACCCAGCCCGAGCGCCCGCGCGGGCGCGGGCAGGCGAGCGTGAAAACGCCGGTGCATCAGCTGGCTGACCAGCTGGGCCTGCCGGTGTTCACGCCTGAGAGTTTTCGCGATGAGGCTGTGCTGGCCGCGTTCGAGGCGCTGGATCTGGATGCCGCCTGTGTCGTGGCCTATGGCCAGATCCTGCCGCAGCGCGCGCTGGATGCGCCGCAACTGGGCTGTCTGAACCTGCACGCCTCGCTTCTGCCGCGCTGGCGCGGGGCGGCGCCCATCCAGCGCGCCATCATGGCCGGCGATGAAATGACCGGCGTACAGATCATGCAGATGGAAGCGGGGCTGGACACCGGCCCGGTGTTGATGAGCGAGAGCGTGCCCATTCACGACACCGACACGGCGGGCTCGCTTCACGACCGGCTGATGCAGGTGGGCGCCCAGCTCTGGCCGCGCACGCTGGCCGCGCTGGAGCGCGGGTCACTGGGCGCGGCGCCGCAGTCTGAGGACGGCGTGACCTATGCCCGCAAGATCACGCGCGAGGAAGCCCGGATCGACTGGACGCGCCCCGCGGGCGAGGTGGCTGACAGGATCCGCGGGCTGTCGCCCGTTCCCGGCGCCTGGTTTGAACTTCCCGCTGGCAAAGGCCCCGTCCGGGTGAAGGTGCATTTCGCGGCCCCCGAACGCGGCCAGGGCGAGCCCGGCGAGGTGCTGGATGACCGCCTGCTGATCGCGTGCGGGCGCGGCGCGGTGCGCCTGACCCGTTTGCAGCGCGAGGGCCGGGGCGTGATGGAGGCGGACGAGTTCCTGCGCGGGACGCCGGCACACGAAGGAACCCGGCTAGGTTAATAATTATGGCTTCTCAGCTTCGTCAGGGGGTGTTATCGTATACTGCAGGTAGCAAAAGGGGCGGGAAAATGCGCGTTATTAATCATGGGGCTGTCCCAGATGTCTGAGACATCTAGGATGGCGGGATGCGGCTAAAGCA
>JBHYFR010000360.1:0-1058 GCA_051859425.1 Oceanicaulis sp. | reverse complement strand
CGACCATTCCTGTGGCACCACGTGCAGGACGCGCTGGTCCGCCGGGATGACAATGGCGCGCGCCGCGTCGATGACGCGCTCCTTGTCGGTTTCGGTGACCTCGCGATTGCGCACCGCGACGATGCCCTGCGAATTTACCGCGCGCACATGGCTGCCGGAAATGCCGGCATAGACCGTCTGCACGCGGCAGCCCGCCATCAGCTCGGCCTCCTCCACCGCGCGCCGGATGGCATTGGTCGTGGCCTCGATATCGACCACCACGCCGCGTGACAGCCCCTTGGAAGGCGCCTCGCCGTGGCCCACGATCTCCATCGAGCCATCGTCGCGTACTTCGCCGACGATGACCGCGACCTTGGAGGTCCCGATATCAATGCCGACCAGCAGATTGCTGTTGCCCTTTTTCGCCATTAATCACTCTCCGGACCGGTTTCGTCCCAGCCCACTGCAAATCCATTTCCGTAGCGCAGATCGACATAGGCCACGCGTTGCATGCGTCCCGCCAGAGCGGGCATCACCGCCTTCCTGAGGCGCTCGGCCTGCTTGGCGGGGTCCCCCTTACCCAGGCGGAAAGCCACACCGTCGCGGTCCACCAGCGTCCAGCTTCCACGGGCCGAACGCGCGAGCAGTGCCGGCCGAAGCGCGCTGCCGCTCAGGGCAGCCTCGAGATCGCGGTAGGCCTGGTACGCCGTGCCGGCGTGAGTGGCGTCCACAGCGAGCTGGGGCAAGCCTTCACCGGCAAAGTCCTCGATGACCGTCACCGTGCCGTCACGCATCAGAAAGCGGCCTTCCGCCAGCGCCGCCACTGGCTCGTGCTCGTGCAGGGTGATGACCAGCCGGTCCGGCCAGTCGCGCCGCACCTGCGCACGCGCCACCCAGGGGAGCGCCTCCAATGATTGGCGTAGGCCCGCCAGATCGAGGCGCGCGAACTCTGCCTCCGCAAAGGGCGCGACCACAGCGCGCACCGTTTCCGGCGCCACCCGGGCAGGACTGTGCGCCAGGACGACCTGACGCAAACCAGTATCGCGTTCCACCAAGGCATGGGTTGTGGCGGCGGCGCC
>JBHYFR010000359.1:0-1058 GCA_051859425.1 Oceanicaulis sp. | reverse complement strand
AGGCATTCCCGCCCATGTCGTAAAGCCCGTTGATCCCGCGGCGGGTGCTGCCAGCCGCCATATGCCCTGTCCGGTTGTTGTTCATTCCCTCTGGCGCGTCGCCCACCGGGTAGGCATAGCTGCGCCCGGTCTCGAACCCGTCGGTCGGGCTCGGGCGCTGTTCGGTATAGGCCGCGCGGCTCCATTCCTCGCGCGTCGGCAACCGTCCGCCGGCATCTGCGCAGAAGGCGTCCGCCTCCTCCCAGCTCACATGCACCGCGGGCTCGCCGTCGTCTGCAGCGCGCCCGAAGGGAGTCCTGAACGTCCAGCCCGGCCGCCGCTCCCATCCCGCGCCCCATTCGAAACCTCCGCCCTCGCGCTCGGCCTTGGTTTCAAGCCCTGCGCGTGCTGCAAAATCCCTGAAGGCGCCGACCGTGACCTCGGTCCGGTCGATGGCAAACCCGTCAAGCCGCACCTGCTCCGCGCCCGAAGCCGCAGCACTCGCGCACCCAAGCACAGCGGCCATCGCCGCCGCGCCGCAAGCCGTTCGATAAAGGCCAGTCTTCATAGAGCGCATTCTCCTGCCTGTAATCCTGCCTCGCAAGCCCCGCACGCGCCCTGCCATCCGGCCGCGCCTGCGCCACACCCGGCCATATAGACCGCCGCCTGAAAATGACGAGAGCCCGCCGCAAAGCCGCAAAGCCGGACCAGCCGGATCCCGCGCCCACCCCTTACTGCGCCCCGCCCGAATGCCGGCCTGCACCCCGCCCTTTGAGTCCGAAGCACCCGGCCAGACTGCCCGGCACAACGCCCGCCCAACGCCTGGGATGCCCCCGCAAGCCGAATTCCGCCCATTCTTTGAGCCAAATCAACGCAGACTCGGACCGGCCGTGCTACTTTTCAGAAAATTGAGGAGGACCTGACCATGTACAAGAACATCCTTGTTGCCACCGCACTCGACCACGCCCATGACATCGCTGCAGCCTTCGATATCGCCCGCGCGCTTGCCTCGGATGGCGCATCCATGACCGCGCTGCACGTGATTGAGGAAATCCCGGCCTATGCGGCGCAATATGTCC
>JBHYFR010000358.1:0-1070 GCA_051859425.1 Oceanicaulis sp. | reverse complement strand
CAATGACAGCATGGCTTGGCCATTCTTCGGTCTATGCCGCGCATGATAGGCCGCGCGCCGGGGGCGCGGAAGTCAGTCGCCTGACGCGCTGCTCAGGTACCGCAGAAGGTCTGCGTGACGCGCTCGTGATCCGCCGGCGGCGTCGCGCAGTATTCCGCCGCGCTGCGCTCGGTATAGGGGTCGCAGACCACATCGACCAGCCGATGTAAGGGCGCCAGATCGCCGTCATCCACCGCTGCGGCGATGGCCTGTTCGACGCGGTGGTTGCGCGGGATGTAGCGTGGATTACGCGCACGCATAGTGGCCTGCACGCTGGCCTGCGGCTGCGCCTCGGCGTGCAGTCGCCGCTGCCAGGCGGGCAGCCAGTCCGTCAGCGCCTGTGGCTCGGGAAAGCCTTCGAGCAGGGCGGGTGCCTGCTCTGGTCCGTCGGCCCTCACGGCTTCTGCCAGCCCGCGGAAGGCCAGCGTGTAATCCGCCGCCTGATCGCGCATCAGGGCGAGCAGGTCCTGGACGAGGGCCTTGTCGCCTTCCTCGGCCTGCTGCAGGCCGAGCTTGGCGCGCATCACGCCCATCCAGGCCACATCGAGGACATCGGCGTTGGCTTCGAGCGCCTCGGTGGCGCGGGCGACGGCCTGCTCTTCGTCGTCATCGATCAGCGGTAGCAGGCACTCCGCGAAGCGCGCCAGATTCCACTGCGCGATGCGCGGCTGGTTGCCAAAGGCGTAGCGGCCGTGCTGATCGATGGAGCTGAAAACGGTGTCGGGGTGGTAGCTGTCCATAAAGGCGCAGGGGCCATAATCGATGGTTTCCCCCGCCAGCGAGACATTGTCGGTATTCATCACACCGTGGATGAAACCCACGCCCAGCCAGTGCGCGACCAGCTCCGCCTGCGCCCGCGCCGCGGCGCGCAGCAGTTCCAGGTAGGCGTTGTCGGCTCTGGCGACATCGGGATAGTGGCGCTGGATGACGTGGTCCGCGAGCAGGCGCACGCTGTCCTGATCCCGGCGGGCGGCAAAGTACTCGAAGGTCCCCACACGGATGTGCGAACGCGCCACGCGCGTGACGATGCC
>JBHYFR010000357.1:0-1073 GCA_051859425.1 Oceanicaulis sp. | reverse complement strand
AATGGCGGCATGGTGGTGGGTGCGGTGGTCAATCGGCGTCCCGACCTGTTCGCGGCCGCGGTACCCGCGGTGGGCGTCATGGACATGCTGCGTTTCCATCGTTTCAGCATCGGCTGGGCGTGGAAGCCGGACTACGGTGATCCAGAGAATGCCGAGGATTTTGCGGTGCTGCGCAGCTATTCGCCGTACCACAATATCCGGCCGGACACGGACTATCCGGCAACGCTCATCACGACGGCCGACCACGACGACCGTGTCTCGCCGGCGCACAGTTACAAATACGCCGCCCGCCTGCAGTGGGCGCAGTCGGGAACGGCGCCGATCCTGCTGCGCGTAGAGCGCGAGGCTGGACACGGCGCCGGAAAGGGCACGCAGCAGCGCATCGCCGAAGCGCGTGACGTGCTTGCCTTCAGTGCCCACTTCACTGGATTGGCAGTCGCCGCGGACGCAGCAGCGGACTGGAAGCCGCTGCGGCCCTGCGTCGCAATCAGCCGCCTCGGCAAGCGCGCGCGGCTTGCAGGCGTGACGGACCCTATTGGAACATGGCCGCCATGATGACGATACGGCGATTGCTGCCCCGTACGCTGGCCATCCCCTTTCTGCTGATGGCTTGCACCTCAGTGGCGGCCGAGGGATGGCGCGCCGAGCGGGTGACAGGCCCGGTGGTAAGCACCTCCGGAGAGCAGCTGGCGGATGGCGCACCGCTGGCGACAGACGCCCGCCTGCAGCTGCAGAGAGACGGCGCCCTGACGCTCTGGCGCGCCGGTACGCGCCTGAGGCTGCGCGGTCCCGCCGCGCTCGCGCTGTTCCCGGCCGATCAGCCCGAGGTGGCGCGCGTGCAATTGCGCGCCGGCGCCCTGCGCGCCGATGCACCTGCCGGGCGCGACCTGCGCGTCAACGCCGGCGCACTCCGTCTGCGCCTGGTCAATGCCGAAGCCTGGATGGCGGCGGCGGAGGATGGGGATCGCGTGTGTGCGCTACGCGGCACCACCCAGGTGCAGGTACCGGATAGCGGTCAGACGCTGATGCTGGATCGCACCGGCGCCTGCCTTCATCGCCTGACGGACGGGACG
>JBHYFR010000356.1:0-1077 GCA_051859425.1 Oceanicaulis sp. | reverse complement strand
AGGGCTGTAATTGGCCAACATTGCGCCGGGCACCGGCGGTAATCCAATCCTGCCACATCGGCCCCAACCAACCGCTTGCCCAATTCCTCCACCCGTTTTACCAATCACCGGCCATTACCCATCTCCCGGCGTCAGTTCCCGGGAGCGCCCGACCAACCCATCAGCCCAACCATGCCACGCACATTCCTCCGCCCCCTCCTGCTGATCGCCCTCGCGCTGACGCTCTCGGGCTGCATCGGGCCTTCCTACTACGCTGAATCGCTCGGCGGGCACCTCAAGATCATGGGCAAGCGGCAGAGTGTGGCGAAACTGGTCCGTGATCCCGCGACGCCCGGGCCGCTCAGGGCGCGGATGGCGTCGGCGGGCGCGATCCGGCAGTTTGCCGTCGATGAGCTGGCCCTGCCCGACAATCAAAGCTACCGCTCTTACGTCGATATCGGCCGCGATTATGTGACGCTCGCGGTCTATGCGGCGCCGGAATTCTCGCTCAGGCCGCGGATCTGGTGTTTTCCGGTGTTCGGCTGTGTGCCCTACCGGGGCTATTTCTCGAAAGACACCGCATTGAAGACCGCGGACAGGCTTCACCGGCAGGGCCTCGACGTGCATGTCTCCGGCGTCACCGCCTATTCGACGCTGGGCTGGACCAGCGACCCGCTGCTGTCGACGATGTTCCGCAGCGACGAGGCCCATCTCGCGGGCCTGGTGTTTCACGAACTGGCGCATCAGCGCGTCTACGTGAAGGGCGACACCGCCTTCAACGAGGCCTTCGCCGTGGCGGTGGAGGTGAGCGGCGTGCGCAAATGGCTTCGCGCGGCGGGCGATGCCGCCGGGCTTGCCCGCTACGAGGCCGGCCGCAAGCGCGCCGCGGATTTTCTGGCGCTTGTGGCCCGCACCCGCACGGAGCTGGCGCAGATCTATGCCGGGCCGGGCAGCGCCGAGGCCATGCGTGCGGGCAAGGCCGCCGCGATCGAACGGTTGCGGACGCGCTACCGGCAGATGCGCGACCGGCGCTGGGGCGGTTACCGGGGATTTGACGGCTGGATCGAAAGCCCCATCAACAACGCCAAGCTCGCCGCG
>JBHYFR010000355.1:680-1078 GCA_051859425.1 Oceanicaulis sp. | reverse complement strand
CGCACAGAACAGCCCAGCCGCACCGCCGCCGAGGATTATCGCATCGTAACCTGCATTCATGGCGCCTGCGTTAGTGGCGAAAGGCGCCCGCGTCCAAGCCTATGCGCCCGGTTTCGCCAGCATGATGCGATTGCGGCCCGCCTGCTTTGCTTCGTGCAACGCCTCGTCGGCAGCCGCCAGCGCCGCGCGCGGATCGGGATAGGCGAACACATCCGCCACGCCGCCGCTGATGGTGATGAGGCCGAACGGCTCCTTCGTGCGCCTGTTCACCAGTTTACGCGCCGCCAGCGTTTCGCGCTCCGCATCCAGCCGGGCGAGGGCATCATGCGGTCCGCAACCGCGCATGAGCAGCACGAATTCCTCGCCGCCGTGGCGCGCGATATGACACTTCTCGCCTG
>JBHYFR010000355.1:0-670 GCA_051859425.1 Oceanicaulis sp. | reverse complement strand
CGGCCACAACGCAGATGATCCTGTCACCCGCATCGTGGCCGTGGGCCTCGTTTACCTGCGCGAACAGGTCGATGTCGCAAAAAGCCACGCACAGCGGTTCCACGGCGGCCCGCGCTTCGCGGTATTCGCGTTCCAGCAGGTTTTCGAAGGCGCGGCGGTTCGGCAGTCCGGTAAGGAAATCCACTTCGGCATCGCGCCGCGCGCGGTCGAGATTGCGGCGCAGGGAAGCGGCTTCGTCTTCCGCCATGCGCAGCTCCTCTTCCGCCTTGCGCGAGCGTTCCAGCATAGTGCGGGCATAGTCGGCGAGGCTGGCGATCACGTCGTTCGTATCGGGCCTTGCATCCAGCGCATCGACGTGTTCGGCCAGCGCGTTGCCGTAGACATTTGTCGCATCGCGCGCAGTCCTGGTGCTGCGGGAGAAATTGTCGATCCCGGCTTCCAGTTGCTGCGCCAGCTGGTCCACCGCGTCATCCGGAACGGGCGCTTCGGTCGCAGTGGCGCGGTCAAGCCAGGACTGGTCGATCCGCTCACCGCTTTCGATCCGCTTGCGAATGCGCCGCTCCAGCCCCGGATTGAGGCCGGCGAAGGCACCGTGCGCCGCCGCCAGGTTGGCTTGCGTGATCTCCAGGTCGTGGTCGAGCAGGAAAGCGCTGATCCTTTTCAGCAACCG
>JBHYFR010000354.1:0-1081 GCA_051859425.1 Oceanicaulis sp. | reverse complement strand
GGCGTGGGGGCAATGCGGCTGTTGCTCACGCTGGAACGCAACCGCGCCGGACGAACCGGCCAATGGCTTTTAGCCTGGAACCCCAAAGACAGAAGTTTCCATCATGCCGCTCCAGATCCAAAATCCCGCGCCAACCCGTCAGCGCATCCTCTCGATCGCCTTCCCGCATCTGCCGACCGACCGGGTTCACCGGGCCAGATGGGGCAAGTCCTGGATCGCCGGAAGGATTTTGGACGCGCATCCTGAAACGCCGCCTGTCGTCGTCACCGATACGGTCAAGAACGCCATCCGCATCGTGGCGCTGGATCAGCGCGCCCGTGCCCGTGGCATCAGGCCGAACCAGACGCTGAGCGATGCCCGCGCGCTGGTGCCCGATCTCGATTGTCATCCTGCCGACGACGAGGCAAGCCGGACGCTGCTCGTGAAGATCGCCGGCTGGTGCGAGCGCTACACGCCACTTGTTGCGCTGGATACCGCCCCCGAGGTTGCGCGCGATCATGGCCTGTTCATGGACATCACCGGCTGCGCCCATCTGCTCGGAGGCGAGGCGGCGCTGATCTCCGACATGGAGGCAAGGCTGCGCGCGCAGGGTTTTCACGTCCGGCTCTGTCTCGCCGACACGCCGGGCGCCGCCTGGGCCATGGCGCGCTATGGCCAGGAGCGGATCCTTGCCGAGGGCACGCATGGCGAGGCGGTGCTGCCCCTGACGCTCAGCGGCCTGCGCCTGCCGGCGGAAATGGTCGTCGCCCTCGGCCGTGTCGGGCTCAAGACCATCGGCTGCATTGCCAGCCTGCCGCGCGCGCCGCTGGCCGCCCGTTTCGGCGCGCGGTTGATGCAGCGGCTCGACCAGGCCCAGGGGCGCGAGGCGGAGGCGATCTCGCCGATCATGCCGGTGGCGGAGCTTTCCACCGAGCGCCGCTTCGCCGAGCCGGTCACCCACCAGGACGAGATCAGCCATGTGATCGCCGCACTTGCTGAAGGCATCATCGAGCCGCTGGAGCGCCGCGGCCTCGGCCTGCGCCGCTGCCGGCTCAAGCTGTTCCGGGTCGATGGCCATGTCAGTCATCTCAGCGTGCAGACG
>JBHYFR010000353.1:0-1081 GCA_051859425.1 Oceanicaulis sp. | reverse complement strand
AGGTGTCGGCGCGAAATGCAGTGAACCGCCTGTGAAATCGACGATTCCCTCGACGGCGAGATCCCTGATCTCTTCCCAGTCGTCATGCGGAAAGCTGCGCACCACCTTCGCGCCGGGCAGGCTGTCAGCCAGAGAAGGGGCGGGGCGTTCGGGCAGATCGGTGGGGCGAACCTGCGCCAGTTTCAGTCGGTTCGCTTCACCTACTGCGGCGCGAGTGACGATGAAGCGCATTTGCGCGCCTTCACTGGCGTCGCGGGGCAACTTGTCGACCAGCGCCTCTTCGCCACCTGGAAAGGCGGCGCGGCCTCGTGTCGAGCCTCTGGGTTTAGCGGCCAGCACACCTTCGACCACCGCACCAGGCTCCAGGCCGCCGGGCCAGCGCATTCTTGCGGCCACGGCTTGCCCTGCGCGATAGAGGATGGCGCGTTGCTCGCCGATCCCCTCCTCGACGAGCCAGCCTTCAGCCAATGGGAAACCCTGCCGCCTTCAGCAGCGCGCGCGTTTCATACAGCGGCAGGCCGACCACGCCCGAATGGCTGCCCTGTATCCAAGGTATCAGCGCCTCGGCCATGCCCTGGATGGCATAGCCGCCCGCCTTGCCGTGCCATTCGCCACTGGCGATGTAGGCGTCGATTTCCTGCGCGGAGAGGCGCTTGAACTTCAACTGCGTTTCGCTCAGCCGTTCGCGGATCGTGCCGTCGGGATGGGCGAGCGCGACGGCGGACAGGACGCGGTGGCGGCGGCCGGATAGCAGCGCCAGGCATTCGCGCGCGGTCGCCTCGTCCTCTGCCTTGGGCAGGATGCGCCGTCCGGCGGCGACCACGGTGTCACCCGCCAGCACGTGGTTGCCCGCACCATCGATGGCCTGCGCCTTCTCCCGCGCCATGCGCTGGGCATAGACGCGCGGCAGTTCGGCCTTCAGCGGCGTTTCGTCGATATCGGCAGGAGCCACGGCATCGGGCGCAATGCCGAGGCGCGCCAGCCATTCACGGCGGCGCGGGCTAGCAGATGCGAGTGTGAGTTTCGGAAGGGTATCAGCCACGGGCGCGCAAGACGGCGCCTTAGCCGTTGTATCCCGGCG
>JBHYFR010000352.1:0-1089 GCA_051859425.1 Oceanicaulis sp. | reverse complement strand
CCTGGCTGGAAGCGTCCGAAGTGACGGACTGGCCGAGTCTGGCAGGTGCGCTGGTGCAGCAGCCACAGGCTCGGTTGCTGGAGCGCGCCCAGTGGCTTGGGCTGCCGGTAGTGGCCGTGGCGCCGCCCCGAGCGCGCTGCGCCTGGTTTCAGCAGTTGGCCGCTGGCGGCATCGCACCCGTGTCGGCGCGCAGACGACGACCGCTGGTGGTGGATCTCTCCAGCCTGTGGGCTGGTCCGCTGTGCAGCCATCTCTTGCAGCGCCTGGGCGCGGAGGTCATCAAGGTGGAAAGCACGCAGCGGCCCGATGGTGCGCGTCAGGGGCACGCGGCATTCTTTGACCGTCTGCACGCCGGCAAGGCGAGTGTGGCGCTGGCGCTGGATAGCGCCGAGGGCCGCGGACAGTTGCTGACGCTTCTGCGCGCGGCCGATATCGTGATCGAGGCGGCGCGGCCGCGCGGCCTGCGCCAGCTGGGCATTCATGCAGAAGAACTGGTGGCAGAGCGGCCGGGACGCACCTGGATCGCCATCACCGGCTATGGTCGCGAAGGGGAGAATGCCGAGCGAGTGGCCTTTGGCGACGATGCCGCCATTGGCGCCGGCCTCGGCTGGATCATGGCGCAGGCCTACGGCAGCGCCTGTTTTGTGGGCGATGCGCTCGCTGACCCCCTCACCGGACTGCAC
The DNA here is from genome assembly GCA_051859425.1 of Oceanicaulis sp. Taxonomy (GTDB): domain Bacteria; phylum Pseudomonadota; class Alphaproteobacteria; order Caulobacterales; family Maricaulaceae; genus Oceanicaulis. The sequence continues at coordinate 406 of JBHYFR010000352.1, read as the reverse complement.
GCAGCCTTGCTGGCCTGGGACGGCTGGCTGCGCGGCGGGGGCGGTCTGCGCGCCCTGGCGCTGCGCGACGTGGTGGGGCATGTCATCACGGCAACGGGTGTGGATACGCCCTGGCGCGCCCAAAGCCGTGCCTGGCAGGCCTTGTTGGAGCGAGAGGGCATTGCGCCACAGCCGCCGCGTTGGCGCCACGTCTGCAAGCCGGCGGCGCCGCTGGGCGCAGACAATGCGCGCATCCTGGCGCAGCGTGTGTCGCCATGCTGATTCGAGATGCCGAGCTGGATTTCGGCCAGCGGCGCGCCGACCTCCGGGTGGTGGACGGCATGATCAGCGCCATCGCGCCGCACCTGGAGCGCTTTCGCGACGATGTGGAGATCCCAGCGCGGGGCCGCGCGCTTCTGCCCAGCCT
>JBHYFR010000351.1:0-1106 GCA_051859425.1 Oceanicaulis sp. | reverse complement strand
CCGATCTCGGCGACAGGCTTGGGCCCGGCACAGATGTGCAGCCGCTTTACGGGGGCCTGAGTTCGCAGGAACAGGATGCAGCGATCCGCCCACCTGCCCCCGGACGCCGCAAGGTGGTGCTCGCTACCCCGGTCGCCGAAAGCTCGATCACCATTGATGGCGTCCACATTGTCATTGACAGCGGGTTGGTGCGCCAGCCTGTCTATGAGCCCTCAACCGGGATCACACGGCTGGAAACCATCCGTGCCGCCCGCGCCTCGGTCGATCAACGCGCCGGCCGCGCCGGCCGCACTGGCCCGGGCATTGCGGTGCGGCTGTGGCGGGAGCAGCAGACCCGGGCGCTGGCAGCCTTTGCCACGCCGCAAATCCTGGCAAGCGACCTCTCCGGGCTGGTGCTCGATTGCATCGCCTGGGGTGTGAGTGACCCCCGCGAACTTCGCTTCATTGATTCGCCGCCGGGGCCGGCAATTGACGAAGCTCGCGCGCTGCTTGCCGATCTTGGCGCGCTGGATGCGAAAGGCGGGTTGACCCGCCGGGGCGGACAGATGCGCGCCCTGCCCCTGCCGCCGCGTCTCGCCGCCATGGTTGTCGCCGGTCAGGACGACGATAACGGTCTAGCGGCCGCCCAGTTGGCGGTGCTTCTCACCGAACAGGGCCTCGGCGGTCAGGATGTGGATCTGGATGCGCGGTGGTCCCGGTTTCGCGCCGATCGCGGCCCCCGCGCGACCGCCGCCCGCGGTCTCGCCAAACGCATTGCCGGCGCAGATGCGGCATCTGCGACGGTTGATCCGGTTCCGGCTGCCGGCCTGTTGGCGGCTGCCTTTCCTGACCGCATCGCCAAACAGCGCGGTGGCCGCGGCCGCTTCATCCTCGCCAATGGGCGCGGCGCGGTGATGGATGAGACCGAACGGCTCGCGAGCGCCGAGTTCCTGGTGGTCGCCGATCTCAGCGGCAAGGCGCAAGCAGCGCGCATTCTGGCCGCCGCCACGCTTTCCGGCGCCGATCTTGACGCGCTGCTTGAAAGCCGGGCAACCACCGCTCAGGAATGCATCTTCGATGAGACGGCGGGTGCCGTGCGAGCCCGGCGCATAACCCGGCTGGGCGCG
>JBHYFR010000350.1:0-1107 GCA_051859425.1 Oceanicaulis sp. | reverse complement strand
GCAAGGCGCCTGACCTGAAGGCCGCGTCGCATCGCCCATTGTCGGGCGCATTGGAAGCAATCTCGAGCCAGGAGGTCAGAGCGTGGCCAAGCAGGAGAGCGCAAGCATCAAGCAGGCGGTGACGCCAGCCGCCGTGGTCTGGGCGCTTGGCCTGTGCCTGCACGTGGGGCTGCTCGCGGTGCTGGCAGCCAACGGGCCGGTCGCCTGGTTGGCCGCGCTACCCTTGTTGCTGTTCCTGCCCTGGCTGGTGCGTCGCAGCAGTTACGCGCATGCGCTGCTGAGCCTGATCATTGTTGGCTACATCGGCATCGGCCTCGTGTTCCGGGATCAGCCAGGCGCCTTCCTGGTGGCCTGCCTGGGTGCGGCGCTCTTCCTGAGCAGCACCACCTACGTGCGCTTTGCCGCGGTGGAACGCCGACGCGCCGCCGCCCAAGCGGCCATGGCCGCGCCGGATCGCTAGCGGTCGCCCAACACGGAGCGCGCAAAGGGTGCGGTGATGCGGTGCCGCTTGGCCGCGAGCGCCGCCACATCCAGCCGTTGCAGCGCCTCATCCAGATGCCCAGGGTCGCGCGGCAGATGACGCAGCAGCCAGGCCGACGCGGCCTCGGCGAGCGCAAGCCCCCGCTCGCTAGCGCGCTGATCCAGCCAGCGCGCAAGCGTTTCCTCGTCTGGCGGCCGTAGGCGAAAGGCCGTGCCTTGAGAGAGGCGGGTCTGCAGGTCGCGCAGCACATCCGGGAGCGAAGCTACGTCGAGCCGTGCCGTCACCACGGTGGGTAGCGCTGCCGCGCTACGACGATCGACAACGCGGGCGAGCGTAATGGCGGCGTCGCGCGCGTGCGCCAGCTCATCGATATCGTCCACGCCCAGCCAAGGTGCGGCGTCGGCGCCAGCGAGCACACCGCTGGCCGATTCGGCGATGTCCCCGCCCGTGAGGTAGCGCGCCCCATTGCCAGCGCGGGCGCGGGCGCGCAGCAGATGGCTCTTGCCGCTGCCCGTCGGGCCGCTCAGGTAGAGCAGCCCGGAATGATGGCGAAGCGCGTGCACGGCCTCGGCATTGTCTCCAACGATGAAGCCTTCCAGCGTCGGATGAGGCCGTCGCGCCACAGC
>JBHYFR010000349.1:0-1111 GCA_051859425.1 Oceanicaulis sp. | reverse complement strand
CGATCACGGCGGCGCCGAACGGATCGAGCTGCTTGCGCGCCGACAGAATGCCGCCGGTGGCCGCAAAGAAGAAAATCCCGGCGAAATCGAGAATGTAAAAAACGACCGCGACACTCATGGCTGCGCTCCAAGCCTGACAGCCGGTCCGATGTAGCGGTGATGGGGAGCGCACGCCAGCGGGCGCCCCCATACCAGCTTCCATCTCTCAGATCGTGACGGCGCCCCTACCCGTCGTGGTCCGAACGGTTCAGCCGCGCGATCAAACTCGACGTATCCCAGCGCGCGCCGCCCATGGACTGGACCTCGGCGTAGAACTGGTCGACCAGGGCGGTGACGGGGAGCTGCGCGCCATTGGCGCGCGCTTCGTCCAGCGCGATACGTAAATCCTTGCGCATCCAGTCCACGGCGAAGCCGAACTCGAACTCGCCTTTCGTCATGGTCTGCCAGCGATTCTCCATCTGCCAGCTCTGGGCGGCGCCCTTCGAAATGGCCTTGATCACGGTTTCAGCATCGAGCCCGGCGGCGCCGGCGAAGTGCAGCCCTTCGGCCAGGCCCTGCACCAGGCCGGCGATGCAGATCTGGTTGACCATCTTGACCAGCTGGCCCGCACCCGCCGGTCCGGCATGGGTGATCGCCTTGGCGTAGGCCTGCATCACCGGCTCTGCGGCGGCGAAGGCGGCGTCCGACCCGCCGCACATGATGGAGAGCTGACCGTTTTGCGCGCCGGCCTGGCCGCCCGACACAGGCGCATCAAGCCACAGGACGCCGCACTGCGCGCAGGCCGCGTCCAGATCGCGCGCCAGCGCCGCCGACGCCGTGGTGTGATCCACCAGCGCCGCGCCGGTTTTCATCACCGGCAGAACCTGATCTGCGACGGCGCGCACATCGGGATCATCGCCCAGGCACATGAACACGATGTCCGCGCCCGCCGCGGCGTCCTGCGGCGTATCGGCGGCGTCGCCGTCATGATCGGCCCGCCAGGCTTGCGCCTTGGCTGGCGTGCGGTTCCACACTGTCACATCATGACCGGCGCGGGCGAGATGGCCCGCCAAGGGGGCGCCCATCACCCCCAGTCCCACAAACGCCCTGCCCGCCCTCGCCCAACCCCGCC
>JBHYFR010000348.1:0-1117 GCA_051859425.1 Oceanicaulis sp. | reverse complement strand
GCGCCCCCTGCAGGTGCGTGGTGCCCAGCTCGGCGCGGTCGAAGCGGTCGATCAGAGTGACCTCGATGCCACGCCGGGCCAGGGCGGCAGCGGTGCTGGCCCCGGCAATGCCGGCGCCGATCACCGCCACGTGGCGCGGCGGACGTGCCGGCGGCGGGCTGAACCAGGGCGTGTGGGCACGACGCTCGTCGGCGGGCGGTGCGGCGATCTCACCGGCGAGCATCTCGCGCTTGCGGCCGTAGCCGGGCACCTTGCGCCAGGCGAAGCCGGCGGCGGCCAGGGCGCGCTTGACCACACCGGCGCAGGTGAAGGTGGCGAAGCTCGCCCCCGGGCGTGAGCGGGCGGCCATGGCGGCGAACAGCTCCGGGCGCCACATCTCCGGGTTCTTGGCCGGGGCGAAGCCATCCAGGAACCAGGCGTCCACTTGGCCTTCGAGCAGGGCCAGGCGCTCGCTGGCGTCGCCGAAGTGCAGGTCCAGCGTCACCCGTTCGTCGAGCCACAGCCGGTGCACGCCGGCCACCGGCTCGGGCCACTGGCGTACCAGCCGCTCGGCGCGCGAGGCCAGGTCCGGCCAGGCCGCCAGTGCCCTGGCCAGATCGTCGCGGCGCAGCGGGAAGCGCTCGGTGGAGACCAGGTGCAGGCGAGCGCCGGCCGGGGCGTGGGCGTCGAAGCAGGCCCAGGCGCAGAGCATGTTGAGCCCGGTGCCGAAGCCGGTCTCGCCGATGGTGAAGGGGCGCTTCTCCCGCCAGGCGGCCAGGCGCTGCGGCAGGTCGTTACCCTGAATGAAGACATGCTCGGTCTCCGCCCGGCCGTCGTGGCGCGAGAAGTAGACGTCGTCGAAGCAGATCGAGAGCGGGGTGCTCTCGCCGTTCTCGTCGTGCTGCCAGTCGAGGCTGGCAGGCTCGAGCGCGGCCAGCGGCGGCAGCGAGGCATGGGGCAGGGACACGGACTTCTCCAGCGCGGGTCAGAACGAAAGCACGAACTCTACACGAACAGGCTGCTCAAAAATTGACCGTTGTCGCCGCGGCGGCGTGGCATGGCGAATTCAGAGAGCCATCCGCGGCGTTTCAACAGCGTTATCCACAGAAGCTGTGAGCAAAGTCTCTGTGGATAACCG
>JBHYFR010000347.1:0-1118 GCA_051859425.1 Oceanicaulis sp. | reverse complement strand
GCGTTCAGCGCGGCCGAGGATCAGGGGTTTCAGATTGCGGCGCTGGGCGTCACCAACCAGCGCGAGACCACGATCGTGTGGGACCGCGCCAGCGGGCGCCCGATCCATAACGCGATTGTCTGGCAGGACCGGCGCACGGCGGATGCCTGCGCCCGGCTGCGCGCCGGGGGCGCAGAGGAGATGGTCGCGGCGCGCGCCGGCCTGGTGCTCGATCCGTATTTTTCCGCCACCAAGCTGGCGTGGATTCTCGATGCCGTGCCCGGCGCCAGAGCGCGGGCCGAGGCGGGCCAGCTGGCCTTCGGCACGGTGGAAAGCTTCCTGATCTGGCGCCTGACCGGCGGCCGGGTCCATGTCAGCGACGCCACCAACGCCAGCCGCACCAGCCTCTACAACCTGGCCGAAGGCGATTGGGATGAGGACTTGCTGCGCCTGTTCGCCGTGCCGCGCGCCGTGCTGCCCGACGTCGCCGATTGTGCCGGTCCGTATGCGGACACAGACCCGGTGATCTTTGGCCGGCCCGTGCCGATCTGCGGCGCGGCGGGCGACCAGCAGGCCGCCGCCATCGGTCAGGCCTGCCTGAAACCCGGCGAGATGAAGTCCACCTACGGCACAGGCGCGTTCATGCTGGTTAATACCGGCGATGCGCCGGTGCGCTCGCGTGCGCGCCTGCTGGCCACAACGGCGTGGCGTTTGAACGGGCGGTCATCGTTTGCGCTGGAAGGCTCTGTGCTGTCGGCGGGGGCGACCATCCAGTGGCTGCGCGACGGGCTGGGCCTGATCGCGCGCGCGTCGGAAGCCGCCGGCCTGGCTGCGGGGGCCGATCCCGACAGCGGGGTGTATCTGGTGCCGGCCTTTTCCGGCCTCGGCGCGCCGCACTGGGACCCGGACGCACGCGGCATCATCACCGGGCTGACGCGCGGGTCCGGCAAGGCGGAGATCGCGCGCGCGGCGCTCGACAGCGTCGCCTATCAGACCCGCGACCTTCTGGCGGCCATGCAAGCTGACGGGGTGCAGGTCAGCACACTGAAAGTCGATGGCGGCATGGCGCGCGACGCCAGCTTCCTGCAGCGCCTGTCCGATCTGTGCGCGGTGGAGACCGTGCGCCCGGTCAATACTGA
>JBHYFR010000346.1:0-1120 GCA_051859425.1 Oceanicaulis sp. | reverse complement strand
CGGGTCAGGATCTCGGCGTCTTCAAGCTTCTGGTTGATGAACCCGATGACCGTGTCGAGCGTGCGCGGCGCGCCGCCCAGTTCGGCCAGATCGATGTCGACATGGATGTCGCCGCCATTCTTGCGCACCGTGATGGTGAAGGCCGCTTCGCCCTGGAAGGCGGCGACCTCGGCGTCAAACGGGCCGGTGTGGATGGCGGCGGTTGAGTATTCCGATAGCCCGCGCGAGATCGCCAGCTCGCTCTCGGCCTTGCTCAGCTCCTTGCCGCGCAGCACCGACACGCCTTGCAGGTCCAGGTCCTGGAAGAAGCCGCCCAGCTGCTCCAGCCCCTCATTGAAGCGGCGCTGCATGAAGGACAGGTCGAACGGACTGACATTGCGCTGCATGGCCGCATCCGCCAGCGCCTGCAGGCCGCGCAGACCCTGATACATGGCGAATAATTGCTGCTCGTCCCGGCTGACGCCCGGGCTGGTGGCCTTGGTCAGCGAGGCGTCGAAGAAGCGGCCATTGGCCAACACGCTGCGGCGCAAGGTCTCCAGCGCCGTGATCGACCCGCGCGGGTCCCAGGGCGGCAGGACTTTCGGCTTGGCGTCAGCGCTTGCCGCGCCAGCGCCTGTACGTGACGCAGCACTCGACTGACCGGCCAGTTGCCGGGCCGACTGCGCGCCATACCAGGCGCCGAGCAGATCAACCGAAAACGCCATATCCTGTCAGTTTCGCTCCAATCGGCGCACACACGCCGCTCGCGCGCAGTATGGCGCTCGAAGGGCTGACAATTCGTTAGGATCGCGGGCGGCCATACCGCATCGCGCCGTAACACAAACGGAGCGTTAACCCGCGCGCGTTCAGCGTTAGACTGAATCGACAGAGAATCACTTGCGGGGCGCGTTTCATGGCCGGATCAGCAGGAGCATCGCCGGGCGCGCAGGGCTCTTCCTTGCGTGACTTCGCCGGCACAGCCTGCGATCTGACCGGGCGGTCCATCTTTCTGACCGGGGGCACAGGCTCGTTCGGCCACCAGTTTCTCGACATCGTCACGCGCCGTTATAAGCCGCGCCAGCTGGTGATCTTTTCGCGCGACGAGCTCAAACAGTACGAGATGGCGCAGCTCTTCCCGCCC
>JBHYFR010000345.1:0-1121 GCA_051859425.1 Oceanicaulis sp. | reverse complement strand
CGCAAAAGTGTCGGTATCCATGCCCTCGGGCAAGGCAAAGGGTCTGGGCTCGAACGCGTTGGGCCCCGCCGCGGTCTTGACATAGGTCAGCGCCTCGCTCCCCGCCCGCCCGACCGGGGCGAAGCCGCCATTGCGCGCCATTATCGCCTCGAGCGGGAGTTGGGGGGCAACAAAGCCCTTCATGTCGGCATCCGCGGGTATGGCGCCTGTCTTGAAATCGATCCGGTCGGCGCGCCCATGCAGCACGAAGCTCTCCCCATCGATCGTGAAGGTCCACGCGCCTTCGATTTCCGCCCGGCGTTCGACCACCCGTGCGTCCCTTGCGCGCTCATGGTCCACAAAGCCCTCGGCGGCGCGGGCAAACCGGTTGAGCCAGAGATCGCGCCGGGCCGGTATGGCTTCGAGCGCGGAAAAACGCTCGCGGGCAATCGCGAGCAATTGGGACAGCGCGTCGGGTCCGTTGACGTCATGGCCCTGCGCGATGAAGTCCCCGAAGATGTCGTGAATGATCGTGCCGCGCTCGGCGAGGTCTGGATCGGCGCCCAGCGGGTCGATGTGGCGCAGTCTCAGCGTGTGCTTGGCATAAAGGTCATAGGGTGAGCGCAGCAGCGTTTCGGCGTCAGTGATCGAAAGCCGTCTGGGGCGCACCGACCGGTCGGGCCGCGGCGCCGGTCGCGCGGCGGGGCGTGGTGGTGCACCGGTCAGGTCGAGCCTGCGGGCGAGATCGATCCAGTGCTCGCCGCGCATACGCATGGCTTGGGCGCGCTTTGCGCCGACAAAACCCTCAAGGCGCTGGACAAGCCGCGATGGGCTCGCCGGTCCGGTGCCGGCGCGCTCCGAGCGGCTCATGACCACCTCCCCGCGACCAACTGCCATGAGAAAGTCATGGGCGGCCAGACCGTGTTGCTTTTCGGGCGGCTCGAGCCCCGCGCTCATGCGCATGCCGCGGCTGAGCCAGGGACCGGGGTCGGCAATTTCGGGCCAGGCGCCCTCGGTGAGCCCGGCAAGGATCGTGCAATCGGCATCGATAAGCCGCGCTTCAAGACGCCCGAAAATGGCAAGCGCCGGGGTCCCGTTGCGCTGGGGCCGCACGCTGAGGCCGGCCATGAGCCCCCCAAGCG
>JBHYFR010000344.1:0-1123 GCA_051859425.1 Oceanicaulis sp. | reverse complement strand
AGGCCGGCGTGGTGGCGGCGTCGGCGGGCAATCACGCGCAGGGTGTGGCGCGCCACGCAGCCCGTCTGGGCATACGCGCCGTGATCGTGATGCCGCGCGGCACGCCGATTGTGAAAGTGCAGAAGACCGAGGGGCTGGGCGCCGAGGTGGTGATCGCTGGCGACAGCTATGACGAGGCCCAGGACCGCGCCGGGCGTCTGGCTCACGAGCAGGGCCTGACCCTGATCCATCCCTTTGACGATCCCTGGGTGATCGCCGGCCAGAGCACGATCGCGCGCGAAATGCTGGCCGACCAGGGCGATCTGGACGTCATCGCCGCGCCCATTGGCGGCGGCGGGCTGATCAGCGGGCTGGCGCTGGCGGCGCGGGCGCAGCGCCCGGATATCGAGGTGATCGGGGTGCAGGCGGGGCTGTATCCGTCCATGGCCAATGCGCTGGACGGCGGGACGCGCGATGTGGGCGGCAGCACGCTGGCCGAGGGCATAGCGGTCAAGGCGCCCGGCGCCCTGACCGCGCCGCTGGTGCGCGCCCTTGTGGCCGACGTGATCCTGGCCGGTGAGCCGGCGCTGGAGCGTGCGCTCTATCTTTATCTGACTGAAATGAAGGTGCTGGCCGAGGGCGCCGGGGCTGCAGGGCTGGCCGGGATTCTGGAGCAGCCTGAACGCTTCCGCGGGCGCAAGGTGGCCACCGTGCTTTGCGGCGGCAATATCGATACGCGCCTTTTGTCTTCCATCCTGCTGCGCGGCCTGGTGCGCTCGGGGCGGATGGCGCGCCTGCGCATTGAGCTGATCGATGTGCCCGGACAGCTGGTGAAGGTGTCCACCGTGATCGCCCAGGAACAGGGCAATGTGATCGATGTGGCCTATCACCGGGTGTTTTCCGACCTGCCGGCCAAGGTCACCTATATCGACATCTCCGTTGAGGCCCATGACCGCGCCCATATGGAGCGCATCCTGGCCGCGGTGAAAGGGGCCGGGTTCAAGGTGGAGACGGCTGCCTACTGACGCGGCCGTGCGCCCTGTGAGGGATTGAACGGGTCCTTGGAATGCAGAACGGCCCGCCGGATTGCTCCGGCGGGCCGTCTGATTATGGACTGATCGTCCTGGACTTAGTTCAGGTTGAT
>JBHYFR010000343.1:0-1142 GCA_051859425.1 Oceanicaulis sp. | reverse complement strand
CGGCCTTGTTCAGCGCGGCGATATAGGGGCGCAGATGGGCGTGGTGGGCGGCTACGTCCAGCCCGCCCTCGGTGGTGCGCTCCTCGCGCTTTTCGGGCACCAGGCAGACCGCGTGGGGCGCATGACGCAGGGCGATCTCCAGCATCTCCTCGGTGGCCGCCATCTCCAGATTGAGCGGCACGGAGAGTTCTTTGGACAGGCGCTCGATATCGGTGTCGGAGATGTGGCGGCGATCTTCGCGCAGGTGCGCGGTGATGCCGTCCGCGCCGGCTTCCACCGCCAGGTGCGCCGCGCGCACCGGATCGGGCAGGGCGCCGCCGCGCGCGTTCCGGATGGTCGCGACGTGGTCGATATTGACGCCGAGCCGGACGGGATGCGCGTTCATGGATTGAGCCCCCGGCTGCCCGGCTTGATGGCGGGGATGCGTTCGAGCTCCGGCGGCAGCTTGTCAGCGGGGTAGGCCGGGAAGCTGACCGTCGCCAGTGACACCAGCGGCACGCCGACACTCGCCTTGCCGCCCGAACGGTCCACCAGACAGCCCTGGGCGACGACTTTCGCGCCGGTGGCCTGGATCGCGGCGATGCACTCACGCGAGGACAGGCCGGTCGTCACGATATCCTCGATCACCAGCACCCGGTCGGCGGCGTTGAGCTCGAAGCCGCGGCGCAGGGCGAACTCGCCGCTTTCGCGTTCGACGAACAGGAAGGGCAGGCCCATCACCCGCGCCGTCTCATAGCCGGGAATAATCCCGCCCAGCGCCGGGGACACGATGGCGGTGAAGGGGCCGTGGCCCTCGGCCCTGATCTTTTCGGCCAGCGCGGTGCAGAGCCGTCCGGTGCGCGCGGCGTCGCGGAACACCAGCGCCTTTTGCAGGAAAACAGGGCTGCGCAGGCCCGAGGAGAGAATGAAATGCCCCTCCAGCAGCGCGCCCGCCTGGCGGAATTCTTCCAGTACGTCGTCGGTGGTCATGCCGGCTCCTGCTCGGTCCTCGGTTCGTAATCGGGGATGTCGCCCGGCCGGCGTGCGCGCTCGGCTGTGACCACCCGGTCGCTGGTTTTCAGCGCCGAGACAATATTGTTGAGGTGGCGCGCATCGCACACTTCCACAACGAACGCCAACTCGAAAAAGTCACGCGTGCGCTG
>JBHYFR010000342.1:0-1144 GCA_051859425.1 Oceanicaulis sp. | reverse complement strand
AGCGCGAAAAAGCCGTCATGCGGCCGCTCCATACTGACGTCATGCGGATCCAGTTCTTCTACAACAGGCCCAAGGCGCGGCGCTATTTTCGCGCGCTACGCGACGGCCTGACACAGGACTCGGTAGCGTTGGCGCCCATCGGACTGGCCAGCGCGCCGCCGCTGGCCGATACCGATGTAGCGTGGATGACGCATTACAGCCTTGCGCGCACGGCGGCACGACCGCATCTGTCCGAGGCGCGCATCCGCCAGCACACACAGGTGCTGCGACGATTTGCGCGCTGGCACTATGGTGCGGTGCTCCAACGCATGCAGGCCATGCGCCCCGAGGTGGTGGGCGTTTGGGGCGGGCAGGGGGTGGACACGCGCGCGGTGCGCGCGGCCGCCGCCGCACTGGGCATTCCTTGCGTGCTGTTCGAAACCGGATTGCTGCCGTCGACCACGACGGCCGATGCCCGCGGCGTCAACTTCGAGAATGCGGTGCCGCGTGACCCGCGCTTCTATGCACGCTATACCGCAACCGCCGCGCTGCCGCAGCAGTTCGTCCCGCGTCGGCAGCCCGAGGGAGAGGCAGAGCCTCTGCCGGCGCGCTATGTCTTTGTTCCCTTTCAGGTCGCGCTCGACAGTCAGGTACTGCTGTATTCTCCGTGGATTCGCAGCATGGCGCAGTTGTATTGGCTGATGGAGAGCTGTCTGCGCGAGGTGCCCGAGCCGCTGCACCTGGTGTGCAAGCCCCATCCCAGCTGCAATCTGGCGCATACCGAGTTGCGCCGCCACGCGCACGGGCATGCACGCATCCATATGGTCGACAACCACAGCTCGGAGGCCCTCATCCGGGGCGCCGAGGGCGTGGTCACTCTGAATTCCAGACTCGGCATCGATGCGCTGCTGCTGGATCGCCCCGTGAAGTGTCAGGGCGATGCCTGCTACGCCGTCCCTGGTGTGGCTGCGCGTGCGCGCGCCCCGGAGCCGATCCGGCAATGGCTGACAGATGTGGCAGCGGGGCACGCGCCGGAGGCGCCCCTGCGTCTCCCCTTCCTGCACTGGCTGGCGAACGAGTACGTGATCCCGGACAGTCACAAGGCGCCGGGGGCGGCGCATTTCGTGCGTCTGCGCGCGCGCTTGGCTGCGGCCGCGGAACGCAC
>JBHYFR010000341.1:0-1151 GCA_051859425.1 Oceanicaulis sp. | reverse complement strand
CGCTGCCGCCGCGCCCGTGCCCTCCCCCAGTCGCATGTCCAGCGCCAGCAACGGCTGCGCGCCACAGGCGTCCAACACATGGCGATGCCCCGGTTCCGCCGACTGATGCCCGTAGAAGCACCAGTCCGCCACCTCCGGGCAGATACGCTGCGCCACCAGTGCGGCCACCGAGACGATGAAGCCATCCACCAGTACCGGCAGCCCGCGTTGCGCACAGCGCAGCAGCGCACCGACCAGCGCGGCGATCTCGAAACCGCCGACGCGGCGTAGCGCCTCTAGGGCATCACCCGCGCTGGCGGCCGCGTGCTGATGAATCAGTGCGTCCACCACCTCGACCTTGTGCGCGACACCGGCGGCGTCCAGCCCCGTGCCCGGGCCGCACAGGCGCGTCGCGGGGGCACCCGTGACCAGACAGGCCAAGGCCGCTGCAGCGGTGGTGTTGGCGATGCCCATCTCACCGCCGATGTAGAGCTGGGCATCGTTGTTCACGGCCTCGTCCACCGAAGCGCGCCCTGCATCCAGCGCCTGCGCGCATTGCTCAGGACGCATGGCCGGGCCACTGCGACTATCGGCAGTTCCGGCCGCCACGGCGCGCTGGTGGAAGTGCGCGACCGCATCCGTCGGCATCTCCACCGGGTTGGCCACACCCACATCCACGATGGAGAGCTGAGCACCCAGGCTGCGGGAGGCCACGCTGATGGCCGCGCCCCCGCTCAGGAAGTTGCGCACCATGGCCGCCGTGACCGACTGCGGGAAGGCGGAAACGCCCGCCGCCGCGATGCCGTGATCCGCAGCGAAGACGGTGATAGCCACGCGGTCCACCGCGGGGCAGGTACGGCCTTGCATCGCCGCGAGCCGGACGGCCAGATGTTCCAACTGACCGAGCGCACCGGGCGGCTTGGTCAGGCGGCCTTGGCGCTCGGCGGCGGCCTGCGCGGCGGCCGGATCCAATGACTGCGCCGGCTGGTAGAGCCAGTCCATTGGCACGTGATCATTCACAGCGGATCTCCCTTGAGCACCAGGGGCAGGCCGGCGGCGGTCAGAATCACCCGCTCGCAACAGGCGGCGAGGTCCTGATGCAGTCGGCCCGCTTCGTCGCCGAAGCGGCGACTGAGCGCATCCATCGGCATGATGCCCAGCCCGGTTTCGTT
>JBHYFR010000340.1:0-1152 GCA_051859425.1 Oceanicaulis sp. | reverse complement strand
GGCATAGCCCTCCTGGTGCAGCGCGTGTACCAGCGTGCAGGCATTGCGGAAGCAGCGCTCCGATGCCGGCAACAGCAGCTCCGGAGTGCGCAGCAGCTCTTCCATCAACTCATGCGCCAGCGGTTGAACCTCGCCGCGTTCGTCGCGCATGCGCATGAGCGCTTCGATGTGACAGGTGCGCGGCGGATCGCTGCTGACGTCCACCACCGGCATATACCAAAGCACCAGATCTTCGCTTTCAAGCTTGTTGCGAATGGCCTGATTGCGCACCAGGCGATCCCGTAGCGCGCCGGCCCCCGCCTCGCTGGCGCGCTCGATGGCGCCGGCGCCGCGCGCGGTCGCCGCATCGAGCGCGGCGGTCGCCTGACCGAGGGCGCGGTCGACGTTGTCGCCGTGGACCGGGAACAGGGCAATGGAGGCCGCCAGTTCGGGCCGCGCCAGACGCTCGAAGGATTCCCGATCGTCGAACTGAGTGCGCATCAGTTCGTCGACGATCTCCGACAGCGCCGCTTCGGCGCCCTTGGCGCCGCTCGGCACCAGCAGCATCAGCACATCCTCGCTGTACAGGGCGATGCAATCCGCCCATTGCGCGGCGGCATCGTGCACGGCGCGGGAATAGCGATACAGCACAGCGTTGGCGTGCGCCTCGCCATACACCGCGCGGATGCCGCCCAAATTGATGATGCGCAGCATGATGATGGCGCCACTGACGTTGTTGCGTACCCACAAGCCCAGCTGCTGCCGGCCGGCGCGACGGTTGGGCAGGCCGGTGGACTCGTCGGTGTAGAGCAATTCCGACAGCTGGTGATCGCGCTCGGCGATGCCGTCGAGCGCGCGCCCGATGACGTGCAACTCCCGGCGCGCATGCGCCGATAGCACGCGCTGGTCCGGCAGCCCTGAAGCAATGCGGTCGGCGCGTCCTGCCAACTGGGCAAGCGGGCGCGCCACCTGCCGTTGGAAGGCGCGGTAGGCGTAGAGCTGCAGCGTCAGAAAGGCCGCCAGAAAAAGCACCACGATGGCAAACAACCGAAAGCGCGCCGTATCGAGTGCGCTACGCCACTGCGGCAGTTGCGCGCCCGTGGCCGCGAGGAATGCCTCGGTACGCTGGCGCAGGCCAAGCGTGGGCTGGTCGCGCCGTATGGCGCCGGACCA
>JBHYFR010000339.1:0-1163 GCA_051859425.1 Oceanicaulis sp. | reverse complement strand
AGCTTGCTCTGTCGGAGTCGCTCCACCGCCTGGGTGGCGCGCAGGGCGTCATCCTCGGAGAAATGCGCGTGCAGGCGTTCGGCAGCGACGGCGGCGGTGATATCCGACTGCCAGAGCCGCTCGACCGCGTCCAGGGCCTGCCCCCCTTCCTCCTGACCGGCATCGGGATCCGCAAAAAGATCGTCGAAGGCCTCAGCCACGCGCTCCCGGGCCGCATTCAGCGATTGCATCAGGGCGTCCCATTGATCGTCCAACGCGGCGGCAATGGCGGCGCGCTCCTCAGCATTCTCCGGCAATGCATGGGTCTGCTGGTCAGCCCGCATCTGGAGCGCATTCTCCACCCGGCGCAGCAGGACATAGGCGGTGTCGAGCGCAGCGACTTGCTCGGCGGGTAGGTGACCGCCTTGTCCCAAGGCCGCCAGCGTGGCGCGCAGCGAGCGGCTTCGCAACGCGGCCTCCTGGCCGCCGCGAATCAGCTGGAAGGCCTGCACGACGAACTCAAGATCGCGGATGCCTCCGCGACCGAGCTTGATGTTGTCGCGTTGGCGCCGACGCGCCGCGTCCTCGGCGATACGCCGCTTCAGATCGCGCAGGGATTCAATGGCCGTGTAATCGAGATAGCGGCGGTACACGAATGGCTGGAGCATGTCGAGGAAGCGCCGCCCGGCGGCTTGATCGCCGGCCACCACATCGGCCTTGATCATGGCGTAGCGCTCCCATTCCCGCCCGTGCGACTGGTAATAGTCCTCGGCCGCGGCGAAATGCATGGCTGCCGGGCCCGAGCCGCCAAAGGGGCGCAGCGCCCAGTCGACCCGGAAGCAGAAGCCATTGGGGGTGGCCTCCGCCAGATAACGCGTCAGCAAACGGACCACCTGGGCGAAGTACTGCTCATTGGCGCTTTCCGCAGTGCCATCGCATTGGCCCGCCGCACCGTAGAAAAGCATCAGATCGACGTCGGAGGAGAAATTCAGCTCACCGCCGCCAAGCTTGCCCATGCCCAGTACGATGCATGGCACTTCCGCACCGCTTCGGTCACGCGGCGTACCAAAGCGCTCGGTGCAGCGACGGCGCGCCCGCTGCAGGGCGTGTGCAATGCAATGGCGGGCCAAGCCGGACAGCCCGGACAGGGTTGCTTCCAGGTCGTCGCGCCCATCCATCGCGCG
>JBHYFR010000338.1:0-1181 GCA_051859425.1 Oceanicaulis sp. | reverse complement strand
GCAGCACCGTCAGGTCGATACTGTCGCAGCCCACCACGTCTATACCGTGGTCAGACAGCGATTGCGCCGCCGTCAGGGCCATCAGGGAGCGCGAATAGGTCAACAGGACGCGCGGCCTGGGCTGTTTGGTCATGGTGATGGTGTTCCTGTTGACTCAGAAGCGGTGCGGGCTTTGCTCACATTAACCGCCTAAACGTGCAAAGGCCGCTTTGGGTTTCACGCCGTTGGCGCCTGGCGGAGCGCATGTGTGCGACCAGACGGTAGAGGTGGCGCTGACGCCCCATAGACGCCGCCGGGGAGCGGGCGTAAGTCTGGCGCGGTCATGAGCGTGCCTTCCCATCCCGTCAGTCCGTCCAGTCCGCAGGCGCGAAGGCGCGCTTTCCGGCTGTTGTTCGTGTGCCTGATGGCCACCGGCATCGGCAATTCCATGCTGTTTGCCATCCTGCCGCCGCTGGCGCGCGAACTGGATGTGGCCGAGGTGTATGTGGGCGCCATCTACACCCTGTCGGCGCTGTTGTTCCTGACCATGAGCCCGGTGTGGGGCGCCCTGTCGGACCGGATGGGCCGGCGGCCTCTGATCGTGTTCGGACTGGCCAGCTTTGCGGTGTCCACCCTGGTGTTCGCCGCCGGCGCCTGGGCGGGGCAGGTCGGGCTGTTGCCGCCGCTGGCCGCCATCGTGGCCATGGCGCTGGCGCGCTGCCTGTTCGGCGGGCTGGGCTCGGCGACCAATCCGGCGGCCCAGGCCTATGTGGCCGACCGCACGACGCCTTTTGAGCGCACCAGCGCGCTGGCCGGGCTGACGGCGGCGTTCGGGCTGGGCGGGATGATCGGGCCGGCGCTGGCGGCGGGCTTTGTGGAGCGCATCGGCATTGCGCCCTTCATGATCCTGATCGCGGCGCTGGTGGGCGCGGGCGCGCTGGTGGTGCGCCTGACCCTGCCGGAAAAGACGCCGCCCAAACGTCAGGGCCGGCCGATCAATCCGCTGGTGCAGTTCCGCTTCGCGCTGGACCCGCGCCTGACCGGTTTCATGCTGTTTGGCTGCGCGCTCTGGCTGTCCCAGGCCGCCAGCCTGCAGGCCCTGTCATTCTATGTGATGGACCGGCTGGAGATCGGACCTGATGAGGGGCTGCAGCTGGCGGGCGTGGCCCTGACGGCGGGGGCGGCGGCGCTGATTTTCGCGC
>JBHYFR010000337.1:0-1184 GCA_051859425.1 Oceanicaulis sp. | reverse complement strand
ATTGGCCGCGCGCAGTTCCTGCGCCTGGGCGCGCATCTCCTGTTCGGATGCCTGCACACGCTCGCCCTGGGCCTCGAGCTCTGCCGCCTGCTTGCTAAGGGCCTCATTGCTGGCGCGCAATTCATTCTGTTGGCGGCGCAGCTCCTCCTCGTTCTCGCGCAGTGTCAGTGCCTGCTCGCGGGTCTGTTCGAGCAGCTTGCGGGTGCGCAATTCGCCATCGAGACTGTCCATCGCCAGCGCGAGTACGCGCCGCACCTCCGCCAACAGCGCTTCCTGCGCGGCGTTCGGCGCCTCCAGGGCGGCGAATTCCAGCACGCCCACCACATCCTGCCCCAGTTGCAGCGGTTCGATGGCCAGAAAGCGCGGCCGGATGGCGACCGTGCCGGTGTGCTGCACGCGATCGTCTTCGGGTAGCGGGTCGAGGCGCAGCGGACGCGCCGAGCGCAGGCATTCGCCGACCAGGCCCTCGCCGCGGGCGAAGCGCTGCTGCGGCGCACCGTGTAGACCGCCATCCGCCCAGTGCGCCACCGCCCAGGCGGCGCCATCATCGGCGTCAATGCGATAGAGCACGGCCGACAGCGCACCCAGTGGCGCGCACAGGTGGGTCAGCAGCATGTGCCCGAATTCCTCCCAGGAATCCTGCTGACCGAGGCGCTCGGTGAGTTCGGCGACATGCGCCTTGATCCAGGCCGACTCGCGCGACAGCCGCTTGGCATCGCGAAACTGGTTGAGTGCGCGCGCAATATCCCCGACTTCATCGGCCTGACCCTGGTAGGCAATGGTCACCGACTCGTCGCCCGCTGCCAGACGGCGCGTGCTCGCTGCCAGGGCCGCCATTGGATGGGTGACGCGCGCATGGGTCAAGCGCACCACCAGCAGCATCACCAACAGGGCGCCCAGCATCCCGGCGATTACGGTGACCTCGATGGTGCGCAATCGTTGCCGCATGAGGCTCTCGCGTTGTTCGAGTTGCGACCGCGCGCGGCTCGCCATGCGCTCAAGCGCGCCTTCGGCACCCGCCAGCAGCGCGCGTTCATCGCGCTCCGCCAGCAAGCGCTGTAAACCGGCCTGGTCTCCAGCGCGAACGCGGGCGATGGCGGGCTCGGCAAAGCCATTGCGCCAGCGCGCGACCCGGCTTTCGATCTGGCGCAACAGGGCTTCGCGCTCCGCATCGGGTCGCCCCG
>JBHYFR010000336.1:0-1185 GCA_051859425.1 Oceanicaulis sp. | reverse complement strand
CGCGGCCGCACCTGCGGCCAGCTGCGCCTGTTCGCCAATGTGGTACGCGCCGGCGAGTGGCTCGACCTGCGCCTCGATCCGGCCCTGCCCGAGCATGAACCGCTGCCCCGCGCCGACCTGCGCCAGCGCCATATTCCACTCGGCCCCGTCGCCGTGTTCGGCGCCTCGAACTTCCCGCTGGCCTTCTCCGTGGCCGGCGGCGATACCGCCTCGGCGCTGGCCGCTGGCTGTCCGGTGATCGTCAAGGCGCACTCCGCCCATCCCGGCACCTCGGAGCTGGTGGGTCGCGCCGTGCAGCGGGCGGTGGAGAAGAGCAACCTACCCGAGGGGGTGTTCTCGCTGCTGTTCGGCTCGGGCCGCGAGGTGGGCCAGGCGCTGGTGGCCGATCCGCGCATCCAGGCGGTGGGCTTCACCGGCTCCCGCGCCGGCGGCACGGCGCTGATGAGAACCGCCCAGGCCCGCCCCCAGCCGATCCCGGTCTACGCCGAGATGAGCTCGATCAACCCGGTGTTCCTGCTGCCCGAGGCGCTCAAGGCACGCGGCGCCCAGCTCGCCGAAGGCTTCGTCGCCTCGCTCAACATGGGCGCCGGGCAGTTCTGCACCAACCCCGGGCTGGTGATCGGCGTGAAGGGCGCCGAGCTCGGCGCCTTCGTCGAGGCGGCAGGGGGTGCCGTCAAGCAGAGCGCCGGCCAGACCATGCTCACCCCGGGCATCCACGACGCCTACGAGCAGGGCGTGGCCCGGCTGGCATCGAATTCGAAAGTCAAAGAAGTAGCCCGCGGCCAGGTCGGCGAGAGCGCCCATGCCTGTCAGGCCGGACTGTTCGTCACCACCGCCCAGGACTTCCTCGCCGAGCCCGAGCTGCAGGAAGAAGTGTTCGGCGCCACCTCGCTGGTGATCGAGTGCGCCGACACGAGCGAGATACAACGCGTTGCGGCCCACCTGGAAGGCCAGCTCACCGCCACCCTGCAGATGGACGACGGCGACCTGGACGCCGCCAGGCAGCTGCTGCCGATCCTCGAGCGCAAGGCGGGGCGGATCCTCGCCAACGGCTGGCCCACCGGGGTCGAGGTGTGTCACGCCATGGTCCACGGCGGCCCCTTCCCGGCCACCTCGGATTCCCGCACCACCTCGGTGGGCAGCGCGGCGATCTTCCGCTTCCTGCGCCCGGTGTGCTACCAGGCG
>JBHYFR010000335.1:0-1202 GCA_051859425.1 Oceanicaulis sp. | reverse complement strand
CTTCGGGCAGAGATCGGGCGGGTGCAGGTCGGCGGTGCCGTGGGGCGGCGCGATCTGCCCGAGGGGCAGGGCGCGGCGGTGGCCGAAGAGGTCGCGCGCCTGCTTGGCCTAGCGCCCGCGCCGGTCTGGCACAGCGACCGCAGCGGGCCTGTGGCCATGGGCCACTGGCTGACGCTGGTGGCGGGCACCGCTGGCAAGATCGGGCAGGATGTGGCGCTGATGGCGCAGCAGGGGGTGGACGAGCTTCGCCTGTCCGGGGCAGGGGGCTCTTCGGCCATGCCGCACAAGCAGAACCCGGTTCTGGCCGAAGCGACGATCGCGCTGGCGCGCTTCGTGGCCGCGCAGCAGGGCCTGCTGGCGCAGGCCATGGTGCACGAACAGGAGCGGTCGGGCGCGGCCTGGGCATTGGAATGGCTGACCCTGCCCGCGATGGCCGAGGCGACCGGCGCGGCGCTTTGCCACCTGACCCGGCTGTTTGGCTCGATCGAGGGCATGGGCGCCGCCTGACCATCGCCTGACCCGCGCACGGAGGCTTGGGTCAGCGTGGCGGAACGGGCCTTTGGAAGCGCCCGTCGGGGGGCCGACTTGGGGGGCGCGTTGGGTTGCCGCTCGTCAACGACCGATTCGCCAGTGCGCGGCTGTCCCTTGCGCGGGGCCGCGCCGTTTGAAGGTGGCCTTTTTCGCCGGACCGCCTGTCAGATCCCCGCCACCTCTGCCGCGCGGATCGCGAAGCGGTTGGCCAGCGGACCCAGAGAGGCCGCCTCGGAGGAGGCGGCGCTGCCGTGGCGGGCGCGGTCGGCGATGCCGTGGAAGATCACCGCGAAGCGGAACATGGCAAAGGCTACGTGGAAGGGCAGCAGCGGGGCTTTCAGGTCGGAATGCGCGAAGTATTCCGCCACGAAGGCCTCGCGGGTGGGGATGCCGCCCGCGTCCCAGCCGGTGCCCCGGATGCCGCCGTATTCCTCTGGCGTGGCGTGCCATGGGATCACGCAAAAGCCCAGGTCGGCCAGCGGGTGGCCCAGCGTCGACAGTTCCCAGTCCAGCACGGCGGCGACGCGGGGCGCATCGGGGGCGAAGATCAGGTTGCCCAGCCGGAAATCGCCATGCGCGATGGACACCGCGCCGTCGTCCTCGGGCAGGTTTTCCTGCAACCACGGGATCAGGCGATCCAGCGCGTCGATCCGCTGGCCGTCGCTGTCATG
>JBHYFR010000334.1:0-1203 GCA_051859425.1 Oceanicaulis sp. | reverse complement strand
CGCCTGGAGGCGGTGACCGGCACGCCGCGCAAAAGCCTGATGCGCATGCTCAGCGTCCGCGGCAATCCAAGGCTGGAAAGCCTCGGGCCGATTCTCAAGGCTCTGAATGGCGAAGCCGATGTGAAGCCTCAGGTTCGGGTCGCCTGAGCCTGAATCCCGGCGCTATGCGCTCGCTGCCCGCGCCCGCTTCATCCGCACAATCCCGACCGCCAGCGCCACTTGCGCGCCGTAGTACAGGATCCAGATCAGCGCCGCGGGCCAGTCAAAACCGTCCGGCTGCAGCGTCCCGCCGAACCAGCGTGCGGCGATGATGGCGTCCGAGGCGATGAATACGATTGCGCCGATGGCGATCAGGCGCGGACCCTTCACAAAGCCCGCCAGCATGGCCATGGCCAGGATAATGCCGATATAGGCGCTGGCCGGACCGGCGAGCTCGCCCATGCCCGGGCGCAGCCAGATCAGCATGATCACACCGAACACGGCCAGTGCGCCTGCGATGGGCAGGCCTGAGCGCCGCCAGCCGGTGCGCCAGATCGCCAGGGCGAAGATCGCGGCATAGACGATATGGGCGGCGGCGAAGAACGCGATGCCGGCCTCGCGCGCCGGCGGGCTGAGCGCCAGGGCGAAATCTCCCCCCGCCGAGGCCAGCAGCGCCAGGGTCAGCAGCGGCGCGCGCGAAAACGCTGCATAGGCCGCCAGCAGCACGACGGACAGCGTCTTGGCGATCACCAGCAGGCCCGAGGTGGAGGCGGTGAAATTGTCCAGCCCGAAATAGATCACAGAGGTGACCAGCGAGACCACGAGATAGGCCGGCCCGGCCCAGTCAGGGATGAGCGGTTCGTCATCAGCGTAGCGGTCGGTCAAGGTCAGGCTCCCGGTTACGTTCACGGCTCATAAAGGCTAGGAGGTTTTAACAGCCTTGAAAAACCGAAAACTGCTGACGGTGACTGTCATGCCCGCATCTCTTGCAGCCCTCGCCCTTGCCGCCGCCCTGTCTGCGGCGGCGGCGGACGAGCCCCGCCTGCCCGACAGCCTGTCAGCTCTGCTGGCCGCCGCCTACGAGACCGGCGATCCGGAGGTGTTTTCCCAGGCCGTGCGCCTGATCGCCCTGACTCATGACGCGGGGACTATCGCCGCTGCCGCCGATGATTTGTCCCGGGATGGCGGCGCCCGGGCGCGCTCAGCCCTGGGCCTGGAGCTGAT
>JBHYFR010000333.1:0-1217 GCA_051859425.1 Oceanicaulis sp. | reverse complement strand
ATCAACCTGAACTAAGTCCAGGACGATCAGTCCATAATCAGACGGCCCGCCGGAGAAATCCGGCGGGCCGTTCTGCATTCAAGGGACCCGTTCACACTCTCACAGCGCGCACGGCCCATCACCGCGCCGGCACGGGTTCAACACCGGTCCGCCACCCGCTGGCCATCGTCCCGCCGGGGGTCCGTATCCGGTGGCCCGGGTTGACCCGCACGCGCGGTCAGCGCAAGACAGGAGCGGTAAACCCGATCCCATTCGTCTGTCGCCGCTGGGCGCCCTCGGGGCGCCGCCGGCAGGAGCCCGACATGAGCAAACCTGATACGCCCTACCGCAAGCGCGCGCTGGGCGCGCGCTCGCTGAGCCCGGAAACCCTGATGATGAGCTATGGCTTCGACGCCAAGCTGTCCGAAGGCTCGATCAAGCCGCCCATTTTCCAGACCTCCACCTTCGCCTTCGCCACCGCCGAAGAGGGCGCCGCCTTCTTCCGCGTCATGGGCGGGCGCTCCCAGGCCGGCGACCCGGTCCAGGCGGGTCTGTTGTACTCGCGCTTCAACAACCCGAATATGGAGGTGCTCGAAGACCGCCTTACCCTGTTTGACGGGGCCGAGGACGCGCTGGTCTTCTCGTCGGGCATGGGCGCCATCTCCACCGTGATTATGGCCCACGCCCATGCCGGCGATGTGGTGCTGCAGTCGACCCCGCTCTATGGCGGCACCGAGACGCTGATCCGCGCCATCCTGCCGCAATACGGCATCAAGAGCGCCGACTTCTTCGCCGGCGCTAGCGAGGCGGAGATCAATGAGGCGATGGAAGCGGCCCTGAAGCTCGGCCGCATCGCGGTGATCTTCTGCGAAACCCCCACCAACCCCACCAATGAGGTGGTGGATCTGTCCCAGATGAAGCGCCTGGCCGACGCCATCGGCGAGCGCCAGGGCCATCGCCCGCCCGTGGTGGTGGACAACACGATTCTGGGCCCGATCGGCCAGACCCCGCTGGCCCATGGCGCGGACATCGTCGTCTACTCCCTGACCAAATATATCGGCGGGCATTCAGACCTGATCGGCGGCGCCGCCATGGGGTCCAGCGCGCTGATGCGCCCGGTGCGCAAGCTGCGCTCGGGCATGGGCACCAATCTTGATCCCAATACCTGCTGGATGCTGGCGCGTTCGCTGGAGACGGTGACCCTGCGCATGAAGGCGGCCTTTGAGGGCGCGGCCATC
>JBHYFR010000332.1:0-1222 GCA_051859425.1 Oceanicaulis sp. | reverse complement strand
GCCGCCTGGTACGCGGCGGCGATGCCTGGCTGCGTACAGTCATGATCCCCTACCTGGCCTGGGTCTGGGTCAGCAAGGGCGTTGCGTCCAAACAAATGGACAGCGCGCTGCAGTTGCTCGGCGAGTTGGCGGATAGCCTTGACCCGCTGAGCGCGGTCGACATGCGCGACCGCTTCGAAGGCCTGGCGGAACATACCGCGCATACGCTGCGCGATGCCGGCGCCAAACTGATGGCCTTGAACCGCATCATGGTGCGTCTTCGCGATCGCTTTGCAGCCGCCTGCGAGGCCAGCGTATCGCTGGACGAACTCATGGGCGACCAGCGCTTCCAGGATCGCGCAGCGTCACCGCCGCAGGCCAGCGCCGTCAGCGAGACAAGGCCCGCCACCGATGCGCAATCGGCTGAGCCGCCCGCGCACGTAGCAGCCGCTGCGGCATCAGACCCCAAGCGCGAACGCGCCGATGACTGGCTGGGGCGACAGCTACGCGCCGGCGACTGGTGGCGCATCGCACTCAAGACCGGCGATCGCGGGCGCTTCGCACGTCTCGAAGCGGTGCCACACATCGGCGGCGATCTGCACTTTGCGCCGATTGATTCCGACACGCTGGAAGCCTACCGCTGGTCCGAGATCATGGCCTCGGTCCTGGCGGGACGCTCCCGCCCATTGCATCCCGGTCCGGGTTTCACCGCCTATCTGCGACAACAGGCGGCCTAGAGCCGGACATCTTCTCCCGCGGTTGCTACGCTCTCAGTCCTTCCCGTCGTGGACTACCGCACGCCGTCCAGGAGCGCCGTCATGGGAATGACGGAAAACCTTTTGCCCGCAGGTCTGTGGTATCTCACCAATGCCCTGGCGCTGGTCTTGTTGGTCTTTGCGCTGCGCGCCGCCCCATGGCGTCGGCTGGTCGAGGACGCCGCACTGCAACATGTGCTGTTCGGCGCGGCTGTCGCCCTCGGCTTTCTGTGGCAGATGCGCGCCGGCATCGCCCCCGGGCTAGCCATCCACATTTTGGGCATCACCCTGCTCACACTGATGATGGGCTGGGGACTGGCCAGTCTGGCGGGATTGATGGCGCTCGCCGTAACCACCCTCGTGGGCCTGGAACCGTGGACCAGCTTTGGTACCAATGCGCTGATCTGCGTGCTGATACCCGCGCTGGTCAGCCACGGCGTCATGCTGTTCGAACGGCGCCTGGCGCTGCGCAATTTTTTCGGATTCAT
>JBHYFR010000331.1:305-1223 GCA_051859425.1 Oceanicaulis sp. | reverse complement strand
CGTGGGGCGTGTCGAGCAGCCGCGCGAGCTGGTCGGCATCCAGCGGCTTGGGCAGATGGGCGCCCTGGCGCGGCGTCGGTACCAGTTCGGCCGGGTTGTGGCCGAGCACGCCGGCGTTCACCAGGAAGGCGCCGAAGTGCGACACGGCGGCACGGCGACGCGCCAGGCTGCGCGGGGCCAGGCCGCGGCTGCGCTCGGCGCCGAGAAAGCGCCGCACCAGGCTCAGCTCCAGGCGCGCGGCGTCATGGATGTCGCGCGCCTCGAGGAATTCCGCCAGTGCCTCGAGATCGCGGCGATAGGCGCTCAGCGTGGCCGGACTGGCACTGCGTGACAGCCGCTCCAGGCAGGCGCCCAGCTGCTGTCGCAGCGCACTCTCAGCCATGCGCCGGGGGGCTGTCATGCACGCTGGGCGCATGGCGCAGCAGCAGCCGGGCCAGCACGTCGCCCAGGTATTCGGTGAACAGGGTGTCCATGCTGGCGCGGAAATGGTCCGGGTCGGGGCTGGCCAGCACCAGGTAGCCCATCGGCTCGCCCAGGGTCAGCCGGGCCAGGGCGCAGGAGCCGGCCTGGCGCGGCGGCTTGGCGTGGGGCAGCAGGCGCCCCCAGTCGGTGGGGGTGAGCCGGGTACAGCGGCTGGTGCGTCCGTCGAGCAGCGCGGCCAGGCGTACGCCGGCGTGTTCGTCGAGCACGTGGCGCGGCGGCTGCGGTGGCAGCGGCTCGTGATTGGTGAGCTGAGCGGGGCACCACAGGGCCACGGCGGGGATCTGGAAGCGCTCGGCCAGGTCCATGATGCGGACAGCCTTGCGATAGCCTTCGGGCCGGGCCATGCCGAAATTGTGCTTCAGCCTGCTCTTTGTGTCCGAACCCTTTTCCTGTCCGATGATGGCCACCGGCTCGCCGCGAAAACGCGCAAAGCCG
>JBHYFR010000331.1:0-295 GCA_051859425.1 Oceanicaulis sp. | reverse complement strand
GTGACGCGCCGACTCCAGCAGCTGCTCCAGCCGCCACTCGGCCTGTTCGGCGCGGCGGCGCAGGTCGTGAACCAGACGCTCCAGCAGCGAGGTGGTGCCGTGGGCCTCCGGGTGGGGCACCTTGAGTTGCTGCAGCAGCCCCTCGCGGCCGACGAAGAAGTCCGGATGGCGGGCCAGCCACTCGGCCACCCGGTCCGGATCGAGGGTCTTGCGCGGTTCGGGAACGGCTCGGGTCATGCAGTGACTCCTACGGTTCGGGGTTGGCCCGTCACATCAGGCCAGGGCGATACGCCCT
>JBHYFR010000330.1:0-1249 GCA_051859425.1 Oceanicaulis sp. | reverse complement strand
GCCCTGGGCGTGCAATGCGGCGATGAAGGCACCCATGCTGGTGCCGCCGACCATATCGATCTCGAGTCTCGCCTCTTCCAGGGCGCGCAGCAGCCCGATGTGCGCGAAGCCGCGCGCACCGCCGCCGCCGAGCACCAGGCCCGTGGCCTTGCCCGCCACCTGACGGGCCAGCCGGCGCATCGTCTGCGGTCGCTGCAGATCGCAGTGGTGGAGGAAGCGCGCGCCGCTGCGCGCCATCAACTCCGCGGCGCGCGCCGTGCCGCCCCCCAGCACCAGCTCGCGCGGGGCTGGCGTGGCCGCGGTTTCGAGTGCCTGCAGCGTGTCGCTGTGTAGTGCTCCGTCGCCGGCCACCAGCAGGATGCGGTCGGCTTGGCGCGCGACGCGCAGCGTCCACGGCTCGGGCATGCCGTCGGCCGCCGCGATCACATGGGCGCTGTCGCCCTCCAGCGCCTGCAGCCAGGACACCAGGCGCGCGTTGGCGTCGCCGGCGTCGAAACGGGTCTGGGCGGCCCCGGGGCCGAGGTCGCGGTCCACGGCCTGTCGGTCGAGCAAGGGCACGTGAGCAGCGAGGTCCGCGGTCAGCGCCTGGGCAAGGCTGCGCGCGACCGCGGCATAGTCGGCATCCTCGGTCAACGGCAGCACAGCGACGACGTGCGCACTGCGCTGTTGGGAACGGCGTCCGCTGTGCTCGCCGCGCAGACGCGCCACCACCAGCTGCAGCAGCGCGCGGTGCGCCGCCTCGTGGCGCGCGAGCACACGACGAAAGGCGGTGGCGTCGATCTTGAGCAGCAGGGTATCGCGCAGGGCGGAGGCGCGCGCACTCCGGGTTTCTTCGGTCAGCGCACCGACCTCGCCAACGATGTCTCCGGCGGTCACATCCACCGGGACGGCGAGTTCGATCCGCAGTCGGCCGACAGCGACGACATAGACCGCGTCGGTCGGGTCGCCCGCTTCGAACAGCGTGTCGCCGCCGCGCAGGCTGACGGAGACCGCCTCGGCGCTCAGTTCATCCAGGGCGGCGGCAGGCAGATGACCGAGCAGCGGGGAGGCAGACAGGCAGGTCCGGACATTCATGGCCAATCACGACACGAAAAGGACCCGCAGTCTGCCACCCGCCGCCCGCTGCTGGCGCCGGGTAGTGGCCTTGGCTAGCCGGCTTGCTTCATCAGGTGATCGCCGTACTCGTCGCGCAGCTTGTTCTTCTGCACCTTGCCGGTGGCGCCCAACGGCAGGCCATCGACGAAGAGCA
>JBHYFR010000329.1:0-1254 GCA_051859425.1 Oceanicaulis sp. | reverse complement strand
GGGCTATCTGCGCCGGGACGTCCAGCGCCTGGTCAATAATGACCGCAACGTCTTCTCCGCCTGCATGCTGCGATTTGGCGATGCGGACGGGATGGTGACCGGCGTCACGCGCCATTTCACCAACACGCTGTCAGATATCCGCCTGGTGCTCGACCCGGCGCCCGGAGGCCGGATCATCGGCCTGTCCATCGCACTGGCCAAGGGCCGCACGCTGGTCATCGCCGACACCAACGCCACCGAGTTTCCCGACGCGGACGATCTGGCCGAGATCGCCGAAGGCGCCGCCCACGCCGCCAGCCGGCTGGGTCTGTCGCCGCGCGTGGCCTTCCTGTCCTATTCCACCTTCGGCAACCCGCCGGGCGAGCGCACCACCAAGGTCCAGCGCGCGGTGGAGATCCTCGCCGAGCGCGGCGTCTCGTTCGAGTATGAGGGGGAGCTGGCCGCCGACATCGCCCTCGATCCCAACCATCACGAGGTCTATCCGTTCTCGCGCCTTAGCGATGCGGCCAATGTGCTGGTCATGCCCGCCGTGCATTCAGCCTCCATCGCCACGCGCCTGCTCAAAGCGGCGGGCGGCGCCACGGTGATCGAGGGTCTGCTGATCGGGCTGGAAAAATCGGTGCAGATCGCGCGCGTGGGCTCGCCGGTGTCCGACATCGTCAATCTGGCCGGCATGGCGAGCTTTGATCTGACGCGCCGCGGCTGAGGCGGCAGTATGCGCCTCCGGCCCCTGGGACCGGAGGCGCACCGGCTCAGTTAGGGCCGCGACGGGAAAATCCCCTCAGTTGCCATGCAATAGCGCAGGGCCAGGGTCGGGGCGGCGATATTGACGGGCTCCGACCCGCCCACCTCGGTGATCATGTCATTGTCCATGGTCGCGTCCACGCCGCCAACACGGTAGCGCGGCTGGGCGAAACTTGCCGGAGTCGCGTTTTGCGGGTTGACCACATCGGCAATCTGGGTAGTGCCGAGCGCCACGTGCGTATGCTGGGCCAGATTGGCAGTGGTCAGCGTCACGCTTTGAGACCCCATCATCTCGCCGCGCTGAACCGGGGCGAGGCCCGGGCCTGTGCCGGCGCCGACGGGAATCCGGCCACGCAAGTCCGGGACGCCCATCGTGCTCTGCCCGTCGCCGCCATAGGCCGTGCCGATCACGGCGAACAGGGCCTCGTAGTCCGATATGGGCAGAAGAGAGCCGTACGCATTCACCCATCCGACCGGGCAGTATTGGAATCCGACCAGCATGACGTCGCC
>JBHYFR010000328.1:0-1272 GCA_051859425.1 Oceanicaulis sp. | reverse complement strand
AGTTCGGTGATGGTTTGCTTGCCCGCATTGATCAGGTCGGGGTCCACCTCGTTCTCGCGCGGGAACGGGCCCATGCCCAGCATGCCGTTCTCCGACTGCAAGGTGACGTCCATGCCCTCGGGGATGTAGTTGGCCACCAGGGTGGGAATGCCAATGCCCAGATTGACGTAGAAGCCGTCCTGCAGCTCTTTGGCGGCGCGTTGGGCGAGCTCGTCGCGGGTCCAGGCCATGGTCAGTCTCCTCATGCGGGCGGGCGCGGCGTTGCGGCCCGGTGTCATTCAACAGTACCGGCCCGCCCGGACTCAACCGGACCGACCGTAATTTCAGTCACCCCGCCCGCGCCCGAAGGGTCGCCGGGGGTCAGCGCGCCCCGGCGCGCAAGGCGTCAGCCGCCTCGCGGTTATCATGGGGCAGGCTGGCGCCATCAGCCCGGGCGCGGTCGAGCTGGATGCGCAGCGCCAGATCGCGCGCGGCCTGCTCATTGGGCACGATATAGAGATTTTGCGTGCGGCACATGCGCGTGCCCGAGCGCACGCTGCGCGGGGCGCACAGGGCGGCGCTGGCGGGCAAAACACGGCGGCCCACATCCAGCATGCGGCAGGAGCTTTCAAACTCGATCAGCACGCTGCGCGCCTGTCCCGACACCTCCACCCAGTGGAAGCGCTGGTCATAGATATCGTCGGTCA
The DNA here is from genome assembly GCA_051859425.1 of Oceanicaulis sp. GTDB lineage: Bacteria > Pseudomonadota > Alphaproteobacteria > Caulobacterales > Maricaulaceae > Oceanicaulis. The sequence continues at coordinate 586 of JBHYFR010000328.1, read as the reverse complement.
GCCAGGCTTCGCGGCGGAACTCGTTCGGCGCGTTCAGGCAGCGCTCTTCGACTTTCACGGACGCAGGATCAATCTCAAGAAAGTCCACATCGGACGCACCGGCGGGCGCGGTCAGCAGGGCGGCGGCGCCGGCAAGGCCAGCCAGACAGGTCAGGGATCGCATGGGCGCATCACTCCTCATCAGCGTTGTCAGCCCCCCGTCCAATATAGCGCAGATGGCGGCCGCCCGCCGCCGTGGAATTGTGACAATTACGCGCGCGTTGGCGCCAGCCGGTATCAGGCCCGCACCGTGCGCTGCTCGATCCGCTTCTCGTGCTGGCCCTGGATCAGGCGCTGCACGAAAATGCCCGGCGTGTGGATGGCGTCGGAATCCAGCGCGCCGACGGGCACGATTTCTTCCACCTCGGCCACGGTCACCTTGCCGGCGGTGGCCATCATCGGATTGAAGTTGCGCGCGGTCTTACGGAAGACCAGATTGCCCGCCGTATCGGCCTTCCACGCCTTGACCAGGGAGACGTCGGCGACGAGGCCGGTCTCCATGATATAGGTCTCGCCGTTGAAATCCTTGTGTTCCTTGCCCTCGGCC
>JBHYFR010000327.1:0-1274 GCA_051859425.1 Oceanicaulis sp. | reverse complement strand
CCGAACTGTTCATCGTGGAGGGTGACTCCGCCGGCGGCTCCGCCAAGCAGGGCCGCAACCGCGAGAACCAGGCCGTCCTGCCCCTGCGCGGCAAAATCCTCAATGTGGAGCGCGCGCGTTTTGACAAGATGCTGTCATCGGACCAGGTCGGCACGCTGATCACCGCGCTGGGCGCGGGCATTGGCCGCGACCAGCTCGATCTCGACAAGCTGCGCTACCACAAGGTCGTCATCATGACCGACGCCGACGTGGACGGCGCCCATATCCGAACGCTCTTGCTGACGTTCTTCTACCGCCAGATGCCCGAGCTCATCGAGCGCGGCCATCTCTATATCGCCCAGCCGCCGCTCTACAAGGTCGCGCGGGGCAAGTCGGAGCGCTATCTCACCGACCAGGCCGAAATGGACGCCTTCCTGATCGAGGAGGGCGCCCAGGACGCGGTGCTGGCGTTCGCCAGCGGTGAAAGCATTACCGGCGCCGATCTGGCCGCCCGGGTGAAGGCGGCGCGCGGCGTGCTCCTGTCGCTCGAACGGCTCTCGGCGCGCGCGCCCATCTTCGCGCTGGAGGCCGCCGCCCTGTCCGGCGCCCTGTCCCCGGACGCCGAACCTGAAGCCATCAATGACGCGGCCCGGCGCCTGGCGGCCATGGCCGACGAGGGCGAGGATGGCTGGACCGGACGGCGTGCGCCCGAAGGCGCCATCGTGTTTGAGCGCGAAGTGCGGGGCGTGACCGAGACCCTGACCCTGGATGACCGCGTGCTCGCCAGCCCCGACGCCCGGCGTCTGGCCGAGCGCGCGGCGGCGGTGGCGGCCGACTATGACGGCCCGGCCGTGTTCCGCCAGCGCGGCAATGAAACCATCATCCACTCGCCCGCCCAGCTGGTCCATGCGGTCCAGGCCTCGGGCGCCAAGGGCTTGAAAATCCAGCGCTACAAGGGTCTGGGCGAAATGAATCCCGGCCAGCTGTGGGAAACCACGCTGGACCCGGACGCCCGCTCCTTCCTCCAGGTCACCATCGAGGAAGCCGACATCGCCGACGACCTGTTCACCAAGCTGATGGGCGACGTGGTCGAACCCCGCCGCGACTTCATCCAGGAGTTCGCGCTTGAGGCGGAGGTGGATGCGTAAGGGGGGCTGTGCTCGTCTGAAGTTTAGACGATGAGATGCGCCCCTCTTGTCCTCCCCCGCTTGCGGGGGAGGTGTCAGCGAAGCTGACGGAGGGGGGATTACGCCCTTTGTTAGGCTTGGCGTGAACGCCCCGGCGCCGCTCCGTGG
>JBHYFR010000326.1:0-1284 GCA_051859425.1 Oceanicaulis sp. | reverse complement strand
TATCATCGAGAAGCTGAAAGAGGTGGCCGCCGACCCGCGCGCGCATCGCTATTCGGCCAGTCAGGGTCTGCCCTCGCTGCGCCGGGCGCTGGCGCGCTACTATGAGCGCCGGTTCAACGTGGCGCTCAATCCTGACACCGAAGTGTGCGTGACGCTGGGCTCCAAGGAGGGGCTGGCCAACCTGGCTCAGGCGATCACCGCGCCGGGCGATGTCATCCTGGTGCCCGATCCGTCCTATCCCATCCACATGTTCGGCTTCATCATCGCCGGCGCGGCGGTGCGCCCGGTGGGGTTTGATAATCCGGAGACATTCCTGCGCGATGTGGCGCTGGCGTGCAAACGCTCCATCCCCGCGCCGTCCGCCCTGGTGCTGAACTTTCCGTCGAACCCGACAGCGCGCGTGGTCGGGCTCGATTTCTATGAAGAGGCGGTCAAGCTCGCCAGGGCCAATAATCTCGTCATCATTTCAGATCTGGCCTATGCCGATATCTGGTTTGACGGCGGGCCGCCGCCCTCCATCCTGGAGGTGAAGGGCGCGCGCGATGTGGCGGTGGAGTTCACCTCCATGTCCAAGACCTATTCCATGCCGGGCTGGCGCATCGGCTTCGCCGCCGGGTCCGCGCGCCTGGTCGAGGCGCTCAAACGCGTCAAATCCTATCTCGACTATGGCGCCTTCACGCCCATCCAGATCGCAGCGGTGGCGGCGCTGGATGGTCCCCAGGACGGGGTGGAGGCCGCGCGCCTGATCTATCGCAAGCGCCGCGATGTGATGGTGGAGAGCTTTGGCCGCATCGGTTTCGACATCCCCAGCCCACCCGCCACCATGTTCGCCTGGACCCCGATCCCGGAACCCTATGCTCATATGGGTTCGGTGGAATTCGCCAAGCGCCTCTTGGAAGAGACCGATGTGGCCGTGGCGCCGGGGCTGGGCTTTGGCGAGCGCGGCGACACCCATGTGCGCCTGGCGCTGGTGGAGAACGAGCAGCGCATCCGTCAGGCGGCGCGCGCCATGAAAGGCTTCTTCGCCAAGGCGTAGCGGCTCTCCTGCTGCGCGAACGCGCCTTGCGCTAAACACGCCACAGGCGCAACACTCACCCGTGTGGACGCGGTCTTTGATCCCTCCCGGCGCACGCCCGGCTTCTGGGAGCGCAGCGCTGTGGCCGTGCTGGGCGCCCCTGCAGGCCTCAGCGCGCCCGATCCGTCACGTCTGATCCTGTGGCTGCCCTGCGCGCTGGCGGCGGGGGCCGCCGCGTATTTCGCCTTGCCCCAGGAGCCTCCGGCCTG
>JBHYFR010000325.1:0-1287 GCA_051859425.1 Oceanicaulis sp. | reverse complement strand
CCGCACACCTGCCGGACGCCTCGCGACAGCGCCCCCGCCTGCGGGGCGAGTGAGGAGAGTATGCACGCGGGTAGAGGGGGCGGGGATAAGGGGGGTGTTTCGTCTCATCCCCACCCTCTGTTTTCCCGGAATGGGCGCAGCCCATATCCGGGATCCATCCCCCATAATTTCCAGCCGCCGCTGCGGTAGAGATGATCGGTGGATGGGTCCCGGGTCGGCTTCGCCGCCCGGGAAAACAAGGGGGTGGATGGCCGCTGCGGCTCCCCTGCCGTCATGCGGGGGAGCCGCTCAGGCTGCCCGCCTTAATGCCGCTTTGAATGCAGCGTATCACGCCCTCACGCCGCCCGCCTTCGCCCTGACCAACTCCAGCACCGTGCGCGCCGCCACCGTGGCGGGATCACCGCCCTCGCCGGCCATGATTTGCGTCACCTCGCGCAGGCGTTCTGACAGCGCCTCGCGCCCGCGCGCATCCTCCAGCATGGCGTAGGCGGCGCCCGCCAGCCGGTCGCCGGTGCAGTCCATCTGGACCAGCTCCGGGATCAGCATCTCGTCGGCGGCGATGTTCACAAGCGAAATATATTTCGCCTTCATCAGGATGAAGCGCGCGATGGCCCAGGTGATCCAGCCCAGGCGGTAGGCGGCGATGGTCGGCACGCCCACGCGCGCCAGCTCCAGCGTCACGGTGCCTGAACACGCCAGCGCCGCATCGGCGGCGTGGAAGGCGTCCAGGCGCTCGGGTGCATCGGCGATCACCAGGTTCGAGAAGGCCGGCTCGGCCGCAATCATGGCGCGCGCCTGTTCGGCGATGGAGGGCGCGAGAGCCGTAATCAGACGGGTCTGGGGCCGCGCTTCGCGCAGGCGGCCCGCCGCGATGGCGAAGGGCTCGAACAGGCGCTCCAGCTCGCCCCGGCGGCTGCCAAAGAGCATCAGCAGCAATTCGTCATCCTGGCCGATGCCATGGCGCTTGCGAAAGGCCGGCCCGTCGCCGGAGAGATCGCGCGCCAGCGCCGGATTGCCCACAAAGGTGGTCTTCAGCCCGTGCGGCTCGAAATATTCAGCGTCGAACGGGTGGATCGCCAAAAGATGATCCACATGGCGCGCCAGCACTTTCGCCCGGCCCCGGCGGGCGGCGAAGACCTGCGGGCCGACATATTTGATGCGCTTGATGTGCGGCGCATGCGCCTCCAGCTTCCACGCCAGACGCAGCATGAAGCCCCAGGAATCGATCAGCACCGCCGCGTCGGCGCCGAATGCCGCGGCAGCCTCGGCCGCCTGCTGCGCGCGCTC
>JBHYFR010000324.1:0-1288 GCA_051859425.1 Oceanicaulis sp. | reverse complement strand
GCGGTGACCTGCACGGCAGAACCCTCCAGACCGGCGGTCCAATGGGCGATGGCCAGCACCACGCGCAGGCCGTGATCCATGGCGAACAGGAACACGCCCTCCAGCCCGAAAGGCGCAGCGGCCAGCGCCATCACGCCTGCGGGCATGACCCAAAACGTAAAGACCGGCATGGCGGTCAGATTGGCGATCATGCCGTAGGCGGCCATGCGCTGGAAATGAAAGGCGGCGAAGGCGCCCGTGGCCGCGCCCGCCACCAGAGACGTCACGGTAAGCCCGGCGAACGAGCCCCAGGCCCGCCCGACCAGGCCGGGCCGCCCCTCGGGCGCGGGCCGCACCCGCATCCACGCCTCATAGACGGCGATCAGCGCCGCCACCGCCGCGAAGCTCATCTGGAACCCGGCATGGATCACGCTTTCAGGCGCGATCAGCAGCACAGCCAGCGCCGCCAGCGCGAGGGAGCGCAACGAAAAGGCGCGCCGGTCGATGAGGACGCCGATCAGCACGACGCAGGCCATGATCCAGGCGCGCTGAGTGGACACCGCAGCGCCAGACAGGATGAGATAGGCGGTGGCCGCCAGAATGGCGATCAGCGCGGCGGGCTTGCGCGGATCATGGGCGCGCGCCAGCGGCTCGATGCTGGCCAGCGCAAAGCGCACCGCGAAGAACACGCCGCCGGCAAAGAGCGCCATGTGCAGGCCCGATATCGCCAGAATATGCCCCAGCCCCGACAGGCGCAGCGCCTCGGCGTCTTCCTCACTTACGCCCGCGCGCTCACCCGTCAGCAGGGCTGCCGCCACCGCGCCGGTGCGCTCGCCTGCGACGGCTTCTACCCGCTGGGCCAGGCGCCATCGCAGTCCGGCCAGCCAGCGGCTGAACCCGCCGCCCTCTACCTGCGCCGGCTCCAGCGCCGCAATCGCATAGCCGGTCAGCGCCACGGAATCGAACTAGGCCGCGCGCCCGCCATCATAGCCGCCTGGCGCCGCCGGGCCGGTGGGGCGGCTGAGCACGGCGCGCACGCGCACGCCGTCGCCCGGCGCGAAATCACCCAGCCCTGCGCGCACCCTTATCCGCCGCGGCGGCTCTCCGGCGCCCTCCATGGCGGTCACCTGGATGCGCAGGCGCGGGCGGCTCCCGCCGCGCTCCACCGCCTCGATCCAGCCTTCCACCGCGATCGCGCGCCCGGAGGTTTCCAGCGGCGGCGGGGCTGTGCGCTCGGTGCGCAGCTGGGCGTGGGCCAGGCCGAACACGAACACCGCGGCCAGGATCAGGATATAGAGGATCACCGCCC
>JBHYFR010000323.1:0-1295 GCA_051859425.1 Oceanicaulis sp. | reverse complement strand
CCAGGCCCGCGGATCCCATGCGCGCAGCCCGCAATGCAGCGGCGCGGGCCGCGTCGTCCGCGGTGGGAAGCCAGCGCAGCAACGGCGCCCCACCGGCATGCAGCGCATAGGCACCCCCGGGCCTGCGCGAAAACTGCGCGGCCTGCCGCAGCTGATCCGGATGCACCACATCGCGCAACACGCGCTGGGCCGGAGCGACACCCATCGCATCGGCCAGGCTGTCGGCATCGTCAATGATCTGGCGCAAGGCCTTGCTGTCTCCCGTGCGCACTGCCTGCCGCGCCTGACGCGTGATGTGTGCCGACAGCGCCGGGCTGAGTGCGTGATTGCGACGCGCCGCCTTGAGCACGGCCGTGCCGCCGTCCGCCGCAGGCAGCGCCGTCAGCGCCAGCCCCGCCACGGACAGACCGACGATGAACGGGTCGACTGCCTCGCCGCGCAGCCCGCGTCCGGACTGGATGGCCAGATCGCGCACATCGCCAAACACGAAGAGGTCGGAGACGATGGCCGCCACCAGCCCGGGCGCATCCTCCGCGCGACCGGTAAGCGCACCAAGAGCCGCCGAGCGCAGCGGGGCATACCAGTCCTGCCGTGCCTGCCGATGGAAGTCGGCACGCAGCGCCAGCAGGCGGGCGCGTGTCGCGTCCGGCGCCGCATGCTGCCGCAGGCCTTCTTCGACGACGAGCAGCGCCGCCTGATCGTGGCCTGCAACATGCAGGCGGCGCGCTTCGGCATGGTGATCCTGTGGGGGCAGTTGCATCAGGCTCCAGTGCGCGCGCGCCGCGGGCCAGTCCTGCACGCAAATCACCAACAGCAGGAGTGCGATGGCTCCCCGCAAGAGATGGCCCACGATGCCCAGGCGATAGCGCATAGCCCGCATTGTAGAGAGCGTAGCCTGGGAAAATGACCCTTTTGGGACGCACTCCTTTCATCGTGGTTGGGATGGCTGCCACCCGCGACAGTGAAGTCCGGCATGATGATCAGGGTCGACGAACCGGGGGGAAGACGTGAAAGCATCCGATCTGATGGTGCGGTGCCTGGAAACGGAAGGGGTGGAATTCGTCTTCGGGATTCCGGGTGAGGAGAACCTCGACCTGCTGGAGTCGCTGGCGCATTCGCGCATCAAGCTGATTCTCACCCGCCACGAACAGGCCGCCGGCTTCATGGCCGCCACCTACGGCCGACTGACCGGCCGCGCCGGCGTCTGCCTGTCGACCCTCGGGCCGGGCGCCACCAACCTGGTCACCGCGGCTGCCTACGCCCAGCTCGGCGCCATGCCGATGGTGATGATCACC
>JBHYFR010000322.1:615-1297 GCA_051859425.1 Oceanicaulis sp. | reverse complement strand
ACCACCGATTCGGCGGTGCGGATCACGCATTTGCCCACCGGCATCGTGGTCACGAGTTCCGAGAAATCACAGCACCGCAACCGCGAGATTGCCATGCAGGTCCTCAAAACCCGGCTCTATGATCTGGAGCGGAATCGGGTGGACAGTGAACGCAGCGCCAATCGTGCGGCGCAGGTGGGCACGGGCGACCGATCCGAGCGTATTCGCACCTATAATTTCCCCCAAGGCCGGATGACCGATCACCGGATCAACCTGACGCTCTATAAATTGGAGCAGGTGTTGGGTGGCGATCTGGATGAGGTGATCGACGCGCTGACGGCGGATGCGCAGGCCAGCCTGCTGGCCGAAATGTCGTGACCCTGCGCGAGGCCTTGTTGGAGGCTGCGCGGCGGCTGGAGGCGGCGGGCATCGAAGGGGCAGCGGGGGATGCGCGCGCGCTCTTGGCCGAGGCCGTGGGGATTGCGCGTGACCGGCTGACCCTGCATCTGGGCGATGAGCTGGAGCCGGGGGCGGCGGTGCGGTTCGCGGCGCTGATCGCACGGCGGGAGGCGCGGGAACCTGTGGCCAAGATCCTTGGGCGGCGGGAGTTCTGGGGGCGGACCTTTGAGGTGACGGCGGATGTGCTCGATCCGCGCCCCGAGACGGAATGCCTGATCGCCCAAGCCTTGGCAGGGCCCAAGCC
>JBHYFR010000322.1:0-605 GCA_051859425.1 Oceanicaulis sp. | reverse complement strand
GCGGTGACGCTCCTGGCGGAGTGGCCGGGTGCGCGGGGCGTGGCCACGGATATTTCAAAGGCGGCGCTTGCGGTGGCGGCGCGCAATGCCGCGCGGGCGGGGGTGGCGGCGCGGCTGGATTTGATCCGGGCGGATTGGTTCGATGGCGTCACGGGGGTGTTTGATCTGATCGTGTCGAACCCGCCCTATATCGCGGCGGCAGAAATGGCTGGGCTGATGCCCGAGGTGCGGGCGCACGATCCGCGCGGGGCGTTGACCGATGAGGCGGATGGGCTGAGCGCCTATCGCGCGATTGCGGGCGGGGCGGGCGCGCATCTGCACCCCGGCGGGCGGTTGATGGTCGAGATCGGCTGGACGCAAGGGCCAGAGGTGGCCGACATCCTGCGCGCGGCGGGATTCGAGGCGGTGGCTGTCCTGCCTGATCTGGAAGGGCGCGACCGGGTTGTCTGTGGGGTCTGGCCCGTGCGTTCACGCAGAAATGAGCCATAATCGGCTAGATTTGCGGAAATTTTCCGCTTTGCTACTTGTGCGACCGGGCGACGCGTGCTTATTGGTGTCCAGTCACGACGGAGGATGCCCAATCGGGCGGTCCCGCTTGACACCAA
>JBHYFR010000321.1:0-1303 GCA_051859425.1 Oceanicaulis sp. | reverse complement strand
ACCGATAGCGCCCTTTCCGTCAGCGAAGTGAACCGACGCGCTCGCGCGCTGCTCGAGCAGGGTATCGGCGAGGTGTGGGTCGAGGGCGAGCTTTCCGGGGTCTCGCGCCCGGCCTCGGGGCATGTTTACTTCACCCTCAAGGACAGCTCGGCCCAGCTGCGCTGCGCGCTGTTCCGCAACCGCGCCCGCTTCGTCGCCGCCCCCATGCGCGACGGCGACCGGGTACGGGTGCGCGGTCGGGTGTCGCTGTTCGAGCCCCGCGGCGACTATCAGCTGATCGCCGAGGCGGTGCAGCAGGCCGGCGAAGGCGAGCTGTTGCTGGCGTTGGAGCGGCTCAAGCAGCGCTTGGCCGCCGAAGGGGTGTTCGCCAATGCCCGCCCCCTGCCCTACCCGCCGCGGCATCTGCTGGTGCTGTCCTCGCCCACCGGCGCCGCCATCCGCGACGTGCTGGCGGTACTCCAGGCGCGCTGGCCCCAGGCCAAGGTCACCTTGATTGCGGTGCCGGTGCAGGGCCGCGAGGCAGCGCCGGCGCTGATCGCCGCTCTGGGGCTGCTCAATCGCCAGCAGGCGCTGGACCCGAACCGCGACGTCATCCTGATCACCCGTGGCGGCGGCAGCCTGGAGGATCTATGGGCGTTCAACGACGAGCACCTGGCGCGGGCGATCTTTCATTCGCGCCTGCCGGTGATGTCGGCGGTGGGTCACGAGGTCGACACCACGCTCTCGGATCTGGCCGCCGACGTGCGCGCCCCCACCCCTTCCGCCGCCGCCGAGATGCTGGTGCCGGACCGCCGCGAGCTGATGCGTCGCTTGGCCGGGCTGGAGCGCCAGCTAGTGCGTGGCATGCAGACGCGGCTGGAGCGGGAAGGCCAGCGCCTCGACCACCTGCGCGCCCGCCTGCGCCACCCCGGCGAGGTGCTGGGCCAGAAGCGGCGCACGCTGATGGAGCTGGATGCCCGGCTACGGCGCGCGTTGCAGGTTCGCCTGGCCACCGAGCGGCGTCAGTTGGCCCATCTGCAACGTCGGCTCAGCGCCTGCCACCCTCAGCGTGAGCTGGCACGCGCCGAGCAGCGCCTGGGCCGTGCCCAGGCACGGCTCGAGCAGGCCATGCAGCGGGAAGTGGCACGCCAGCGCGAGCGTCTGGTCGGCCTGGCGCGCCAGCTGCAGGCGGTCAGCCCGCTGGCGGTGCTGGGGCGCGGCTACGCCATTTTGCAGGACGAACTGGGTCAGGTGGTGCGGCGGGCCGGCGATACCCAGCCCGGCCAGGCGCTGACCGCGAGGCTGGGCGAAGGGCGCTTGCAGG
>JBHYFR010000320.1:0-1310 GCA_051859425.1 Oceanicaulis sp. | reverse complement strand
AGCCCCGGGTCGGGTGGGGTGAGGCCGCAGGCTCTTGCCTGTGAAAGGTCCCTCCCCCCACCCCGGCCCTCCCCCGAGGGGGAGGGAGGGATGATCTGACTGCCGCGCTTTGAGGACAAAGACCTCTTGAGAGCGCCTAACCGCTTTCCCTCCCCTTGTGGGGTGGTTTGGGGTGGGGTGGAGCCGCGAGCGCCAGCATCAGCCGGTTGCCTCCCCGCATATCAAATATGCGTTTTCCCGGCGCACGCCGGGACCCAGAGGCGCCGTTGCAGCTGGGCCCCGTCTTTCGACGGGGAAACGCAAGGGGTGGAGCGACTGGGCTCAGATGATCTTCTGCACCACAACACTGCTTTCCCGGACCGCGCAGCCGATCCGGGACCCATCCACCGTTCATCGGCTGAGGCTGAGGCGGTTGGAAACCATGGGGGATGGGTCCCGGACAGCCGCTTCGCGTCTTCCGGGAAAGCAACGTGTGGCGTTCTTCTCCCACACCCCGGAAGCCCCCCTCACCCAGACCGCATCAGCCTCACGCCTTCATCACGCTCGAACAGGTACAATAAGGTCCGCAGCGCCTCCCCGCGCTCGCCCGCAAACACGTCCTCACGCGCCGTTTCATAGCGGGCGGCTTCGTCGGCCAGGGTTAGCAGGCCGGCGTGGGCGGCGAGGTCCGCCAGGCGATAGTCCGGCAGGCCCGACTGGCGCAGGCCCAAAGGGTCGCCCGAACCGCGCAGGCGCCAGTCTTCCTCGGCGATCTCGAACCCGTCATCGGTGCGGCGCATGATGTCCAGGCGCGCGCGCGCCGTCTCGCCGGGCTGGCCGTGATAGAGCAGGAGGCAGGTGGACGCCTTGTCGCCCCGCCCCACCCGGCCGCGCAGCTGGTGCAGCTGCGCGAGGCCAAACCGCTCGGCGTGCTCAATCACCATGATGGTGGCGTCGGGCGCGTCCACGCCCACTTCGATCACGGTGGTCGCCACGAGGACATCGATCAGCCCGGCGCGGAAATCCTCGGCCGCTTTCTGCTTGTCGCGCGCGGGCATGCGGCCATGGACGAGGCCCACACGGCGCCCGGGCAGCATCTCGCCCAGCATGTGATGGCGCGCCTCGGCGGCGGCGAGATCCGACACATCGCTCTCTTCCACCAGCGGGCACACCCAGTAGGCCCGCTCGCCCTGGCTGAGCGCCCGCTTCAATCCCTCCACCACGTCCGACAAGCGCTTGGCGGAGACCACGCGTGTGTCCGGCGCGATGCGACCGGCGGGCTTTTCATCCAGGCGCGACACGTCCAGATCACCGAACGCGGCCAGCGTCAG
>JBHYFR010000319.1:0-1312 GCA_051859425.1 Oceanicaulis sp. | reverse complement strand
GCGAGTGGACCAGCACATGGCGCAGCGCGCCGATATCATCGCGCACAAAGGCCGGGCCGTCCTGGGCCGCGCCATTACCCTGGGCGCAGGCGCGCGCCGCGACCATCGCGCTCACCGCCGCCCCGCCTGCAAGCGCCATCGCGCCGCGCCGGCTGATCCCGTTCATGGCCGCCCTCCCCGGATAATGCCGCAGACGACGCTATCAGGCTTCATCCGGCGTGGCGCGCGGAAAATGAGAGGCAAGGCGCGCAACCGCCGGGCGATTTTCGCCTTGCCAAAGCGCAGCGATCACGCGCCAATGATCCCCCGTCAGCCGCCGGAGCCCCGCCATGATCGCCATAACCGCCCTCGCCGCTTTGATCGTGCGGGTAATCATCCTGATTCAGGTGTCGTGGTTCATCTTCGAGAACCTCAAAATCTATATGCTCAGCCAAGAGCGCGGACCCGACGCGTATGCCGAGTTTTACCCCGAGCCGATCATTCTGCTGTTCCCCCTCCTGATCTGGCTGACGCTGTTCATCTGGGCGCCCTCCATCTGCCGGGCGCTGGCAGGGCGTCACAAGGACGCCAGCGTTGATCTGAGCCTGAACGGCGCGGACCTTTTCCGTCTGGCCGCACTCTGCGCGGCGATCGGCCTGTTGCTCCCGGCCGCCGACCAGCTTCGGGACGTGTTCATTGGCGAGTTCCATGTGGGTTGGTATCTGGGCTCGCTGATCGGCGCAGCGCTTGGCGTCTTTTTCTTGGCCATCAGTCTTATGACAGATCCGGTCGCGAGGACGCTGTCGAACGCCATTTCGCGTTTGCGCGGCCGGCCCGGCACGCAAACCGCCAGCGAGCGGGGCGGGCGCGAGCCGTCATGACGCTAACGCCGGTAGTCTCGGCGCCTCTTGTGGCGGGGCTGGTCCTGCGGCTGGCGGCCCTGCTCTTTATGACGGTCCATCTTGGCGCATTCGCACAAGTCATCCCGACGCTGCGCGACATTCACCTTCAAGGCGCCACTGATTATGCTGCCGCAGTAACGGCGGCACACCTGTTCCCTGTTGCAGTCTGCGCGCTGATCTTTGTCCTGGCCCCGGCCCTTGTGGCCTGGAGCCAGCTGGGCGCGTCACGCACAGATGACGCAGACGCGCGAGGGGACAGGTGGCGCCGCGCCACCATCCTTGTCACCGCTTTGATCCTGATAGTGGCGCGCCTGTTTGAGGATGCGTGTGCAGTTTTCAACCTGCTGCATTATCTTTCGACGCACAGATTTGACGAAGAAGACCTTGCTCAGGCATGGTTGAGCAGAGGTCCGCTTTACCCGCTGACAGCC
>JBHYFR010000318.1:0-1348 GCA_051859425.1 Oceanicaulis sp. | reverse complement strand
AAATCATAGAAGATATCGACATTGAGCACGGTCTGGGGCGAAGGGTTGCGGGTCCAGCCCTCGAGTTCTGCCTGCCATTCGGACAGGCGTTTGCGCCAGGCGCGGTTGCGCGCCATCACCCCGCCCTTGCAATAGGGGATGCCGGCCCTGTCGAGGATTTCGTTGATGCGGGTGGCAAAGCGGGTGAACCAGTCCTCGGGGCTGTCGAGGTCGCCTTGGTAGTCATCGGCAATGACCAGCGCATTGTCCTGATCGGGCGCCAGCAGGCTCTCGCCGCGCCCGCCGGACCCCAAAATGAGCAGGGCGTAGTCGGCCGGGGGCGGGCCCGCGCCTGCGGCCAGCATTTCCCCTTGCGCGATCTCGGCGGCGCGCGCCGTCATGGCGCGTCCTTCAGCGGCGATGATCCCGGCCACCCCGCGGGCATCGAAGCCGTCTGCCAGCAGCCCCGAGGCAAGTTCGGGCAGCGCCGCCTGCACGCGCGCCAGATGCCGGGGGCGCGTGGCATCGGCAATTTCGTCGGTGACCGAAAGGGTCGCCAGCGCACGCTCGCGCAACAGGGTGCGCAGGGTGAACAGCCCCACCAGATTGCCATCGGGCCCGGTGACCCCGAGATAGCGCAGGTTGCGGCGCGCCATCTGCCCAAGTGCGCGATAGAGATGGGTGTCGTGCGGCGCCGAGATGACCGGACGCTTCATGAGGCGCGAAAGGGTGATTTCGGCGGCTGCGGCCCCATGATGGGCAAGCGCGCTGAGAATATCGCGCTCGGTGATGATGCCGGGCTCCCCGCCGGTGTCTACGAACAGGCAGCCAATGCCGCGCTCGGTCATGAGCTGGGCGGCGTGGTGGAGCGTATCGGCCTGGGGGGCGGAAACCACGTCGGTCTGCATCACATCGGCCAGCCGCTGGCGATAGATGAAGCTGTCGACCGCCCGCTGGCTGCCCGTGCGCAGGCTGCCGCCGCCGAAATCGGGACGGTCGTGGGGGCGGGCGAACCATCCGGCCTGCTCCTGCTGGGCAATGAGATTGTTTGGCCGGCGCGCCAGCAGCTCAGCCTCGCCCAGCGTGCGCACGCCCGCTGCAAGCAGCCGCGGCACGAGTGCGCGGTAGACCTCGGCGGTCGCCCGGGCATCCCCGAGCGCTGTATGACGGCCCGCGATCGAGACCCCAAGGCTGCGCGCAAGGCTGTCGAGGGAGACATCGACAAGGCCGCGATCGAGCCCGGCGGCCAGGAGCGCCACATCGAGCACCCGGAACTCGCGCCAGGCCAGACCATGGCGTTCGGCCTCAAAGCGCATCATGGCGCAATCGAAATTGATCGAATGGCCAATGACCACCCCGCCGCCCACAT
>JBHYFR010000317.1:0-1355 GCA_051859425.1 Oceanicaulis sp. | reverse complement strand
CCCTGCGAAAATGGCTCAAACCCTACTCACGAAGCTGAACATCTGGGACAGCCCCGAATAGAATTTGCACTAACAGATTGTTACGTCGAGGAACGCAGATGCGAACTCATCAGCATAGTGCTTAAATACAATTGAAAACAAATACGTAACCTTTATTGATCGCCCCATCACCCCTCTAACACCCCCACCAGATAGGGCAGGCTGACATCCATGCGGTAGTCGATGCCTGAGTGGTCGTCGGGGAATTCGTGGTATTCGTGGGGGACGCCCAGCGCGTCCAGGCGGCGGTGCAGGCGCCGGGCGCCGTAGACCAGGTCGTACTGGTCCACATCGCCGCAATCGATGAACAGGCCCTTGAGCTGTTTGAGGGCGCTGTGATGGCGCTCCACCAGGGTGAGCGGATCCCAGGCCAGCCAGTTGGCCCACAGCGCGTCGATCCGCTCGCACGTATCCTCGGTGACCGGCAGGCGCACGCCGAAGGGCTGGTCCGGCGCGGGGTCGTAGGTGGCGGCCATGGCCAGCGTCATCAGCACATGGATATCGCCGCCGGACGGTTTCACGCTGGCCTCGAACGCCTCCATGAAGCCCTGCACCCCGCCTTTTTTGGCCAGGGCGCGCAACACGGACGGAAACTCGCGCCCATAGCACAGCTCGAACGCCATATCGCCGGAATGGCAGGCGGCGGCGGCCCAGAAGTCGGCATGCAGCAAGGCGTGGACGATGGCGCCATACCCGCCCGAGCTTTTGCCGAACACCGCCCGGCGTCCGGCGCCGCCGCAATTGAACTGCGCCTCCACCGCGGGCACGAATTCGGTGATCAGAATATCTTCCCACGGACCCATGACGGCGGAGTTGATGTACTGATTGCCGCCCAGGCGGGTGAAGCAGTCGGGGAAGGCCACCACCGCCGGGGCCATGACGCCCGACCCGATCAGCCGGTCGAGGCGTTCAGGCACGTTCTCGCCGAAATTCTTCCACGCCGTGTGCGACAGCCCGCTGCCGGTATAGCCGGTGAGGTCCACCAGAAGCGGCAGGCCTGCGCCGTCATGGCCGTGGGGCGTATAGACATCGATGGCGCGCGACGTGGGATCGCCGAGGAAATTGTCCTTGAGCAGCGCGCTGTCCACATGGATGCGGGTGGTCGTGCCGGCGGGGTGATTGTGGCGGGCGGTCATGAAGCCTCCTTCAGGCGGGGCGGCGGCTGCGGAAGGCGGCGGCCAGCGTGCCGTCGTCCAGATAATCGAGCTCGCCGCCCACCGGCACGCCGCGCGCCAGCGAGGTGAGGGCAACGCCGGTTCCGGAAAGCTTGTCGGCCAGGAAATGGGCGGTGGTCTGGCCATCCACCGTGGCGTTGA
>JBHYFR010000316.1:0-1367 GCA_051859425.1 Oceanicaulis sp. | reverse complement strand
CATCTACGGCCAGCCCAGTAGCCTCGAACAGGCGGCGGGCGCAAGCGGCGATCGCCGGGGAGCGGGATAGCTCCGCCCGTTCGGAAACGAACCAGCGATCGCTGGCATCCGCCGCGGCCAACGGATACACCCAACGCCTAGGGTCGATCCCCAGAGCTCGAGCCTTGGCGGCCGACATCATCACCAGCGCGGCCGCCTGGTCCACCGCGATGATGGCGTTCATGCGCTTGGTGTAAGGCGCGCCAACCATGCGGTTTTCCGGCGTGCGCTCGGCAATATCAGCTGCGGACAAGGGCTCGCGGCGCCAGGCCTTTGGGTTGTTCATGGCGACGGCGTTGAAACCGGCATACAACTTGCCCAGCGCCTGCCGGTGCGCGGCCGGGTCGCGCCCGTATTGGCCGCGCAAGGCCTGCTCGAACAGTGGGTAGATCTGCACGGGCATATTCAGCCCGTGCCGTTGTTCGGCGGCGTTGGTCGGTTCACGGTCGTCGCCGAGCAGCCGGGGACCCTCGCCGGCTTCGGTGTCGATCACCCCGGACAGGCCCGCCCCCTTGTCGCGCATCTGGGTGGCCAGCGCTTCGCCTCCCGCGATCAGCGCGCAATCGAGTTCGCTGGCGGCGATGCGGTCGGCATAGTAACCGACCAGCCTTTGGCCCATATTGCCGCCGATGGGCGTGTAGAAGCGTTCGCCGGGGTCGATACCCAGCGTTTGGGCCAGACTGGCCGGCGCGTCGGGATAGGCCGGCGCCAGGATGTTGAGACAGGTCAACGACTGGATGTGGCGCAAGACGCCGTCGATGCCGCAGTCCGCCGCCGCGGCCCGGGCGGCCTCGGCGATCAGACCGATCGGTGTGCGCTGGTCATCGGGTTCGCGCGCGGTGATCTGGCCGGCGCCGACCAGCACCGGCGTGTTGCTATCAGGCGTCATTGTTCTTCCCTGGTTTTACCGCCGGGGGCGGTCTCGAACAGCAGTTGTACGCGCCCATGGGCGACGGGTGTGCTGGCCCGGTCCTGCCAGCAGCTGACATGGACCAGCGTCGTACGCCGGCCCTGGCGGACGATTTCGGCAGCGGCGTAGGTGGACCGCGCCCGCGCGGAACGCAGGTAGTCCACGTTGCAGTCGAGGATGCGGGGGCGGCGAGCCTGTGCATCGCGGCTTTGCGCGGCTACGCGCGCCGTAATCTCAATCAACCCGCCGATCACGCCGCCATGCAGGGCCGGCAACATGATGTTGCCTATCAGCGCATCGCGATACGGCAAATGGACTTCCATACCGGTGCCGCTCTGATGGATTGCGAGCCCAAGGTGCCGCGCGTAGGGAATGCGTTCCAGCAACTTCTGCCAAGTAGCCCGCGTATCGGCGCACA
>JBHYFR010000315.1:0-1372 GCA_051859425.1 Oceanicaulis sp. | reverse complement strand
CCCTTGTCATCACAGCTGCGCGCCCAAACCGGGACGGGAGTCTAGCCAAGCAGGATGAGGTCTTTGCCCAAATTGGCTTGACTGTTAAGCTGAGCGCGAAAATGTGTCAAAATGCACAAGGCGACTCATCGGTGGCTGACGTCAGGCAGTGCGGCCAAGGCGGTGCTGAAAAAACTTAGCCGACTTTTGAGGAGCTTAAATTATTGAAATAAAATAACTAATTGGCGAGGGGAGCGCAAATTACAGCATACCCGGTGAAGTCCTGCACACGCGCCTCGAAGCGGGCGGCGGGGTTCACTCCGCCGCCCGTTCCATGTCGGCCAGGCGCGATAGCAGCGGGTGGTTGGCGGGGTAGCTGACGTCATCCACACGCGAAACGGCGACCAGGCCCAGCGCGGCGTTGGTGACGAACACCGCCTCCGCGTGCTTGAGCGCTTCGGGTTTCGCCTTCACCTCTTCCACAGCGATCCCGGCCTCCGAACAGGCCAGCATCAGCGCGCCGCGCGCCGTGCCGTTCAGGGCGGCGCAATCGGCGCCGGGCGTCATCACCTTGCCCCCTGCTTCGATCCAGAACAGGCTGGCGCTGTCGGCGCAGGACAGATACCCCGCCGAGGACAGCATCACAGCCATGTCCGCGCCCACGCCGGCGGCCTGGCGGCGCGCGTGGAGCGGATCGGCGTAGTGTGTCAGCTTGAAGCGGGTGGCCAGGCTCGTCGGCTCACGCCGCGGCTCACGCACCAGCGTCAATGACAGAGCGGGCGGCGCCGGCGCCAGGGCGCGCGCGGTCACCAGCACCGTACCCTGTTCGCCCGACGGCGCGCTCATGCCCGGCCCGTGTTCGCCGCGGCTCACCGTCACACGCACCACCGCCTCGCCGATCTCGCGCGACAGGCGCCGCGCCGCCGCCTCCACCCGGTCCCAGTCGGGGGCGGCGATCTCCAGCGCGTTGAGCGCCCCGGCAAGACGGGCGCGGTGCCGCGCCCAGCGGCGCAGGCGGCCGCCTTCGGTGCGGATGGTCTCGAACGCGCCATCGCCCAGCAGGAAGCCGCGATCAGCGATGCTCAGGCGCGCCTCACCGGCCTCCACGAACTGTCCGTTCAGCCAGACTTCGCTCATCCCGTGTCCTCTACCGCCTGCCTGAGCGCCGCCGCCTTGGCGCGCGTCTCGTCCAGCTCCGCATCCGGGTCAGACCCGATGGTGATGGCGCCCCCGGAGCGCACCTCCACATCCCAACCCGATTCGCGCCGCAGCATGGCAGCAGTTCGTATCAACACGTTAAAGTCGGCGGCGCCGTCGGCGCCGATCCATCCCACCGCCCCCCAAAAGGGGCCGCGGCACACGCCCTCCAGCTCGGCGATGATCTACATGGCGC
>JBHYFR010000314.1:0-1393 GCA_051859425.1 Oceanicaulis sp. | reverse complement strand
CTCCAAGTTCGTGCATTACCGGCCGCGGACCCTGGTGCTGAACAATCTCGAGTTTGATCACGCCGATATCTTCGATGATCTGCGCGCCATCGAACGCCAGTTCCAGCACCTGCTGCGCACGGTGCCGGCGCACGGCCAGATCATCGTCAATGGGGCGGATGACAATCTGGCCCGCGTCCTTGCCGCCGGTTGCTGGACACCCACCATTGCCTTTGGCGATGACCAGCCCTGGCGCGTCGGTGACGACGGCCAGCTCTGGCAGGCGGCCCGCTGCATCGGACCGCTGACGCTGGCCCAACCGGGCGCGCACAACCGCAGCAATGCCGTGGCGGCGGTGGCGGCGGCGATGGATGTGGGCGTGGATCCCGAAGATGCACTGGCGGCGCTGGCCACCTTCCGCGGCGTGCGTCGCCGCATGGAGTTGCGCGGTACCGTCGCGGGCGTGCAGGTCTTCGACGACTTCGCGCATCACCCCACCGCCATTCAGGCGACCCTCGATGCGGCACGCGATCTGGATGCCGGCCGCGTACTCGCCGTGCTCGAGCCGCGGTCCAACACCATGCGCATGGGGACCCACGCGCAGGCCTTGGCAGCCTCGCTGCAGGCCGCGACGCACAGCTTCGTCTACGCCCCACCCGGCCTGGGCTGGGATGCCAGCCAGGCGCTCGCGCCACTGGGTGCGCGTCTCACGGTGGCCACGGAGCTGGATGCGCTGGTCAAGGCGGTCGTGGCCGAGGCCCGGAGCGGTGATGCCGTGCTGGTGATGAGCAACGGCGATTTCGGGGGCGTCCACCAGCGGCTGCTCGACGCGCTGCACCACAAGGCATGATTGCCACAGCAGCGGCGCCCTCTGCCGGGCATTGCGTAGACTGCACGCCATGACACAGGAAACCGTCGTACTCGACGCCGCCGAGGAGCGCGTCGCCGATACCCAGACCGCGCAGTCCATGGTCCAGCGCGCCCTTGATGCCGCGCGCGCGGCGGGCGCCGACACCGCCGAGGCGGGCGCCAGCCTGTCGCGGGCGCTCACCGTCACGGTGCGCAATCATGAGGTGGAGTCGCTGCAATTCCAGCGCGACCGCGATCTCGCCCTGACGGTCTATTGCGGTCAGCGCATGGGCAGTGCCACCACGGCCGACTGGTCGGACGACGGCTTGCGCGCCGCGGCGGAAGCTGCGGTGGCCATCGCCCGCGCCAGCGGAGAGGACCGCTGCAACGGGTTGCCCGACGCTGCGGACATGGCGACGGCGATGCCGGATCTGGACCTGTTCCATCCCTGGATGGCCGACGCCGACAGCGCCGTGGAGCTGGCGCGGGCCTGTGAGCAGGCCGGTCTGGATGCCGACACACGCATCGTGCAGAGCGAGGGCGCCACGCTCGATACCGGCGGCGG
>JBHYFR010000313.1:0-1409 GCA_051859425.1 Oceanicaulis sp. | reverse complement strand
GAGGATGCGGCGCTTCAGGTCAGGCCGGCCCTTGGGCCACAGGTAGGGCAGGAACCGCCGCATCGTCGCCCAGTCGGCGGTTTCGCCAGCGGCAGTCGTGGTGCGGGTGCGGTCTCCGAAATCTCTCACCGGGGCAAGGTGGGGCCTTGCAAGGCGAAGGGCAAGCGCGGCCGCGTGCGGGCGCGGGCGCGGGCGCGGGCGCGGGCTACTGTATGCGTGAGGCCCTGCCGGTGGTGCGGAACATGCTTTCCAGCTGCGCGCCGCGCGGCAGGTCGAACAGTACGCGGCTGGAGCGGAAATCGATCGCGACGCGTCTGAACAGCCGCAACTCGCTCATCCCCAGTATCATGGCGGGCCGATCGGAAAGCCCGAGGGCCGCGAAGGTGGGCGATTCAGCAAACGAGATGACGATGTTGTTGACCACGGCAGAGCCGAGTTCCAGCTTCCGGGCCAGGCGCGCCTCGCCGCTGATGCGTACGCCGTTCACGTCGGTCATCACGGCATTGCCCACCTGTTGGCGGCGACGCATCCTGTCGCGCAGTGCCAGGTTGCCGACGGAACCTTGCGCGCCGGTATCGACAATCACATCCACGTCGATGCCGTCGATCTCGGCCTGGTGGATGATAAGCTGGCCCAACCTTTCGCGCGCGCGCACGACGATATCGAAGCCGCGCGCGCCCCGCGAGCCGAGCGAATCGGACACGTGCATCTCGCCGTCATGAAAATCCAGCAGCACCCGCTGATCCTGTAGCGAGTCGAGCCCGAGTATGCCGTCCGCGCCGCCGATATTGGCACCCTCCACCAGCGGGGCAGTGCGGATGGTCATGTTGCGCTCGCCAAGCCTGAACTCGGGCACCATGGTGGTTTCCACCGGGCGGCGGCTCGCCATGCCCACCAGGGTAGCTGGCGCGCGGTCCGTCAGTTGCAGTTGATCTGCCAGGGCGCGGGAAAGCACGGTAGCCTGCGCGCCGGTATCGACCATGAAATTGAATGGCCCTTCGCCCATGATGGTGACGGGCACTGTCATGCGGCGATAGCGCTCTATCTGCATCGCGATGATATCGACGATGGGCGGGGCCTGCTCCGCGATTTGTTCAGGAGTTGCCGTACGCGGTTCGGGCTGCTGCGGCGGTTCCACGGCAGTGGCTGACACCGGGGTGGACGACACGGCGGTGGGTGACAGGGCGGTGGATGACAAGGCCAGCGCCCCTGCGACGACGATTGCTGAGGCAATCCGATGCATGGTCTCTCTCCCACCCGCCGGGCGAGCCCCAACGCTGGCGGGCATGGCGTGATAATACCACGCCTGAGGGCTTTGCCCAAATGGCGCTGTCAGGATGCGGCGCGCGGTGCGGGGACCAACCTGTCCATCCCGAACCTTCCCAGCGCGTGGGTGGCAAAGTGGTGGA
>JBHYFR010000312.1:0-1439 GCA_051859425.1 Oceanicaulis sp. | reverse complement strand
CGTGGACGCCGATACGGCGCGTGAAGACTATCTGATGACCAATACGGCGGTCGATTACGACGAGCTCGCCCCAAAAGTGCAGGCGCGCCTGCACGAGCAGCTGGGCAAGACCGTGGGCGATCGTGAGATCCGCGCCTTTCTGGGCGTGGAGGATGGCTATCTCGACGCCGCGCTGGAGGCGGTGGGCGATGTTCACGCCTATTTGCGCGGACCGCTGGGCCTGTCGGACGCCACGCTGGCTGCGGTGAAGGCGAGGCTGATCGCGCCGTGAGCGCGGTGCGCCTGCCTGGCTGGATCGATCCGGACGCAGCGCTGGCCGTTTTTGGCGGCGAACCGTGGACCTTGCTGATGCGTGGCGGCGGGGCCGATGCGCGCGGCCGCTACAGCTATCTGTGCGCTGAGCCGGAGTTCACGATCATCGACGATGACCCTGTACGCGGCTTTGAACGCCTGCGCGCCGGCTACCGGCCCGGCGTGGGCGCTGACGCAGGCGAGGGCGGGTTCGCCGGCGGGTATGCGGGCCTGCTGGCCTATGATCTGGGACAGGCGTTTGAAGCCGTGCCGCGGCTCAAGCCGGGGCTGTGCGCCTGGCCGGCCCTGGCCATGGGCTGGTATCCGGCGGTGATCCGCTTTGACCATGGCGCGCGCGAAGTGGTGGTGCGCGGGGAGGTGGCGGCCGCGCAGCGCCTGGCTGACAGGATCGCCGGCGCCCCCGGTGAAGCTGTTCGCTCAGAGCCGGGCGGCGGGACCACGCTCACCCAGGTATGGAGCGATGCGCGCTATCTCGAAGCCGCGCGTCAGGCGCGCGCCTATGTGGCGGCGGGCGACGTGTTCCAGGTCAATCTCTCCCATCCCTTGCGCGCCCGCATGGACGGCGCCGATGCGCCCGAGCGTCTGGCGCAGCGCCTGGCGGCGTCCAGTCCGGCGCCGTTCTCGGCGCTCATGCGCCTGGATAAGGCCCGTGCGCTAGTCACCAATTCGCCCGAGCGTTTCGTGACGGTCAGCGCGCAGGGTCTTGTGGAGACCCGGCCCATCAAGGGTACGCGCCCGCGCCGGGCCGATCCGCTTGAGGACGCGGCGCAAGCCGCCGCGCTGGCCGCATCGGACAAGGACCGGGCGGAAAACCTGATGATCGTGGACCTGATGCGCAATGATCTGGCGCGGGTTTGCGCGCCGGGCAGCGTGCGGGCACGATCCCTGTTCGAGGTGGAAGCCTTCGCCAATGTCCATCATCTGGTGTCGGCGGTAGAGGGGCGCCTCATGCCGGGGCGCGACGTGTTCGATCTGATCGCCGCGAGTTTTCCGCCCGGCTCGGTCACCGGGGCGCCCAAGCTGCGCGCCATGGAGATCATCGCCGAGCTGGAGGGCGAGAGCCGCGGCCCCTATTGCGGGGCGCTGGGCTGTATGGGCGCGGAGGGCGCCGCCGACTTTAACGTGTT
>JBHYFR010000311.1:0-1488 GCA_051859425.1 Oceanicaulis sp. | reverse complement strand
CCCAGCAGGCCGTGGCCACGCTGCAGCGTGATGGCCGCATCACCGCCATCGTCACGCAGGACGTGCACCCGGTGGAACAGGCGCGCGAGACCCTAGCGGATGATCAGTACGCCGAACGCCTGCGCATCGAGGCCTTGCTCGACTTCCTCAGCGCGCTGCGCCGCAGCGCCTCTGACGATCCGCTCCTGCGCGCCTGCAGCGAGAACGAAACCGCCTTCACCGCGCTGGTCACGGCAGCGGCCACCGTCCCCTTGCGCGGACAGGCGGGCTTCGAATATGCGGCGTTGGCGCAGATCACGCGCTACAACCTGCGCCTGTTGCAATCAGCCGCGGCGCAGCAAGGCCGCGCGCACTAGCCGCTGACGTCGCGGATCTCGGCCCGCTCGGGCAGCCGCCAGGCCAGTAATGCGCCGACCGCCGACAAGGTCGCCACGCCCAGCACCGGCGCAATGGGGTTCGCAAGCGCCAGTAGCCCCAGTCCAGTGAACACAAGCGCGACGACACCCGATACGGTGTTGCTGAAGGCACTGGCCGTCATGCGCGCCGCACTCTCGGCGTGGTCCACCACCCAGGTCTTGCGCCCCAGCCGAACACCCGCCTCGGCAATACCCAGCAACAGGAAAGGCACGGCGAAGGCCCACGCCGGTGTCGCCGCCGTGCTGGCCAGCAGCGCCAGCAACAGCGCCGAGAGCAGTCCGCAGACGCCGGCCGCCGCCAGCACCCGCTGAGCGCCGCGGTCGGCCATACCGCCCCACAGGCGACTGCTGAGCACATCGGCCAGGGCCAGGGCGGCGAGCAGCAGGCCCAGCAGCCCCACCCCGCCACGTTGCTCTGCAAGCAGCACATAGAGCGGCGCGGCCAACTCCACCGCCAGCAGACAGCAGCGCGCCAGCAGAAAGCGGCGGTAGATCGGTTGCCCTACCGTCATCCGCCAGCCGGCACGGCTTTCCGCCAGCGGATTGCGCCCACCCTGCGTCGCGCCCGCGTGTTCGCGGATGCCCGCGAAGGCGAGACTGGCAAGCAACCAGAGCGCAGCGCCAGCCAGTAGAAGCCCCAACAGAATGGCCTGGTCCTGCGCCGCCCCACTGCCCTGCAGTGCGAGTCCACAAGCCAGAGCGAGCAGGCCGCCCACCAACGCGCGATTGGCGAGCAGGCCGCCACGCACGCCTTTGCTCACCGTCTTGGCGGTGACATCCTGGAAGGCCACCGACGCCGTGCCGCTGGCCAAGGAGAAGAGCACGAGCAGCAGGAGCACCCCGGCGGAGAGCACGGGACCGTCGCTAAAGGCCAGCAGCATCGCCATCAGCGAGAGGCAGAGGGCCTGCGTCAGCCCGGCTGCGCACCAGAAGCCCTTGCGGCGCGGGCGGGCCCGAAGTTGCCCCGCCACCGCCAGCTGGGGCAACAGGCTGGCGGCCTGCTTGATGGGCATGAGTGCGGCCACCACCATGGCTGGCGCGCCGGTGCTGCTCAGAATCCAGGGCAAGACCA
>JBHYFR010000310.1:0-1488 GCA_051859425.1 Oceanicaulis sp. | reverse complement strand
TGGTTAGAGCGCCGGCCTGTCACGCCGGAGGTCGCGGGTTCGAGCCCCGTCACTCGCGCCATTTCCTTTTCCTGATCGCAATCGCCAGCCACACGTCCACGCGGGTGCAAAAGTTCGCGCCGTTCACGCTGGTGCGCACGCCGCTCATCGCCGTATGCTGACGCCCATGATTCGCTGCTGACAAAGGGGCTCAACATGGCGACTGTCCTCACCAATTTGCGCACGACGGTACTGATCTCGGTGCTGCTCGCGCTGGCGTTCTTCTTTATCTACATCCTGGCGGGCCAGGGCATCGGGCTGGACGAGCCGCACGTGCTGGAAGCGCTGCTGCGCTGGACCCATGTGGTGACCGGCATCATGTGGATCGGGCTGCTCTGGTATTTCAACTTCGTCCAGATTCCCACCATGCCCTCCATTCCGGACGAGCTGAAACCGGCCATCGGCAAGCATATCGCGCCGGCCGCCCTGTTCTGGTTCCGCTGGGGCGCGGCCTTCACCGTTCTGACCGGCCTGCTGCTGGCGCTGGCCAAGGGCTATCTGGTGGAGACCCTGACGCTGGGCGCAACAGCGGGCTTTGCGCCGGGCTTCGTGTTCATGGGTCTGGGCATGTGGCTGGCGCTGATCATGGCGTTCAATGTGTGGTTCGTGATCTGGCCGAACCAGAAGATCGCGCTGGGACTGGTCGAGGCGGAAGCCGAGGCCAAGCCGAAAGCGGCGCGTACGGCCATGCTGTTCTCGCGCACCAATACGCTGCTCTCCCTGCCCATGCTGGTGGCGATGGCGAGCTTCCAGACGCTGGGCTGATCAGGCTCGGCCTTTCAAAAGCAGACGGCCCCCGGAGCGATCCGGGGGCCGTTTTGCATGCGCGGCGGGTATGGCGCTCAGCTCTCGGGCGTCACCAGGTCGCCGAGCAGGCGGGCGAACACGTCGCGTGCACTTGTGGTTTGCGACGTGCCGGGGCCGGGCTCTTCCTGGGCCATCATCACGGCGACCAGGCCTGTAGACGGACTGACGGCGAAGATGGTGTCGAAATACCCGGCCCAGCCGAAATCGCCGGGCAGGCTGCCGCCATCGCCATTGACATAGACGCCCAGCGAATAGCCGAACGCCAGGCCGATGCGCCGCTGCTCCTCGCCCATGCGGTCAAGGCCCACATGAGGCGCAGCCATGGCCGCCACGCTGTCCGCGGACAGGACGCGCACCCCGTCCAGCTCCCCGCCATTGGCCAGCATCTGGGCGAAGCGGATATAGTCATGGGCGGTGGAGAACAGCCCGGCGCCGCCCGCCTCCACCTCGGCCAGCACCGCCAGATCGCGCTGGCGTTCCACACGCATGATCGCGCCGTCCTCGTCATGAGTGTAGAGCGCAGACAGGCGCTCGCTCAGGGCCTCATCGGGGAAGAAGGTGGTGTCGGCCATGCCCAGCGGCGCGAAAATCCGCGCCTGCATGAAGTCTTCCACGCCCATGCCCGATGCGACCGCGATCACC
>JBHYFR010000309.1:0-1504 GCA_051859425.1 Oceanicaulis sp. | reverse complement strand
AGTCGGGGTGAATATCCTGTTTCATTGCGCCGCTCCGGCCCCTGTTATCCGCGACGCCCGAAGGCTGTCGCCATGATTTTCTGTGTCGAACTCTTCGGACCGTTCTGCTTGCAAGGACTTGCGCCTTGCAATTGCAATCCTGCCGAAATTGAGCGGCGGTGTATATACCCGCTGAACGGCCCTTACAACCCACAAAAGGCGCCGCCAGTCCGGTCAAGCACTTAGCTGAACGGGCCGCCAAAACTTCCTGTGGATATCCGTATCCGGACGGGTTTGCGCCTCAGCGCGCGTCCAGTTTCAGCTCGATACGGCGATTGCGGGCATAGGCTTCGGCGGTCCGCCCCTCGGCGATGGGATGATGCTCGCCAAAGCCTGCGGCCAGCAACCGCCGCGACGGCACGCCGCGCGATTCCAGATAATTGATCACCGACAGGGCGCGCGCTGTGGACAGTTCCCAGTTGGACCGGAACGGCGCATTGGGACCCAGCGGCACCCGGTCGGTATGACCGTCCACGCGCAACACCCAGTCCAGATCGGACGGCAGTTCGCCGATCAGCTGCAAGATCGCATCGGCAATGGGCGTCAGCGCCGCGCGCCCGTCCTCGGACAGTTCAGCCGAGCCCGACGCGAACAGGATGTCGGTCTCGAACACGAAACGGTCACCCGACACCCGCACGCCGGACCGGTCGCCCAGTACGGCCACCATGGCTTCGAGGAAATCCGACCGGTAGCGCGCCAGGCGCGCCACTTCGCTGGCCAGCGCGGCATTGAGGCGCCGGCCCAGATTGACCACTTCGGCGCCCAGCTCCGCCTCGCGCGCTTCGGAGGCCTCCAGCGCGGCGTTGAGACGGGCCAGTTCCTCGCGCAGAGCGGCCATCTGATTGTTAAGAAGCATGATCGTCGCCTGGGCCTCCTGGCCCAGCGCCTCCTCATCCTCCAGCGCCGCCTGCGCGGCCGCCAGGCCCTCGCGCAGACTGCCCAGCGAGGCTTCCAGCTCCACATTGGCGGCGGCCAGCTGGTCGCGCTCTGTCTGCAACCCGCTGATCCGCAGCGACAGGCGCTCATTATCGCTGCGCGCCAGATTGAGCTCTTCGGCCAAGGTCGAGAGGCGGGCATTCAGCTCGGACAATTGCTCGTCACGGCCCGTCAGGGCCGTGGACAGGGCGAACTGGCCCGCCGTGAACACCGCCAGCAGGAAAACAATCACCAAAAGCAGCGTCGCCAGCGCGTCGACAAAGCCGGGCCAGTAATCGCCCTGATCGCCCTGACCTTGCTGGAGATGGCGCGGCAGAGCCATGGCTAGCGGTCCTCGCCGCCGCCGCGCTCGCGGTTCAGGCGCGCCTGGGCCTCCAGCGCGCGCACCAGCACCTTGATCTCGTCACGCAGCAGGCGCGCCGCCTCGCGCTGGCTTTCGGCTGAATCCTCGGCGAAGCGCGCCATGATGGTTTCCAGCTGGCGGGTATGGCGCTCCAGCGTGTGGGTCAGCCGGTCCAGCGCATCCGCG
>JBHYFR010000308.1:1179-1520 GCA_051859425.1 Oceanicaulis sp. | reverse complement strand
GGCTGCCTGCTGCACTGGCGCGTGGAAATCCGTCTGCGCAGCGGCTGGCTGGAAAACCTCGCGCGCCCCTGGATCCAGCGCAACGTGCAGCGCGCCGCACAGGCCCTTGAACGCGCGCTGCGCGCACCAGAACCGGCACGGCTTGGTTTTGGCGGCCATCTCGCCGACCGACTAGTGCTGCCGGGCGCTGCCCGCTTCACCCGACAGGGCTTTCAGGCGGCACGCCTGGCGCCCATCGTGGAACGCGCCGAGGGCCGCCATATCGTCGTCACCGGCGCGACCTCCGGCCTGGGTGAGGCGGCCGCTACCGCGCTGGCGCGGCGCGGCGCGCGCCTCACCAT
>JBHYFR010000308.1:0-1138 GCA_051859425.1 Oceanicaulis sp. | reverse complement strand
GATGCCGTGCCCGTATCATCGAGGCCGACCTGCTCGACCTCGAGCAGACGGCCCAGGCCGGCCGACAGCTGTTGCAGGACGATCCACCGGATGTGCTGATCAACAATGCCGGCGCGCTTTTTGCAGGACGGGATGAATCACCGCAGGGTTTCGAGCGCGCCCTGGCCATCAATGCGTTGTCCCCCTTGCTGCTGATGGACATGCTCGGCCCCGCCATACCGTCGGGCGGCCGCATCATCAACGTCGTCAGCGGCGGTATGTATCTCACACCGCTGCGGCTGCACGATCTGCAGTACCACCAGGGCCGATATGACGGCGCCACCGCCTACGGCCGCGCCAAGCGCATCCTGACCGTGATCGGCATGCGGCGAGCACGCGCCTGGCCGCATCTGGCCGTTCATGCCATGCATCCGGGCTGGGCCGATACGCCGGGCGTGCGTCGGTCGCTCCCTGCCTTCCACCGCCTTATGCGTCCGCTGCTGCGCGACGCCGTCCAGGGAGCGGACACGGCCGTCTGGCTGGCGCTGAGCGCGGCAGGGGCGGAGAGCCGCAACGGGGTCTGGTTCGACCGCGTCCCCCACCCCATTGATGTGCTACCGAGCACGCGTCTGCGCAGCGCGCAGATCGACGCGCTTGACGGGCAGATGTGCACGCTCATCGGGCCGTGGCTGTCTACCCAGGGGGCGGCTGCCTGACACTCTGACGTGAGCGCTGCGTGCAGCGCACCCTACCGCGTGAGAGCCGATGGACGCAGCCCACTCAGAACCAGCTACCGTACGCCCCAGCAACCAGGAGTCTTACGCACCAGCCACCGCTCGCGGTCGCGCCACGCGTCAGCGGCTGCTGGAAGCGGCCATCGCGGAATTCGGCGAGAAAGGCTTTCACGCCGCCTCGGTGAGCGCGATCACCACCCGCGCCGGCATTGGCCAGGGCACTTTTTACATCTATTTCAGCTCCAAAGAAGCCTGCTACGCAGTGGTGGTGGAAAGCGTCAGCCGCCTGCTGCGCCGCGCCCTGCTGCGCGGCTTCAGCTTCCTGGATCTTGAAAGCTGCCTGCGCGAAAGCTTTGCCGCCTATCTGCGCTTCTGTGCAGACCAGCCCTACGCGATGCGCGCACTGGGTGAGGCGCAGTTCATCG
>JBHYFR010000307.1:0-1537 GCA_051859425.1 Oceanicaulis sp. | reverse complement strand
ATCGCCGCGCTGGACTGGACCTTCCAGCGCCATGAATTCATCCAGCGCAACAAGATGAGCCGCAAGGAGCTGCGCGACGAGTACAAGGAGACCGAGGGCGACCCCATGGTGCGCGCCAAGCTGCGCCAGATACGCCAGGAGCGCGCTCAGAAGCGCATGATGAGCAAGGTGCCCGACGCCGCCGTGGTGATCACCAACCCGACCCACTACGCCATCGCGCTGGAATACGAGCAGGGCCGCACGCCCGCCCCGATCTGTATCGCCAAGGGCGTGGACGCCGTCGCCCTGCGCATCCGCGAACGGGCGCAGGAGCATGACATTCCGATTGTGGAAGACCCGCCGCTGGCGCGCGCCCTGTTCGCCACGTCTGATCTCGACGAACCCATCGATCCAGAGCACTACGCCGCCGTGGCCAAGGTGATCGGCTATGTGCTGAGCCTGTCGGACAAGAGGCGGCGCTGACGGCGCAGGCCGGTAATACGCAATCGATATCGCGGGGGCTGAAACCATGGTTAACCTTGATCGGTAATGCTTGAGGGCCGAATCGCTCGTTTCCGCCACGGAGCCCGCCATGACTGACGCCCCCGCCGCCCCGACAGCGCGGACTGATACTGACAGCCAGACCGGCGCCCACGCAGGGGCGCCTGCCGGGGCGCACAAGGATGCGTCGGCTGAGGCGCCGCTTGGTTCCGGTCAAAAGCGATCACGCGTCCGCCCGCTGCTGCGCGTTGTGCTGTGGACGGCGGGTCTGGGCGCGCTCATAGCAGCGGGTGTAGCGATCATCGCCGGCGCCGCTGCGGGATGGCATGGCGTGGTGTTGCTGGGCGGCCTGGCGGCGGCGGCGATGCTGGTGCTGTACGCGCTGGCGGCAGGCGATGCAGCTGGCCGCGCCTTGCGCGGCGCCGAGGCAGGCCGCACCGGCCTGGCCGAAGCCGCGCTGGAAGCCTCGCCCGATCCGCTTTTGATCACCGGAGCGGCCGGTCGTACGGTCTGGGCCAACACGGCCTACAAGGCGCTGGCGCATGAGGCGGGCCTGTCGGACATGTTCGGCGCGCCGGGGCCTGAACGCATGTTCGCCGGTGACAGCGCGGCCGGCGTCTACCGGCTAGCCCGCGCCGGCGCACGCGGAGAGGCGGCGCGGGAAATCCTCGCCATGCCCGCGCCTGACGGCGAGGGCGAGGCGCTGTACCAGGCCGATGTCAGCCCGATGAGCACCGGCGCGGCGCTGTGGCGATTTGCGCCGCTGCGCGCGCCGGATGCGCTGGAGGCGCCGGGTGCGCCGGACTGGGCTGACCACGCGCCGGTGGGCCTGTTTCTGACCGACGGGGAGGGGCGGGTGCTCGGCGCCAACGCCACCTTGCGCGGCTGGCTCGGCGTGGAGGCCGGCAAGGCGCTGAAGGTGAAGGATTTCCTGTCGCCCGAGAGCGCGGACGCCATCGCCCGCACGCGCGGCGCGGGGGCTGTGGCGCGCATCGAAGCGACGCTGAAAGCGCGTGGCGGCGTGGAAAGCCCGGTGGTGCTGGCGCTGGACTGGAGC
>JBHYFR010000306.1:0-1548 GCA_051859425.1 Oceanicaulis sp. | reverse complement strand
GGCTGGAATATCATGATCACAATCCGGGGCCGCCGCCGTAACACCGCGGCCCCTACCCCACCATGTTCGTCCAGCGTCCCTGGACGATCCGCCAATATGCCGGCTTCTCGACCGCGGCTGATTCCAACGCCTTCTACCGGCGCAATCTGGCGGCGGGTCAGAAGGGCCTGTCGGTCGCCTTCGATCTGGCCACCCACCGGGGCTATGACAGCGACAATGCGCGCGTGATCGGCGATGTGGGCATGGCCGGCGTGGCCATCGACTCCATTCTGGACATGCGCGAGCTGTTCGACGGCATACCGCTGGACCAGATGAGCGTGTCCATGACCATGAACGGCGCGGTGCTGCCCGTTCTGGCGCTCTATATCGTCGCCGCCGAGGAACAGGGCGTGAAGCCCGCCCAGCTGTCGGGCACGATCCAGAACGACATCCTCAAAGAATTCATGGTGCGCAACACCTATATCTACCCGCCTGCGCCCTCCATGCGGATCATCTCCGACATCTTCGCCTTCACCGCCAAAGAGATGCCGCGCTACAACTCCATCTCCATCTCCGGCTATCACATGCAGGAGGCCGGCGCCCCGGCCGATCTGGAGCTGGCCTATACGCTGGCCGACGGGCTCGATTACATCGCTGCGGGCGTGAAGGCGGGCCTCGACGTGGACGCCTTCGCCCCGCGCCTGTCCTTCTTCTGGGGCATTTCCATGAATTATTTCATGGAGATCGCCAAGCTGCGCGCGGCGCGCCTGTTATGGGCGCGGCTGGTGAAGGAGCGCTTTGCGCCCAAATCTGACAAGTCGCTGTCCCTGCGCACCCACTGCCAGACCTCCGGCTGGTCGCTGACGGCGCAGGACGTGTTCAACAATGTGGCGCGCACCACCATCGAAGCCATGGCGGCGGTGGATGGTCACACCCAGTCGCTGCACACCAACTCGCTGGACGAGGCGCTGGCCCTGCCCACCGACTTCTCCGCGCGCATCGCCCGCAACACCCAGCTGGTGCTGGCCAGCGAGGCGGGCATGACGCAGGCCATCGACCCCTGGGGCGGCTCATACTTTGTCGAACGCCTGACCCATGATCTGGCCGCGCGCGCGCTGGACCATATCGCCGAGATCGACTCTCTGGGCGGCATGACACGGGCGATCGAGGAAGGCGTGCCCAAGCTGCGCATCGAGGAAGCCGCCGCGCGCACCCAGGCGCGCATCGATTCCGGGCTGCAGACAATTGTCGGCATCAACAAGTTCCGCCTGACCGAGCCAGAAGACGTGCCGGTGCTCAAAGTCGATAACCGCAAGGTGCGTGCCCAGCAGCTGGCCAAGCTGGAAAAACTGCGCGCCGAACGTGACGAGCCCGCCACCCGCGCCGCCCTGGACGCCCTGACCCGCGCGGCCGGCTCGAACGGCAATCTTCTGGCCGCGTGTATTGACGCGGCGCGCGCACGCGCCACGGTGGGGGAAATGTCCGGCGCCATGGAACAGGTGTTCGGGCGCCACACGGCGGAGATCCGCTCGGTCCAGGGGGTGTATTTGAAAGCTGCAGGCGATGACG
>JBHYFR010000305.1:780-1549 GCA_051859425.1 Oceanicaulis sp. | reverse complement strand
CAGAGGGTCGACCTTCCACTTCCACCAGATGCCGCGTCGACGCCCGCGCGTATAGGGTGCATCCGCGTGTTTGAGCATGAGCCCTTCGACCCCACGGCTGCGCGCCTCGGTGCGCAGCCGCGCCAGCGTCGTCCAATCCTCTGCGCTGACCAGCGGTGAGATGGTAATGGCCGCCGTGGACGCGGCGACGACTCCATCCAGTTGCTGCCGCCGCTGACGGGTTGATTGGTCGCGGATGTCGTTGCCGCCAAGCTCGAGCAGGTCATAGGCGAGATAGCGCACCGGCGCCTCGTCCAACAGACGGCGGCCGGGCTTCTGCTTGTTGATGCGGCGCTGC
Organism: Oceanicaulis sp.; assembly: GCA_051859425.1. Classification (GTDB taxonomy): domain Bacteria; phylum Pseudomonadota; class Alphaproteobacteria; order Caulobacterales; family Maricaulaceae; genus Oceanicaulis. The sequence continues at coordinate 1,212 of JBHYFR010000305.1, read as the reverse complement.
AGTTCGGCGAAGGGCCGGATGCCATCACGCCAGCAGACCACTTCGCCGTCCAGCACCGTGCCGTCCGGCAAGGCCATGGCCGCCGCCTCGATCTCGGGAAAGCGTCCCGCCAGAAGCTCCTCGCCGCGCGACCACAAGAAGACTTGCCCTTCGCGCCGGATCAACTGGGCGCGGATGCCGTCCCATTTCCACTCGATGAGGAAGTCGCTCGGCGAGCCGAGATCGGCCGGCGCGTCGTCCATCGGCGCTGCCAGGCAGAAGGGATAGGGTTGCGAGGCAACCGTACCGGCATCGGGGGGCGCACGCAGACGCGTGATCAGGGCGGCATCGGGCTGCCAATCGCCCATCAGACGCTGGGCGATGAGGTTTTCGTCCTGCGCCAGCGCCTGCGCCAGGGCGCGGGTGGCGAGCCCGGTGGACACCCCGACACGC
>JBHYFR010000305.1:0-770 GCA_051859425.1 Oceanicaulis sp. | reverse complement strand
CGCCGGTCAGCAGCTTGGTCAGCAGGAAGCACTCGCGCAGCGGCAGCCCCCGCCACCAGGCGGCGAGCTGGGCGCCGATGACGGCCTCGTCAGCCTGTGCCAGCGCGCGCAGTTCGGCCACCCAGGCGCCCAAGTCGCGGGACACGAGTTCCGGGTCCCCCGCGCTCCCATCATCGAAGAGCAGCGCAATGGTTTCCGCCAGATCGCCCACGTGGGCATGGCTGGATACCAGCATCCAGTCGGCCACCCCGGCGGCATCAGCGGCCCAGACCTTGAGCCGCGTCGGCGACAACAGGCGTTTGAGCCGGCGGCCGGTCAGGAAGTACAGCGCCCACGCGGCGGCCTCGTCATCGCTGTCACGGAAGTAGTCGACCATCAGTGCCAACTTGCGTCCGGTCGCGCGGGTAGCGCACCAGGGTGTCGCTGTGGCCGTGCGTGGCGAGCACGCGCTGGCAGCCGGTCGCCCGGATGCTGTCGACCAGACCGCGCCAGTCGGCGTGGTCCGACAGCACAAAGCCCTGGTCATAGCCGCGGCGCCGCCGATTGCCGCGCACCCGCATCCAGCCGGAGACAAAACCGGTGGTCGCACCACGGAAACGGCGCATCCACGAGGTGCCGGCGGCGCTTGGTGGTGCCACGATCAGATGGCCACGCCAATCATGATCACGCGGCTGTGCGGACACCGCATCGGTGGGCACCATCGCGACGCCGGCGGCGCGATAAACCGCCACCAGTGGGGTCATGGCTCCGTGCAGATAGACCGTCTGCAC
>JBHYFR010000304.1:0-1558 GCA_051859425.1 Oceanicaulis sp. | reverse complement strand
GGAGGGACCTTTCACAGGCAAGAGCCTGCGGCCTCACCCCACCCGACCCGGGGCTGCGCCCCGGCCCACCCTCCCCATCAAGGGGAGGGAAAGAAGAAGCGATGGCGCTCTTTCCTGCGCCTGCAGGGGAGGACACCCTCTCACATCCCCCGCAGTCTCGGCCCCGCCGTCTCTATAAGCGCGGCCAGCGCCCAGACCAGCGCGTCGACGCGGTCTGGGCTGGCGCGCAGGCCGGGGGCGCCGAAAGCGCACATCTGGTCTTCCAGCGCCGCGAAGCGTCCGGCATGGGCGACGCGGCCCGCGGCGTAGAGCGCGGCGGCCGGTTCGGCGCGGGCGCGCTTGCCGCGGCTGGCGCGCACCAGGCGCACGGGCAGGTCGCGGGCGGCGGCCTGCAGCACGGCGCGCACCATGTCGCCGCCCTGATTGGCTTCGGCCACCACACTGTCGGCGTCATGGGCCTCGAAGGCGCGCGCCACCTGTGCGGCCCAGGCTTCCGGCCCGGCCTTGAGCGACAGGTCCGCCAGCACCACCGCCCGGGCCGTTCGGCCCGTTCCGGCTGCGCCTGCCACGATGATCCCGCAGGCATCGCCCGATCCGTCGCCCGCAGGCGGGTCCACCGCCACCACGATGCGCTCTGGCTCGGGCGCTTCCAGGCGCAGCGCCTGTTCGATCAGCACCCGCGTCCACAGCGCGCCTTCGGGATCCTCCACCAGCTCGCCATCCAGCTCCTGCCGGGCCAGATGCGATCCGGCGTATTGCGCCTGCATCGCCTCCACAAAGCCCGGCGCCAGATTGGCCTGGTTCTTCACCGTAGCCATCTGCGTATGGACGACGCCCGGCGCCCCGATCAGGGCCTTCAGCGCCGGTATGGCGCGCGGCGTGGTGGTGATCACCAGACGCGGATGCGCGCCGAGCCGCAGGCCCAGGCGCAGCATGTCCAGCGTCTCTTGCGGGCGCGCCCAGGCGGCGAATTCATCGGCCCAGGCCGCATCAAACTGCGGTCCGCGAAGCCCGTCCGGGTCTTCGGCGCTGAAGGCGTAGCCCACCGCCCCGCCCGGCCACACCACCCGGCGGCGTGACGACTGATAGGCCGGGCGTTCGTGGGGATAGCCCAGTTGCATCAGGCCCGACGGCCCGCCCAGCATCACCTCGCGCACATCCTGATAAGCCGGGCCCACCAGTGCGATGCGCCGTGCGCCGGCGGCGACCTGGGCGCGCACCCATTCGGCGCCTGCGCGCGTCTTGCCCGCGCCGCGCCCGCCCAGAAACAGCCAGATGCGCCAGTCGCCGGCAGGGGGCGTTTGCGCCTCCTCCGCCCACTGACCCCAGTCATAGAGATCCTTCGCCGGATCCCTCTTGCCCGTCCGCGCCTCCTCCAGAATGCGCTCTTTGCTCGATGGATCGCGCGAGAGCATCAAGGCGAAGCTCGAGTTCGGCCACGAGCTGCTTGTGTTCCTCGCTTCCGGGCATTGCGGCCTGCTGTGTTGCGTCACGCGTCTGCGTCCTGTCCTTGTCGTTGTCCTGCGGTGTCGATGGGCGCGTCTTCATCAGCTGCTCC
>JBHYFR010000303.1:0-1560 GCA_051859425.1 Oceanicaulis sp. | reverse complement strand
GTGATAGAGGAAGACCGAGTGCATGGCCCGGCGCACCGGCTCATTGCCGCGGAAGCTGAACGAGATGTTGGACACCCCGCCCGACACATGGGCGCCGGGCAGCTCTTCACGAATGCGCCGTGTCGCCTCGATGAAGGCGACGGCGTAGTCGTTATGCTCCTCGATGCCGGTGGCGACGGCAAAAATGTTCGGATCGAAAATAATATCGTTGGGATCAAACCCGACCGTGTCCACCAGGAGGTCGTAGGCGCGCTTGCAGATGTCGAATTTGTGCTGCGCCGTCTCGGCCTGACCGCTCTCGTCGAACGCCATCACCACCACGGCGGCCCCATAGGCCAGACACGCGCGCGCCTGCTCCAGGAACTGGTCCTCGCCCTCTTTCAGGCTGATGGAATTGACGACGGCCTTGCCCTGCACGCATTTCAGGCCCGCCTCGATCACCTCCCATTTGGAGCTGTCGATCATGATCGGCACGCGCGCGATATCGGGCTCGGCGGCGATCAGATTGAGGAAGGTGACCATGGCCTGCTTTGAATCGAGCAGGCCTTCATCCATGTTCACGTCAATGATCTGCGCGCCGTTCTCCACCTGCTGGCGGGCCACATCCAGCGCAGCGGCGTAATCGCCGTCCCGGATCAGATTGCGGAACTTCGCCGATCCGGTGACGTTGGTGCGCTCGCCCACATTGACGAACACGGCGCGGGAGGGGGTGGTTTCGGTCATGCTCATGCCAGCTCAAACGGTTCAAGGCCAGACAGGCGCATGGCTTTCGGGCGTTTGGCGATCTCGCGCGGGCGTCCGTCAAAGGCTGCTTTGGCGATGCGCGCGATATGCTCCGGCGTGGTGCCGCAGCAACCGCCGACAATGTTCACCAGACCCGAGCCCGCCCAGTCGCCGATGAAGCCGGCGGTCTCGTCGGGCGTCTCGTCATACTCGCCAAACGCGTTGGGCAGGCCGGCATTGGGATAGGCGAGCACGCGCGTCTCGGCGATGCGGCTCATCTCCGCCACATAGGGGCGCAGCTGATCCGCGCCCAGCGCGCAATTGAGCCCGATGGCCCAGGGCCGGGCGTGGCGCACGGAGTTGTAAAAGGCTTCGGTGGTCTGGCCTGACAGGGTCCGGCCCGACGCGTCTGTGATCGTGCCTGAGAGCATGATCGGGATATCGGCGTCCACCCCGCCCTCGGCGCGCAGGTCCAGCAGCGCCTTGATCGCGGCCTTGGCGTTGAGGGTATCGAAAATCGTCTCGATCAGGAAGAAGTCCACGAACGGCGCCATGGCTTTCGCCTGCTCAGCATAGGTGTCGCGCACCTGATCGAAGGTGACGGCGCGAAACCCCGGATCCTCCACATCAGGCGACAGCGACAGGGTGCGGTTGGTCGGCCCGATGGCGCCCAGAACGGCCTTGGGCTGGCCCGTCTCCGCCTCGGCGGCGTCAGCGGCCTCACGCGCCAGACGCGCGCCCTCGGCGGCGATCTCGGCGGCGATCTCCTCCATGTGGTAATCAGCCTGGGCGATCTGGGTGGCCGAAAACGTGTTGGTCTCCACCATGTCCGACCCG
>JBHYFR010000302.1:1307-1582 GCA_051859425.1 Oceanicaulis sp. | reverse complement strand
AGCGCCGCGCGGCCGCCGCCGGGCTGGAAGAGAGCTTCCCGGTTCAGGCTTCGGCCTGGGGCGGCGAAGTGGATGGCATGACGCGCTTTGGCGCGGTGTCTGATGATCTGGCCGGCACCGCCGACCGGGTGCTCTATATCCGTGCCCTGCACAACATGGCGCGCACCGGCAATCTGGACATGGCGGTGGATGACGCCTGGACCCTGCTGGCGCCGGGCGGCGTCGTGGGCGTGGTGCAGCACCGCGCGCCTGCGGACGAAGCCGATGACCGCGCC
>JBHYFR010000302.1:0-1297 GCA_051859425.1 Oceanicaulis sp. | reverse complement strand
CAGCCGCGTATATATGCGCGAAGCCGACCTGATCGCGGCGTTTGCAACGCGCGGCTTCGTGTTCGAGGACGCGTCCGAGGTCAACGCCAATCCCAACGATCCGGCGGACGCCGATGGCGGGGTGTGGACGCGCATGCCCAGCAGCGACAGCGAGGAAGCGCGTGCGATCGGGGAAACCGACCGCATGACGCTGCGTTTCCGCAAGCCGGACTAGTCTGACGCGGCGGGGTCCGGCTGGCCGGATCCCGCCGCCTGTCACGCGCACGGGGCCGGGGGGCTGAGATGATGGCGGCGGCGGACAAGGCCCTGAGGGCGCAAGGACGATCGCTTCAGGCAGAGGAGCGCGAGCAGGCGCGCACCGCGATCCTCGCGCTGATGGCTCAGGGGCCGCTGGAGCGTCTGGGCATGCGCGAGGCGGCAGCCGCCGCCGGGCTGAGCCTGGCCACGCTCTATAAGTATTTCGGCGGCAAGGACGGCCTGCCCGCCGCCGTGCTGGCGCCTGATCTGGAGGCGCTGGTGGCGGCCATGGACGCCGCCTCGCGCACCGCCATCGGCGTGAAAGCCCGCCTGCAGGGCGTGCTGGACGCCCTGTGCGAGTTCGCGCTCTCCCACGGTGACGCCGCCCGGGCGCTGTGGCTGCATCTGCCGCCCAGCACCTGGGATGCCGGCGATCCGGACTGGCGCGGCCAGCGGCTGCGCATAGTCTCGCACATCTTGCGCAATGGTCAGCGTGACGGCTCTGTGCGGGCGGACGTGGACGATACGGCGCTGGCGCACCTTATCCTGGGCGCGGCGGACCGGGCGGTCGAGACCGCGCTGGCCGACCCCGAAGCAGAGCCGCCTGCCGGTGCGCGCCTGTTCAAGAGTTTGTGGCCGCTGGCGGCGCACTGACCGGCTCATGATCTGTAAATACTGGAAAAGTCCTCTCCGGCAGGGTTAATCTGGCCTGTCAGGTTCAGGCACGGTGAGGACAGGCGATGAACTGGATTGTGATGACGGCGGCGGCGCTGACGCTGGGCATAGCGGCGCCGGAAGATCAGGAACTGGCTGAGGCCATCGCCGTCTATCAGGCCGGCGAGGCGGTCTCTGCAGAACCGGTGATGCGCGCGCGCGCCGAGGCGGGGGTGGCGCAAGCGCAATTCTATCTCGGCCGCATGATTGCGCGCGGCGAACTGCCCGGCGCTGACATGTCCGAAGCCGTACACTGGTTCCGCGCCGCGGCCGAACAGGGCGAAGCGCGCGCGCAGAACAATCTCGCCTTCATGCTCTGGAACGGATCGGGCGTGGCGCCGGACCG
>JBHYFR010000301.1:0-1584 GCA_051859425.1 Oceanicaulis sp. | reverse complement strand
GCGCCCATCCGGGGGGGGGGGCGCGTTTTGCCGGTGCGCTTCGCTCGGGCTAAAACTGTTATAAATTTTAATTGCGCCCCCGTGGTCAGGGGGCGCACTGCGCGCCGCCGCCGGTCGGTGATTTGGGGAGCATAACGATGAAACTGACTCGGCGCAGCGCCCTGGCGGGTTTTTTGGGGACGGGCGCGTGCGCTCTCGGCGGGTGCGGGCCGCGCGCGGACCGGGGGCGCAAGGACGCTGATGTCATCGTCATTGGCGCGGGGCTCTCCGGCCTCCACGCAGCGCTGATGCTGGAAGAGGCGGGGCTGAGCGTCATCGTGCTGGAAGCCTCGCGCAGGATCGGCGGGCGGCTGATGACGCTGGACCATCTGCCCGGCGCGCCGGAAGCCGGCGGCCAGCAGGTCGGCGCCACCTATGCCCGCTTCCGCGCCCGGGCCGGAGAGGCGGGGCTGGACTTCGCCGGCTTCCCGCCCAGCCGGTTCGGCGAGGTGCTCAGCGTCAATGGCGCGCTCATCGGCGCTGACGTGTGGGCGCAGTCGCCTCACAACGGCCTGCCTGAAGCCTGGCGCGCCATCCCGCCCAGCCGCCTGTTCATGGGCCTGGCCGCCCGCGCCAATCCGCTGGAGGACATCTATGCCTGGCGCGATCCGGGCTCGGCGGCCCATGACATCGCCGCGGCCGAATGGCTGGTCAGCCAGGGCGCCAATGACGAGGCGCTGCGGCTGATGGACACCAGCCTGAATGGCCGCGATCTGGCGAGCTATTCCATGCTCAATGTCTGGCGCTCGCTGGCGATTTTCGAGCAGGAGCGCGCGCTGGGCGGCTCCCAGCAGGTGATCGGCGGCGCCCAGCGCGTGCCCGAGACCATGGCCGCGCGCCTCGATCAGGAGGTGCGCTTGAACCAGACGGTGCGCGCGATTGAGGCCGACGGGGCCGGTGTGCGCGTGCGGCTGGCCGGGGGCGGGGGGCTGCGCGCTGACTTCGCCGTCTGCACCATCCCGTTCGCGGCGCTGCGCAATCTCGATCTGGACGCGCCGCTGGACCCGCTGACCCGCGAGGCGGTGGAGGAGATGGCGTACACCCCCATCGTGCAGCTGCATCTGGAAGCTCAGGCCCCCTGGTGGGAGGAAGACGGACTGGCGCCTGAGATGTGGACAGATTCACCCCTCAACCGTCTGTTCGCCCAGCGCGGGCTGGACGGGGCGCCGACCGGCATGTTGCTCGCCTGGGTGGATGGGCGCGGCGCACTGGCGGCTGATGATCTGGATGACGCCGCGCTGGAAACGCTGGCGCGCGACACGCTCGCCGCCATCCGCCCGGCCAGCGAAGGCCGGGTGCGTCTGGCCCACGTACAGCGCTGGACCGCGTCCAATTCGCTGGCGGGCGGGGCCTATATGCACTGGCGCCCGGGTGAGGCCCACCGCTGGGCCGATGCGCGCTTTGCGCCTGCAGGCCGGCTGCACTTCGCGGGAGAACACACAGGCGACCTCCACACCGGCATGGAAGCAGCGATGGAATCCGGCGAACGCGCCGCCATCGCCATTCTGGATGAGGCGGGGGCGTGAGGGGGCAGCGACTCAGCAC
>JBHYFR010000300.1:0-1593 GCA_051859425.1 Oceanicaulis sp. | reverse complement strand
TGCTGCACACCGTGCGCGGCGCAGGCTATCGTCTCCAGCCCTGACAACAACCAGCGAGGCGGCGTGACCCAGCCTGCAGGACAAATCTGGCGCCTGCCGCCCTTCCTGCGCACCACGGCGTTCCGCCTGACCCTGTTGTCGGCGGGGCTGTTCGCCCTGTCGAGCTTTGTCATCCTGGCGCTGGTCTATGCCGCCACGGTGGGCGCCTCCATGAACCGGGCCGACACCGCGATCACGGCGGAAATCGCCCAGATCGAGGCGCGCTACGCCGCAGGCGGGGCGGCGGGCGCCAATCGCTATATCGTCCAGCGCTCGGTCGGCGGCGGGGAGTTTCTCTATCTCTTCCTGGACGCCGATCAGCGCCGCCTGTCGGGCAATATATCCGGCCTGCCCGCCGCGCCCGCCGATGCGCAGGGCCGCGTGCGCTTTGTCTATGACCGCGCCCCGGCGGATGGCGCCGAGGGCGGGGCCGGGCGCAATGCCCGCGGCCAGATCGCCGAGCTGGCCGGCGGCCACCGCCTGTTTGTCGGCATGGATGTGGAGGAGGAGGCGCGCTTTGTCTCCAACACGCTCAACGCCGTGTTGGCAGCCTCGGCCCTGGCGCTGGGGCTGGGGATCATCTCCGGCGCGGTGGTCAGCCGCCGCTTCTCGCGCCGTCTGGACGCCATCAACGCCGCCGCGCGCGCCATCAAGGCGGGGCGGCTGGAGACCCGCGCTCCGCGCAATCACACGGGTGACGATCTCGACGAGCTATCGGAAAACTTCAACGCCATGCTCGACCGGGTGGAGCATCTCATGCAGCGCATGCGCACGGCGGGCGATTCCATCGCTCACGATCTGCGCCTGCCGCTGACGCGTCTGCGCGGGCGTCTGGAAGGCGCGCTGATCGATTCCGATGACGCCGAGGCGCGCGAGGCCGCCCTCCAGCGCGCCATCAGCGATGTGGACGAGCTGTTGCGCACCTTCAACGCCGTGCTCTCGCTCGCCCGGCTGCAGGCTGGCGAGCGCCGCCGCGCCTTTGAAGCCCTCGAGATCACAGCCCTGCTCGGCGACGTGGCCGAGCTCTACGAGCCGGTGTGCGAGGAGACCGGGCTGGAGTTCGCCTGCGACTGCCCGCCGGGCCTCACGCTTCTGGGCGACCGCGAGCTGATCGCCCAGTCCATGGCCAACATCCTCGACAACGCCGTCAAATACACGCCCGCAGGCGGCGCGGTGGTGCTGCGCGGGCGGCGCACCGGGGCCGGCGCGCTGGAAATCTCGGTCACCGATACCGGGCCGGGCATCCCCATGGAGCACCGCGCCCGGGTGCTGGAGCGGTTTGTGCGGCTGGAGAAATCACGCTCCCTGCCGGGCGTGGGCCTCGGCCTGTCGCTGGTCCAGGCCATCGCCGAAGTGCACGGCGCGCGCCTGACCCTGGATGACGGCCCCGGCCCGGGCGGCGAGGACGGCCAGGGCCCGGGCCTGCGCATCGCGCTGACCTTCCCGGCGGTGGAGGGTTAGGCGGACGCGTCCGTGCGCCGCTGCAAGCCTCTGCGCAGCGCGGTCAGCCCGGCGCCCAGCGCGGGGGAAGCGAGGATGACGAGGAGGGCTGTC
>JBHYFR010000299.1:0-1600 GCA_051859425.1 Oceanicaulis sp. | reverse complement strand
GGCGGCAAGTTCGCTCGGAGCTTGAGGGTGTAGGCGAGGCAGGCAAGCGCGGCTTCGGGCGGCTCAGCCAGGAGATGGAGGCCGCGAACCGGCGCCTTGCCGGCTTTGCGCGGCGCGTGCGGGTCGCAGCGGCTGCAGCGGTGGCGGCTGCGACTGCGGCGGGCGTGGCCATGGTGCGCTCCGGGCTGCAGACGGTGGATGCGCAGGCCAAGCTTGCCGCCTCGCTCGACACCACGGTGGCCAGCATCCAGGTTCTCGAACGCGCGGGCGAGATGGCCGGCGTGTCGATGGGCCAGGTCGAGCAGGCGACGGTGCAGCTGACGCGGCGGCTGAGCCAGGCCGCGTCGGGCTCGGGCCCGGCTGTCGAAGCACTACGCCGGCTGCGGCTCTCGGCCGAGGACCTGCAGGCGCTGCCGCTTGATGCCCGCATCGCTACCATTCAGGAGGCGCTGGGCCGGTTCGTGCCCGAGGCCGAGCGTGCGGCCGTCGCTTCGCAGCTCTTCGGCGACCGCGCCGCGCTCGTGTTCGGGCGCATCGATACCGATACGCTGCGCCAGGCCACGCAGGACGTGCGCGATTTCGGCGTGGTGGTCTCGGATCAGGACGCCGCGCAGATCGAACGCACCAATGACGCCATCTCGCGGCTCGGCCTGATCTGGCGGGGGCTGTCGAACCAGCTGGCCGTCGCCGCAGCACCCGCGCTGGAGGCCGTGGCCGATGCCATGGCCGCTGTCGCCCGCACGACCGGCCCGCTCGGTCAGGCGATCCGGGGGCTCTTCGACAACCTCGGCCGTCTTGCCAGCATCGCCGCCAGCTTTGCCGCCTTCATGGCCGGGCGCTGGGTGGCCGGGCTGGCCGCCGCCGCGCTGTCCGTGCGCGGGCTGGCCACGGCGCTGGTGGTTCTGCGCGGGGCGCTGATCCGCACCGGCATCGGCGCGCTGATCGTCGGTGCGGGCGAGCTTGTCTACCAGTTCGGGCGGCTCGTCTCCGGCGCCGGGGGGTTCGGCACTGCGCTCGAGCTGATGGGCGATGTGGCGCGCGCGGTCTGGGACGGCATGGGGCGCTATCTCGGCTCCTTCGCCGACGATTTCCGCGCCATGCGCGCCGATATCGAGGGCATCTGGACGCGGATGATGGCCTTCCTTGCGGGTAAATGGGCCGATTTCCTCGGCCAGATCGGCCCGACCTTCAACGCGGTCTCCGAGCGCATCGGCTCGGATCTGCAGATCGACTGGTTCGGGGCGCAGTCCTGGGCCTCGATGCTGGATCATGCCGCCAGCAATGCCGGTGTCGCCGCCGAGCGGTTCCGCGAGCGCGCGGCGGAGACCCGCGCCACGGCCTTCGACGGGCTGCGCGAGGCCGTGGCCGCTCTCGTGGCGGGGGTGCAGGGTTCGGGGGACGAGACCGAGGACGCGCTCGATGCCGCCATAGCTGGTGCACAGCGTATGTCCGATGCGCTGGATCAGGCCGAAGCTTCAGCCGGGCGCGCTGGCGCTGCGGGACGCCAGGCAGGATCCGACACAGCCAGTGGCGCAACTGTTGCAGTGACTGGCTGGCAGGCGGTGACCGATGCCCTGTCTGATTATTCCGACAAGGCCCG
>JBHYFR010000298.1:0-1623 GCA_051859425.1 Oceanicaulis sp. | reverse complement strand
AGACGTGGAGTGGGCGTCGGCGCGATAGGTGAACAGCTCGATCAGCGTCGCCCCGCCGCCCTTGCGCGCCCGCTCGGCGGCCCACTGGGTGGCCGCATACACCGCCAGGAAGTCATTGCCGTCCACGCGCAGCGACGCCAGGCCATAGCCCAGCCCCTTGGCGGCGAAGGTCGGCGCATCGCCAAGCGCGATATTCTGGTGGCTGGAAATGGCCCACTGGTTATTGACCACATTCAGGATCACCGGCGCGCGATAGGTGGACGCCAGCGTCAGCGCGCCGTGGAAATCGCCCTCGGCCGTGGTGCCGTCCCCGATCCAGCTGGCCGCCACCCGGTCCTCGCCCTTGTAGGCGCAGGCCATGGCGTAGCCCACCGCCTGGGGAAACTGCGTGCCCAGATTGCCCGAGATGGTGAAGAAATGCCCGTCCGCCCAGGTGTAGTGCACCGGCAGCTGGCGGCCCTTGAGATTGTCGCGGCTGTTGGAGATGCAGTGGCACATCATGTCCACGATATTGCGTCCGCGCGCGAACAGCATGCCCTGCTGGCGATAGCTGGGGAACACCATGTCGGTGGGGCGCAGGGCCATGGCGCCGGCCACCGCGACGGCCTCCTCGCCGGTGGACTTCATGTAGAAGCTCATCTTGCCCTGGCGCTGCAGCTTGAGCATGCGCTCGTCATAGATGCGCGTCAGCACCATGTGCGACAGGCCCTCGCGCAACAGCTCCGGGCTCAGCTTGGGGTCCCAGTCGCCCACCGCCTGGTGGTTATGATCGAGCACGCCCACCAGCCCGGTGGCGAGATCATTTGTTTCGCGCCAGGACGCCAGCGCATCAGGCCGCTTGGCCGTTCCGGCCTTGGGCAGGCTGAGATAGCTGAAATCAGGCGCATCCCCCGGACGAAACGGAGGCGTGGGCACATGAAAGCGAGACTGTCCGTTCGACATGGATTGTCCGTACGTTTCTTCTTGCCCCGCAAGGCGTTTGCGCGGGCGAGGTAGCCGTAAGGCGCGCGTTTGGCAACCGCGCGGGCCGGTGCGAAGCGCATGCTGCGTGTGCGAAGGGGGGCGGTGTCGGGGGCGTTTGTCGATTGGCCCCTTCACTCAAATCTGCGTTTTCCCGGCGAAAGCCGGGACCCAGAATCCACCGCAGCCGGGCCGGGCTCCCGGCGGGAGAACGCAGGTGGGGATGTTTTTATCAAGCAACCAGCTGAGCACCCTCGCCCGCCCCGCGCTACACTCTCCATCAGCGAATCAAAGCGCGGAGCAAGCCCATGGCGGCGGCCGGACCTGAGATTGAGCGCCTGATCCAGCTGCTGGCCAAGCTGCCGGGGCTGGGGCCGCGGTCGGCGCGGCGGGCGGCGCTGCAGATGCTGCAAAAGCGCGACACGGTCATGCTGCCGCTGGCCGAGGCGCTGGCCGAGACGGCGTCGAAGGTGAAGCCGTGCTCGGTCTGCGGTAATCTGGACGTGGCCGACCCGTGCACCGTGTGCCGCGATCCGCGCCGCGAACCCGGCGTGATCTGCGTGGTCGAAACGGTCAGCGATCTGTGGGCGCTGGAGCGCGCGGGCGCCTTCAGGGGCCGCTATCACGTGCTGGGCGGCGTTTTGTCAGCCATCGACGGCATCG
>JBHYFR010000297.1:0-1655 GCA_051859425.1 Oceanicaulis sp. | reverse complement strand
CGCCTTTGTAGGCTGCTCCAACTATCCTGACTGCCGCTATACCCGCCCGCTGGGCGTCAACGAGCCGCCCCCCGGCGCCGGGGGCGACGGCGCCATGGGCGAGCACCCGGAGACCGGTGCGACCATCTATCTGAAAGACGGGCGGTTCGGACCGTATCTGGAAATGACCATCGAGGGCGAGGAGAAGCCCCGGCGCGGCTCCCTGCCCAAGGGCTGGAGCCCGGCGGACCTGACCCTGGAGCAGGCGATCAAGCTGATCGATCTGCCGCGCTTGGTCGGCCTGCACCCCGAAGACGGCGAGCCCATCGAGGCCGGCATTGGCCGCTACGGCCCGTTCGTGCGCCACGGCTCCACCTACGCCAATCTGCCCAACGCGGAAGAGGTGTTCGAGGTAGGCGTAAACCGGGCGGTGGACCTGATCGCCCAGAAGAAGGCGGGGCGCGGACAGCGCGGCGGCGCGGCGGCGGCCCCGCTGAAAGAACTGGGCGATCACCCGTCCGAGGGCGGCCCGATCCAGGTCATGAGCGGGCGCTACGGCCCCTATGTCAAACACGGCAAGGTCAACGCCACCCTGCCGCGCGGCATGGACCCCCAGACGGTCACAGTGGAGCAGGCGGTTGAACTGATCGCCGCCAAGGCCGCCAAGGGCGGGAGCGGAAAGAAGGCGCCCGCCAAGAAGGCCGCGCCCAAAAGGGCCACGGCGAAGAAGTCCGCCCCGAAGAAAGCCCCCGCTAAAAAGGCTGCGCCCAAGAAGGATGCATCTTGAGCCGCGACCCTTATGAAGCGCACGGGTTCACCCGCAAGGGGCTGATCGAGGCGATCCGTCTGGGCGAAGGCCGCTTCACCAAACGGGAGCTGGCCCGGGCGCTGAAACTGTCCGGGGATCAGAGGGTCGGCCTCAAGGACGCCCTGCGCGAGCTGGAAGCCGAGGGCGCCATCCGCAAGACCGGAGCCAAGGCGTATGATCTGGCGGGCGGACTGCCAGCGGTCAGCGTGCTGGAAGTCTTCGACCGCGATGTGGACGGCGAGTTTCTGTGCCAGCCGGTCAAGGCTGAGCTGCGCGGCCCGGTGATCCGTCTGGCGCCCGAACGCAAGTCGGGGCGGACCCGGCCCGCCGGCGTGGGCGACAGGGTGCTGGCCAAGCTCATACCGGATGAGGAAGGCGGCTATGACGCTGAGGTCATCCGGGTGCTGGGCCAGGCGTCCGAACGCATTTTGTGCGTGCTGCGCATGGCAGGTCCGGGCGAGGCGCGCCTGGTCCCGGTGGACAAGCGCGCACGCCATGAGCTGATCCCGGCGCGCGGCGAGGCGCGCAAGGCCAGTGACGGCGATCTGGTCAGCGTGCGCGTGGAATCCGAGCGCCGCCACGGGTTGAAGACCGCCATTATCGAAGAGGTGATCGGAAGCGCCGACAGCCCGCGCGCTGGCTCCATCATCGCCATGGCAGAACATGGCGTGCCTGAGGGGTTTTCCGACGCAGAGCTCAAAGAGGTCGAGGCGATCCGCCCGGCCACAATGGGCCAGCGCACCGATCTGCGCGACATCCCCCTGATCACCATCGATCCCCATGATGCGCGCGACCACGACGACGCCGTCTGGGCGGCGCCCGATGATGATGCGAAGAACGCCGGCGGCTGGGTGGTGATCGTCGCCAT
>JBHYFR010000296.1:0-1672 GCA_051859425.1 Oceanicaulis sp. | reverse complement strand
TGCGCCACGGCGGTGCTGGCCCATAAGCCACACAGCGCAATCATTGTGATGCGATGCCATCGCTTCATCACTCCGTCTCCTATGGCGTGGTCGCGGTATTGGCGCCGGCAGTATCGGCGCTGGGAGGCGTGCCGTCTGCCGACGATGTCGCTGCATTTTGTAGGCGTTCTTCTAGTCTTGCGATCCAGGGCAGCACGCGCAGCGCAGATTCGTCGCTGCTGTTGTAGGCCGCGCGATAGTGCCGCACCGCGGCGGGCAGGTCCGCCATGACCTCTTCGTAGAGCATGCCCAGGTTGATGTGTGCGGCGGTGTAGCGCGGGTCCACATCCAGCGCCTGCAGCCAGTAGCGTTCCGCACGCTCGGCCTGGCGGTCCTCGCGGTAGGTATGCGCCAGCCAGTTCAGCGCGACCTTGTTGTCCGCATTGCGGGCGACGGCCTCGCTCAGTGCGGCGCGGGCGGCATCCCAGCGCTCGGCACGGGCATGCAGGATGCCCAGATTGGTGGGCGGGCCGCTGAGGGCGGGAAAGTCGCGGCTCATCTGCTCGAAAACACGCTGAGCGGCGTCGATCTGGCCATTGCGCAGGAAGGCCATGCTTTCCTCGAAGCGCGCTTCCGGCGTCATCTCGGCGGCATCGTCCACGACTGCGCCGCGGTCGCCCGGCGCGGTGGGCTCCTTCGATAAGGGCTCCGCGCGTTTGGGCCCAACGCTGCAGCCGGCAGCCGTGAGCGCGATCACCAGCACCAGTCCACTAACGTAGCGCTTCATAGCGATCCTCCAGAATGGTGCGTCGTTCATAACGGGCGGGCACCAGGTCCTGCAACGCCTGCCAGGAGGCGCGCACGGCGTCGTTCCAGACACCCTGCGGAATGCGGCGCAGGTTGGCCTCGTACAGATCGATGGCCTGCTCCTCGAGCGGATAGGCCTGATCCTCGAGCAACAGATTGTACTCGTCGAGAGCCACGCCACTGAGCCCCGCCGGGCGCTGCGAGTCAAGCAGGGCGCGCGCGAAGTCGTGGTAGACCTTTGCCAGCGCGTGCGTGGCCGCCGGTGTCACCGATTCGAATCCATAGCTTGCGGCGCGGTCGAAGCGGGAAGCCGCTTCCTCCACGTGTTGACGCCGCTCCTGCAGGCGTTCGCGCAGCGGCTGGCGCAGCTGCACCGCAGCGGCCGCGTCAGCGGCCATGCGACCCAAGGCCAGGCTGGACTCGGCGGCGAGCAGCTGGCCGGCCGCGGTGCCGCCGGCGTCGGCGCCAGCGGCACGCGACAGCCAGCGGCGGTACTTGTCGGGGTTGCGGCCTTCGGTGAGATCGATCAGACGACGCAGCGACTGCGTACGCCGCTCGGCGCTGGCGGAGCCCAGGCTGAAATACTGCTCATAGGCATCGATGGCGCGGCCGGCGGCATTGCCGTCGTCAAACAGTTGGGCCGCTTTCCATCCAGCATCCTCGCGCACGGCATCGCTTTCGGTGGCACGCCCGGCGATGCGCGCATAGGCGCCCGCGGCCTTGACCGGCTGATCGCTGCGCTCGTAGGCGAGGGCGAGCTGCTTGTCGGCATCGGCCGCCAGCTCATGATCGGCGAAGCGGGTGCGGAAGCCTTCCAGCACCCGGGCCGCGCCGGCCCAGTCCTCCATTTGCATCAGCAGCACCGCGGCATCGTATTCGGCATTGG
>JBHYFR010000295.1:0-1695 GCA_051859425.1 Oceanicaulis sp. | reverse complement strand
CGCGCGCATCGCGTCGGTCAGGTCTGACGTAATCCGCTCTCTGAGCGACATGGCTTCACCCGGGTGTGAGGGCGGCCTGAACATGCAAGCCAAGCCCTTGAAATTCAATGTATTCGTGCGCGCGCCACATTCTTGACCCGCGCTTGCCGCGCGCGTAGGGTCCGCGCGTTTGGCCGCAGGGGAGTCGCCCCTGGCGGAACATC
The DNA here is from genome assembly GCA_051859425.1 of Oceanicaulis sp. Lineage (GTDB taxonomy): Bacteria > Pseudomonadota > Alphaproteobacteria > Caulobacterales > Maricaulaceae > Oceanicaulis. The sequence goes on along the minus strand of JBHYFR010000295.1, from coordinate 1,492 downwards.
AGCGCGCGGCGTGGAGGCGGTGACCTATGGCATCAGCGGTCGAGAATCAAGACCGGCCCTCGTCGGGGCCTGCCGATACAGCCCGGGCGGGCGCCAGTGCGGCGCTGGTTCTGGCCGACGGAACAGTGTTTTACGGTCAGGGCGCAGGCGCGTCGGGCACGGTGGTGGGCGAGCTGTGCTTCAACACCGCCATGACCGGTCAGCAGGAAATTCTGGCTGACCCGTCCTATGCCGGCCAGATCGTCTGCTTCACCTTCCCTCATGTGGGCAATGTGGGCGCCAATGCCCAGGACGAGGAAGCCGCCAGCGCGCCGGCCCGCAAGGCGGCTGTGGGCATGGTGGCGCGCGCGCCGATCACGCCGCCGGCCAGCTGGCGCGCCGAGCAGGGTTTTGACGAATGGCTCGCCTCGCCATCACCGGCGTGGACACCCGCGCCATCACGCGCCGCATCCGCGAAACCGGCATGCCCATGGCCGCGCTGCAGCATGCCCGCGACGGACAGTTTGACATTGACGCCCTGAAGGCCCTGGCCGCCGGCGCCCCCTCCATGGAGGGGCGCGAGTTGGCCCGGGCGGTGGCCAGCACCGGCACTGCCGACTGGGCCGAAGGCGGCTGGGACTGGCCCGCAGGCTTCACCGCCGGACCGCAAGACGGCCCGCTGGTGGTGGTGCTCGATTACGGGGTGAAGGCCAATATCCTGCGCCGTCTGGTCAGTGCGGGCGCGCGGGTGCGCGTGGCGCCGGGCTCGGCCACGGCGGCGGACGTGCTGGCGATGAAACCGGCTGGCGTGGTGGTCTCCAACGGGCCGGGCGATCCGGCGGCCACGGGCGCATATGCTCTGGACACGCTGCGCGGCGTGATCGAGGCGGGCGTCCCGGTGCTGGGGATTTGCCTGGGACACCAGATGCTGGCCCTGGCGGTGGGCGCGCGCACGCTGAAAATGGTCCAGGGCCATCACGGCGCCAATCATCCTGTGAAAAATCTGGAGACCGGCCAGGTGGAGATCGTGTCCATGAACCATGGCTTCGCCGTGGACCGCGACACTCTGCCTGATGACGCGATCGAGACCCATGTGTCGCTGTTTGATGGCTCCAATTGCGGGTTCCGCCTGGCGTCAAAGCCGGTGATGGCCGTCCAGCACCACCCCGAAGCCAGCCCCGGCCCCCAGGACAGTTTCGGCGTGTTTGACCAGTTCGTGGGCGGTTTGCGTTAACCGCCAGCCAGTCATAACCCGGCCACACGTCCTTAAGCTGCGCACAATTGAGTTGGCGCCGTGCGCTTGCGCGGTCTAGCTTCACTGGCGGACAAGGGGTGATCTGCGCGCGGTTCAAGGGGCGTCCGCGCCGCCGGGAGAGATGAGATGACCAATTCCAGGGGTTTGCGCCGGGCGTTGCTGGCGGCCGTGTTTACAGCGGCGGCGGCTGTTGTCGTGACAGGATGCGGCGGCGGGGGGGGGGGGGGGGGGGGGGGGCCCCCCCCCCCCGCCCCCCCC
>JBHYFR010000294.1:0-1727 GCA_051859425.1 Oceanicaulis sp. | reverse complement strand
CCGCCATCGGGTTTTCCGCATCATTGCAGACCCGGAGCCCGCTGCGCGCATTGCGCTCCAGCGCGCGCGCATGCAGCGCCTCGATCAGTCCGGCGCGGTCGGCGCCAAATTCGCGCCCGGCCTCGGCTTCGTAGGCGGCGACCTGACGCCGTGTGCGCCGGCCGGCGAAGCCGTCGATCAGGAGGATGTCATAGCCATTGGCCTGCAACAGGCGCTGCAGCCCGGCCTCCTCGGCGCGGTCGCCGAAATCATCGAGCTCCACCAGCACGGCGCGGCTGCGTTCGGCCTGGTTCAGGCGGCGGAACTGGCGGGTCTGCAGGCCCAGGGCGGCGCAATTGGCGACGCCCTCGAAGGAAAAGTCGGTCTCGTCCACACACACGTCCAGCGCGCCGCGCCATTCGCGCACGCCGCCGGGATAGGCGCTGGTGGAGCGGGCGTAGAGGAACTGGTCGGTGTCGGCGCCCGGGCCCAGGCGCGCGCAGGCGCCCGGCGCGATGCGCGTCCAGCCCTCCACCGTCAGCCCGGTCGCGGTGCGCCAGGCCTTGGCCACGTCCACCATGTAGCTGGTCTCGTTGCAGACCTCGCCTGCCAGCGCCGGTCCGGTCAGGGCGGCGGCGCCCAAGACAGCGGCCAGCAGCGCCCGCGCGCTCATGCCGGCGCCGCCAGGGCCAGATCGGCCAGCTCCGCGCGCAGTTCGGGGATGCCGTCCTGCCTGGCGCTGGAGGTCAGGGCGACGCGCGGATGGGCGGCCGGCCGGCGCTCGATCTGTTTGAGCGTCTCGGCCAGGCGCGCCTGGGCCTCGGCGGGTTTCAGCTTGTCCGCCTTGGTGAGCACCACCTGATAGATGACCGCCGCCTTGTCGAACGCTTTCATCACGCCCTCATCCACCGGCTTGATGCCGTGACGCGCGTCGATGAGCAAGAGGACGCGTTTGAGGTTCACCCGGCCGCGCAGATAATCCTGCGTCAGGGCGGTCCAGCGTTCCACCACGTCTTTGGGCGCCTTCGCGAAGCCATAGCCGGGCAGGTCGACAATGCGCAGGCGGCCGGCCAGATCAAAGAAGTTGAGCTCGCGCGTGCGTCCGGGCTCGTTGGAGGCGCGCGCCAGCGCCTTGCGCCCTGTCAGCGCGTTGATCAGCGAGGACTTGCCCACATTCGAGCGCCCGGCGAAGGCCACTTCGGGCGTGTGCGGCGGCGGCAGGAATTCCAGCGCCGTCACCCCCAGCATGAAGTCGCAATTGCCCGCGAACAGCTTGCGCGCCGCCTCGATGCGCTCGGCCTCTTCGGGGCTCTGGTCTGGCGCGTCAGGACGGGTCAGCGCTTGGCTCCGGGTTTGCGCCGGGCGGGGCCGGAGCGCTTCTTCTTGGCCGCCGGATTGGAGCGCGTGCGCGTTCCGGCCGGTTTGGGCGCTGCGGGCTTCCTGGCCGGCGCCTCATCGCCGTCGCTGGCGTCCTCAGCATCAACCGGCGCGGTGTCAGCCGGCGCGGTGCTCTTGAGCGCGGCCTTGGACGCTGCGGTAGCCTTTTCTTCCAGCGTTGCGCCGGTCTCCTGGGGTTCGGAGAAGTCCGGGGCCGGCTCGCCCTTCATGCGGGCGCGCAGGCGGGCGATGCCCTTGTCCAGCTCGGTCTGAACGCCCTGGCGGCGCATGATGATGTATTGCTGGATAACGGTGAGCGTGTTGTTCCACGCCCAGTAGATCACCAGCGCGGCGGCGAAGGGCGCCAGCAC
>JBHYFR010000293.1:0-1772 GCA_051859425.1 Oceanicaulis sp. | reverse complement strand
AGCCCTCAGCGCCTGATCTATGGCGAGACCAGCCCGGCCGAGCGCGAACGCCTGGCCGAAGAGGGCGTGCCCTGCGCCCCCCTGCCCGAACCCTTCGCGCCGGTCCCGGCCAAGAAGGCGAACTAGCGCCCGGCGCCGGGCTTGCGGCCCCCTACCCGATCATCCCGCGCTTGATCAGCTGTTCGATGACCTCTTCGGCGGCGGCCTCGGCGGTCATGTCGGCGGTCTTGAGATGCAGCTCAGGGGTTTCGGGCGCTTCATAGGGGCTGTCAAACCCGGTGAAATTCTTGATCTCGCCGGCCTTGGCCTTGCGGTAGAGGCCCTTGGGGTCGCGCGCGATGCACACCTCCAGCGGCGCATCCACGAACACCTCGATGAACTCGCCCGGCTCCATCAGCTCACGCACCGTCATGCGCTCGGCGCGGAAGGGCGAGATGAAGGAGCAGGTGACGATCACCCCGGCGTCCACGAACAGGCGGGCGACCTCGCCGATGCGGCGGATATTCTCCACCCGGTCCACATCGGTGAAGCCCAGATCCCGGTTCAGCCCGTGGCGGATATTGTCGCCGTCCAGCGAATAGGTGTGCCGGCCGATGGCCGCCAGTTTCTGCTCCACCAGGTTGGCGATGGTGGACTTGCCCGCGCCCGACAGGCCGGTGAACCACAACACGGCCGGTTTCTGACCTTTCAGCTCGGACCGGCGCGCCTTGGTCACGTCCATGGCGTGGGCATGCACATTGCTCGCCCGGCGCAGGGAGAAGGCGATCATGCCTGCGGCCACGGTCTGCTGGGTGAAGCGGTCGATGAGGATGAACGCCCCGGTCTCGCGCAGCTCGGCGTAAGGGTCGAAGGCGATGGCGCGCGCCGTGGACAGATTGCACACCCCGATTTCATTGAGCTGCAGGCTGACCCCGGGTTCGCGCTCGAACGTGTTGACGTTGAGCTTGTGTTTGAGCGTGGTCACCGACGCCGGGGTGACCTGGCCGCCGGCCTTGAGAAGATAGGTGCGCCCGGGGATCATCTCCTCCTCGGCCATCCAGAGTATCTCGGCGGCGAACTGGCCGGAGACGTCCGGGCGGTCCTTGACGCTGGCCAGCATGTCGCCGCGCGCAATGTCGATCTCCCGGTCCAGCACCAGCGTCACCGCCTGGCCCGCGCCGGCGCTGTCGAGATCGCCGTCGGCGGTGACGATGCGGGCGACCTTGGCCGTCTTGCCGCTCTGGGCCACGGCGATGTCGTCACCCGGCGCCACGCGCCCGCCGGCGATGGAGCCTGAAAAGCCCCTGAAATCGGCGTCAGGCCGGTTGACCCATTGCACCGGCATGCGGAAGGCGTGGTCCAGCGCCCCGGCCGTGTCGGTTTCGAGCTCTTCGAGCTGCTCCATCAGGGTCGGCCCGTCATGCCAGGCCATGTTGTCAGAGCGGGTGAAGATATTGTCGCCATAATGCGCCGAGATGGGGATCGGCGTGATGGTGTCGAAGCCCAGCTCCTCGGCGATGCGCAGATAGTCCGATACGATCTCGTGGAAGCGCGCGCGCGAATACCGGACCAGATCCATCTTGTTGACCGCCAGCACGGCGTGACGGATGCCCATCATGTCGGCGATATAGGTGTGCCGGCGGGTCTGGGTCAGCACGCCGCGGCGCGCATCCACCAGAATGATGGCCAGATCAGCCGTTGAGGCGCCGGTGGCCATATTGCGGGTGTATTGCTCGTGGCCGGGCGTGTCGGCGACGATGAATTTGCGCTTCTCGGTGCTGAAGAAACGATAG
>JBHYFR010000292.1:0-1785 GCA_051859425.1 Oceanicaulis sp. | reverse complement strand
AGCTCCACGCGCTGCATTCCAGGATGGGCTGCATCCTCCACCCACATCTCGCCCGGCTTGTTGACCAGGATTTCGGTGACCGTGTCCCGCTCCAGCCAATGCTTGAACGGCGCGAGATAGGCGTCGAGATAGACGGAGCCGCTGGGAACCTGCGGCGCTTCGGCAGGAGGCCCTGCCGCGACAGGCGCGCCCTCTTCGTCACGCTCCGGCTTGTCGCCGAGATGGTGGATTTCCGCAGTCACTGCTGGCCTCAGCGAACTTGCGGGGCCTGGCTGAAATCGAGATCGCGCGCGGTGTAGACACGGATCGGCTCACCCATGCGCACGCGCACAGTGGGCGGACGCTGGCCATCCTGCTGCAACGCGGTGCTGGCAGCGGATTCGCCGCCGCCGAGGATCACTGAGGCTCCGCCGCTGGCAACGGTCGTCAGCCCGCCGATTACCGATAGAAGCATGGCGCTGCCGAAGCGGCTGAAGAAGTGCGTGTTCACATCGCCCTGAAGGCCCGCCGTGCCATCGAAGCTGGTGGCCGGGCTCTGGATCGAAACGGTCACGCCATCGGGACGGATCACGCGCTGCCAGATCACATAGGCGCGGCGCTGGCCCGCCTGCAGACCGGACTGGTACTGGCCGACGAGGCGGCTGGAACGCGGGATCAGTACGCGGCTGCCGTCGAAGCTGCGCACGTCCTGGCTCACCACGGCGCGCACGAAGCCGGGCACGTCGGTATTGATCGCGGTTTCGAGGATTGCAGGGATCATCGTGCCCTGCGTCACCGTGGTGGCGGGGTTCACGTCCTGCATGGCCACGGCCGGACCGCCGCCGACGCCGCCGATGCGGGCGGCAAATTCGCCCGCCGCGCCCCCGCCGGGGACCACGGTGTTACCGGGCGTCGTCGCCGCAGCGGCTTCGGCAGCAGCGGCGTTGGCCGCGGCGGAGGCCGGCGCGGTGCCGCCGTCGAACACCAGCGTGGGCGAGGAATAGGGGTTGGTTGCAGGGCCGACAGCCGTGGTGCCGTCGGGCGCGCGGGCCAGCACTGGCGCGGGCGCGGGGTCGGCCTGCGGCACGGCGCCTGCATTGGCGCTGGGCAGGCCATCGGTGGGCGAGGCGGCCATGTCTACAGGCGCGGGCGGCGGCGGAGCGGGCTGCGCGGCTTCCGCCGTGGGCGCGGCATCGTCCCCGCGTCCGGCGTTCAGGCCCCACAGCGTCGCTGCACCCAGCAGGGCTACGAAGCCGACACCAGCCAGCAGGCCGAGCGCGTCCTTGTTGCCCTTGCGGTTCGCCACTGCGGGGTATGATGTGCGGCTGGCAAGGTCGATGACCTCGGTGGTTTCACCGTCGCGCGGGTCTGCATCGTTGGCAGGGCCCAGGCTCTTTTCGGGAAGGCGCATGGCAAGTTTCATATCGCTATTCTCCGTGACGCCGGTCAGGCGCCCTGTTGCTGCACGGTGCCGTCGGCATTCGCCGCGCCGACCGGGCCTTCATTCACCAGCATGGCGGCATTGTCGCCGGACCGCAGGATGATCTCGCCCGGCACGATGTCGAGCACGATGGTATCGCCGCGCACGGCAAAGTTGACGGGGCCTTCGGTACCCTCGTGATCTTTCACCAATATGGCAGGCATCGGCGTGCCGGTTGGCCAGGCGAGGAAGGTTGCGGTGCCATCGTCGTAGATGCGTTCGGGCAGCAGGGCGCGGTCGCCGCTGGTGGCCCATTCGAAATTAAGGCGCGTGGGATCGAGCACGGCGTAATCGTCGTTCGCGGCGGCCATTTCCACGGCATTGGG
>JBHYFR010000291.1:0-1809 GCA_051859425.1 Oceanicaulis sp. | reverse complement strand
GAAGCCGGTCACCACCGTGGCGGGAATCTTGTTCAGGTTCATCCTTGGGACTCCTCGGGGGTAAGGGAATGAGTCTCTAAAGCGCTTGCCGGCTGCCCGCTCGCCGTGAACAGCCGGGCCAGGGCGCCGGGGTTGTCGGGAAAGAACAGATGCAGGTAGCTGGCCGTGAGGCCGCGCTGGCGATAGATCGCCTCGCCCGGCGCGGGGTGGCGCTGACGCCGGCAGAAGGCGATGGGCGCCGGCGTGCCTTCCGCCATCGAGCGGTGATGCGCGTGGCCTCGCACCGGCCCTTCCGGCAGCTCGGCGGTCTGCATGCCCTGGCAGCCGCGGCATCCGCGCATGGCGCCGTGGCCCGGCAACAGCCCCAGCATGGTGTGGGTCTCGCCGCCGGTATCGGTCAGGCGCTCCAGGCAGTAGAGCAGGCCGCCGCACTCGGCGAGGATCGGCTTGTCGGCGGCGAAGAAGCGGCGCAGCTCGTCGCGCATCGACACGTTCGCCGCCAGCCGTGCGGCGTGCAGCTCGGGGTAGCCGCCGGGCAACCACAGCGCATCGCAGGGGGGCAGGTGGCGGTCGGCCAGGGGCGAGAAGAAGCGCAAGGTCGCCCCCATGCGCTCCAGCAGATCCAGGTTGGCCTGGTAGATGAAGCTGAAGGCCGCGTCCCGGGCCACGCCGATGACCCGTCCCTGCAGCGAGGGCATGGGCGGCTCGGCGGCCTGACGCGGCGCCTCGAAGGTGACCGGCGGCAGCTGCAGCAGCGCCTCCGCCAGCCCCTCGGCATCCAGCGCCCTGGCGCCGGCCTCGAAGCGCAGCTCCAGCTCGGCGCGGATCTCGTCGGCCTGCACCAGTCCCAGGTGACGTTCGGGCAGGGTCAGCGCTCCGTCCCGCGCCACTGAGGCGCAGGCGTTGGCGATCAGCCCGGCAATGTGGATATCGTCACGAAAGCCCGCCAGGCCGGCCACCAGCGCCGCGGCGGTCTGGGCCATGCCCTTGACGTCCATGACGATGACCAGCGGCAGGCCGAACAGGGCGGCCAGGTCGGCGCTGGAGGGCTCGCCGTCGAACAGCCCCATGGCGCCCTCCACCAGGATCAGATCCGCCTCGCAGGCCGCCTCGAAGAAGCGCTGGCGGCAGTAGGTCTCCCCCGCCATCCACAGGTCGAGCTGATCCACCGGCCGGCCAGAGGCCTGGGCCAGGATCTGGGGGTCGAGGTAGTCCGGCCCGGTCTTGAACACCCGCACCACCTTGCCGCGATTGCGCAGCAGCCGGGCAAGCGCCGCGGCCAGCGTGGTCTTGCCCTGGCCCGAGGCCGGTGCAGCGATGAACAGCGCAGGACAGGCAGCGCTCACCCGCTCGATAGGTTCCTTCATCACGCCTGGCCTCCTGGCCGTGAACGGCCCGCCGGCAACGGCAGGCGACAATAGCGGGCGCCGAGCTGCTCGGCGATGGTCTCGCCCCGCCCCCGCCTGACGGCGGCCTGCTCGGTATCGACGACCAGGCAATCGCCCAGCGCCGGCAGGCCGGCCAGGGATTGCCGGGTGCGGCCGTCGGTGATCAGGTAGGTGCGTATGCGCAGGTCGGCCTCCTGCCGCCGCCACTGGCGAATCAACCGCGCCGCCTGCACCACGACCTGGCGCAGCGGCGTACCGCCGCCGCCGTCAGCATTGTCGAGCCGCTCACGCAGCGCCTTGGGCGCACGGCGGCGCAGCAGGATCGGCGTGACACCGTCATTGCCGAAGCCGAGCACGGCCATTTGCTCGCGGGCGGCATAGGCCTGCCGGGCCAGTTGCTCGACCAGCCCCTTGGCCCGCC
>JBHYFR010000290.1:0-1809 GCA_051859425.1 Oceanicaulis sp. | reverse complement strand
GGCGGCCGGCCCCCCCCCCCCGGGGGGGGGGGCGGGGGGGGGGGGGGGGGAGCCAACCTGCCAAGCGTTGGCGCCCGGCCTCTCCACCCCACCCCAACCCTCCCCTCAAGGGGAGGGAGTAAGAGTGCCAGCCTCAAATGCGATTGCCCTCCCCTCCAGGGGAGGGAGAGCAGACCGCGCCGTCGCACCCGAAGCTGGTCCAAGTGGGATCACCCCCGCTTCACGTAGCGCGATGATTGAGGTTTTCTAAATTGGCGGTGAGGGCGGCTTGGGTTGTCTGTTCCGCCGCGCCGTCTAGTTCGGTCAGCGCAGGCGCCGCCGACGGCGCTGCAGCGGAGACCGTGTCATGCGACTTGCCCTGCCTGTATTTGCCGCCCTCGCCCTGATGCTGACAGCCTGCAGCCGAGACACCGGAGAGACCGCCATAACCGCGCCCGCCATCCCCGACGAGATCGCTTACGAGATCCCGGACAACGCCTATGCCGCAGCGCCCCCGGCCATGACCGCGCTGGACGCCGCGTTCGAGCGCGCCGCCAGCCGCGACACCCGCGTGCTGGCGGTTTTCGGCGGCGACTGGTGCCCCGACTGCCGCATTTTCGGCGGCATGCTGACCATTCCCGATCTGGCGGAGTTCGTGGGTGCGCATTTCGAGGTGGTGAAGATCGACGCCGAACGCACCGGCGAGCTTAATGCCGAGGCCATCGCGCGCTTTGGCTATGACGAGGGCCTGACCGGCTATCCCACCGTGGTGGTGGTCACGGCTGACGGTGAGGTGGTCAACCGCGCCGGCGCCGCCGAGTGGCGCACCGCCCGCGACCGCCGCCCGCAGGAAGTCGCCGACTGGCTCGCCGCTCTCGTCACCGCGCCGGTTCCGGACGATGCGGGCCGGGTGGACACAGGTCCGGGCGGCGCATGACCGGCCTGCCCTACGCCGAGCTGCACGCCTTCCCCGACGGCGACCGGCCCCATACTGGCAATCCGGCCGGCGTGATGGTGCTGACCGCGCCTCTGAGCGATGCGGACCGGCTGGGCATCGCCTCGTCCAACAATCTGTCCGAAACCGCGTTTCTGGAAGCGTCGGGCGAGGCGGACCTCTGGCGCCTGCGCTGGTTCACGCCGGGCGTGGAGGTGGATTTGTGCGGCCACGCCACGATGGCCAGCGCCGTCTGGCTGTTTGAAGAGGGTCAGGTGGCGGGAGGGACGGCCCGGTTCGACACACGGTCGGGCATTTTAAGCGTCACCCGCGCCGGGCCGGGCCGCTATGCCATGGACCTGCCGGTGATCGGCTATACGCCCGCGGACCCGGCGGCGGAGGCCGTGGCCGCACTGGGCGCCGGTGCGCCCGAAGCCGCCTTCGACATCGAACGCGTCCACGGCGCGCGCTATCAGATGCTGGTGTATTCAGATGAAGCCACCGTCGCCGGCCTGCGCCCGGACATCAGCGCGCTGAAAGCCGCCGGGATGAATGTGATCGCCACCGCGCCGGGCGCCAGCGCCGACGTGGTCTCGCGCTTCTTCGCCCCGGCCAGCGGCGTGGACGAAGACCCGGTCACCGGCTCGGCCCACGCCACGCTCGCGCCCTACTGGGCCGGGCGCCTTGGCCGCCCAACCCTCACCGCCCGCCAGATCGGCCCCCGCCCCGGCGCCCTGGAAATGACCGCACGCGGCGATGGCCGCGTGACACTTGTCGGAACGGCGAAGCGCTATCTCGATGGTGTGGTAAGGGTTTAGGGGGGGCGGCGCCTGACTGCGCAGCGCTCTCTTTCTCCCCCCGCCTGCGGGGGGAGTGCCGCGAAGCGGCGAGGGGGG
>JBHYFR010000289.1:0-1819 GCA_051859425.1 Oceanicaulis sp. | reverse complement strand
ATGTTCATCGCTTGCGCCCCCGCAGCTTTGTCTTCTTGATCAGCCCCTCATACTGGTGGGCCAGAAGGTGGGACTGGATTTGACCGACCGTGTCGAGCGTCACAGACACCACGATCAGCAGCGCCGTCCCGCCAATATAGAAGGGGATGGACGGGTTCTGGGCGCGCAGGATCTCAGGCAGCAGGCACACCGCCGCCAGATAGGCCGCGCCGATCACCGTCAGACGGGTCAGCACATGATCGAGATATTCCGCCGTGCGCTTGCCCGGACGGATCCCCGGCAGGAAGCCGCCATATTTCTTCAGATTATCGGCCACGTCATCGGGATTGAAGGTGATGGACGTGTAGAAGAAGGTGAAGAACACGATCATCGCGCCGTAGAAGATGATGAAGGCCGGCTGACCCGGACCCAGCAGCGCCACCATGTCGCGCAGCCACGCCGGACCGGACTGGTCAGAGAAGCCCGCAGCCGTGGCCGGCAGCAGCAAGAGGGACGAGGCGAAGATCGCGGGGATCACGCCGGCGGTGTTCAGCTTCAGCGGCAGGAAGGACGACTCCCCGCCCATCATGCGGTTGCCCACCTGGCGCTTGGGATACTGGGTCAGGAGGCGGCGCTGGGAGCGCTCGATGAACACCACAAAGGCCAGCACCGCGATCAGCATGGCGATCAGCGCGACGACAAGACCGGCATTGAGCTCGCCGGTACGGCCCTGCTCCAGCGTCTGGAACAGCGCACGCGGCATTTCCGCGATAATGCCGGCGAAGATGATCAGCGACACGCCATTGCCCACGCCGCGCGCGGTGATCTGCTCGCCCAGCCACAACAACAACATGGTGCCGCCCACCAGCGTGCTGACGGTGACGATGATGAAAAAGGCGCCGGGATTCTGGGCGATGGTGTTGCCCGTGGTCACATCGGGTTGCTGCATGGCGATCGCAATGGCGAAGCCCTGCGCGGCGGCCAGAACCACGGTCAGATAGCGTGAATACTGGTTGATCTGCTTGCGGCCCTGCTCGCCGCCTTCCTTCTTCAGGCGCTCGAGGGCCGGCACGGTGGCCGCCATCAGCTGCATGATGATCGAGGCGGAGATGTAGGGCATCACGTTGAGCGCGAAGATCGCCATGCGCTCCACGGCGCCGCCCGAGAACATGTTGAACATGCCCAGGACGCCCTGGCTTTGCTGCTGGAACAGCATCGTGAACTGAACCATGTCCACGCCAGGCAGCGGCACATAGGTGCCGATGCGGTAGATGATCAGAACGCCGAGCGTGAACAGGAGCCGCTTTTGCAGCTCCTTGGCCCGGGCGAACGCCCCGAAATTCATGTTCGCGGCGAGTTGTTCGGCGGCTGACGCCATGGCGGTCGATCACTCCCTCGCGCGAGACGCGCCGGCCCGGATGAACCCGGACCGGCGCGGATCGGCTTTACTCGGTTTCAGCTTTGGCCTTGACGACGGTGACGGTCACAGACCCGCCCGCCTTCTCCACCGCAGCGATCGCCGGGGCGGAGCCGCCGGCCACGGTCAGCGCGATCTTGGCCGTCAGGTCGCCGCCGCCGATCAGGCGCACGCCGTCCTTGGCGCGGCGGATCACGCCGGCGGCTTTCAGAGCCGCCGCGTCCACAGGCTGGCTCGCATCGAGGCGGCCCGCATCAATGGCGGTCTGGATGCGGCGCAGGGTCACTTCGGCATAGCGCGCCCGGTTCGGCTTGGTGAAGCCGCGCTTGGGAAGACGCTGGTGCAGCGGCATCTGGCCGCCTTCGAAACCCTTGATGGCCACGCCCGAACGCGATTTCTGGCCCTTGACGCCGCGCCCGCCGG
>JBHYFR010000288.1:0-1839 GCA_051859425.1 Oceanicaulis sp. | reverse complement strand
AGGCGCGTCTTCAGTGTCGGAACTCGCCGCCATCGGCCGGCCCTCGATCCTCGTGCCGCTGGCCATCGCCATGGACGATCACCAGATCGCCAACGCCCAGGGCCTGGTGGCGGCGGGCGCCGCCGACGCCATGGCCGAGGCTGATCTCACCGCACAAAGCCTGTCACAGCGCCTTGAAACGCTGCTGGCGGACGGCGAAGCTCTCGCTGCGCGCGCGGCGGCGGCCCGCGCTGCTGGCCGTCCCGATGCGCATGAGGCGCTGGCCGATCTCTTCGAACGCGCTGCGGAGTAGCGATCCATGCCCCCCAGAGACCTCGCCGCCGCGGCTTCGCCTGTGCATTTCGTCGGGATTGGCGGGATCGGCATGAGCGGCATCGCCGAGGTGATGCTCAATCTGGGCTATCAGGTCTCCGGGTCCGATATTTCCGAAAGCGCCAATGTGCTGCGCCTGCGCAAGAAGGGCGCGGTCATCCATATCGGCCATGACGGTGCGAATGTCGCGGGCGCCGGCGCGCTGGTGGTGTCCAGCGCCGTGCGCCGGGACAATCCCGAGCTGGTGGCGGCCCGCGCCCGGCGCATTCCGGTGGTGCGCCGCGCTGAAATGCTGGCCGAGCTGATGCGCTTGAAGCAGTGCGTGGCGGTGGCCGGCACCCATGGCAAGACCACCACCACCTCGCTGGTGGCCGCCCTGATGGATGCCGCCGGGTTTGATCCCACCGTGATCAATGGCGGCATCATTTCGGCCTACGGCTCCAACGCCAAGATGGGCGAAGGCGAGTGGATGGTGGTTGAGGCCGACGAGAGCGACGGCTCCTTCCTCAAACTGCGCGGCACGGTGGGGATCATCACCAATATCGATCCCGAACACATGGAGCATTACGGCGATTTCGACGCCCTGCGCGAAGCCTTCCACCAGTTTGTGGAGAACCTGCCATTTTACGGTTTCGCTGTTCTGTGCGTGGATCACGCGGAAGTGCAGGCGCTGGCTGCGCGCATCGAGGACCGGCGCGTCATCACCTATGGCTTCTCGCCCCAGGCCGATGTGCGCATCGTCAATCATGCTGGCGACGCCGCTGGCGCGCGCTTTGATCTGCGCTTCCAGGCGCGCGGCGCCGAGCCGGCCGTGTGGGCGGGGCTCGCCCTGCCCATGATGGGCGAGCACAACGTGCTCAACGCCGCCGCAGCCCTTGCCGTCGTGCAGGCGCTGGGCGGGCAGGAGGACGAGGCGCGCAAGGGCCTGGCCGGCTTCAAGGGCGTCAAGCGCCGCTTCACCCTGGTGGGCGAGGCGGGCGGCGTGGCGGTGATCGATGATTACGGCCACCACCCTGTGGAGATCGCCGCCGTGCTGAAAGCCGCGCGCCAGCGCGCCGGCGAGGGCCGCGTGGTCGCCGTGGTCCAGCCCCATCGCTACACGCGCTTGCATGACCTGTTTGAAGAGTTCTGCACCTGCTTTAATGACGCCGACAGCGTGCTGGTGACGCCGGTCTATACCGCTGGCGAAACCCCCATTGAGGGCGCTGATCAGGACAGCCTGGTCGCCGGCCTGCAGCGCCACTCCCACCGCGACGCGTCGGCCACGACCCGCGAGACGCTGGCCGCCGATCTCAAATCCCGCCTGACGCCGGGCGATCTGGTGGTCTGCCTGGGCGCCGGCGACATCACCGCCTGGGCGGCTGAGCTGCCCGAGCGTCTGGAGGCGGCGGGGTGAGCGCGCTCCCTCATCAGTCGGGCCAGAACGACAGGTGCTTTGAGCCCTCATCTACGGCCCTTTCCTTTCAAGCGACGCCCGAATTCCCTCCCCTTGAGGGGAGGGTCAGGGTGGGGTGGAGAGGCCGGGCG
>JBHYFR010000287.1:0-1851 GCA_051859425.1 Oceanicaulis sp. | reverse complement strand
CGATGACGTGGTGGCGGTGCATGCGGTGTGCACCGAGGAGGTGTTCTGGACCACGCTGGAACGGCTCAAAGCCGCCGGCGCGCGCTCCATCCTGGTGATGCCGATTGAAAAGATGATGGCCTGACATGCTGGCGCGATATCAATGGAATGAGCTGGACGCCGACGCCCACGCCGCCGTCATGGCGCGCCCCTCCGATGCGTCTGACGCCATGGAGGTGGCCCGCGCCATCCTCGCCGATGTGCGCGAACGCGGCGAGGCAGCGGTGCGCGATTACGCCTTGCGCCTCGACCAGTGGGCGCCGGAAGGCGGGTTTCGCGTTTCAAAAGATGAGCTTGAGGCAGCCTCTTCGCAACTCGCTGCAGAGGACCGAAACGCCATTCTGGCGGCCGCCGGGGCCGTGCGCGCCTTCCATGCGGAGCAAGGCTATCGGGCGGTTTCAGTAGAGACCTGGCCGGGAGTGCGCGCCGAGCGGCGGGCCGGGCCGATTGATGTGGCCGGGCTGTATGTGCCCGCCGGCACCGCGCCTCTGGTCTCCACCCTCATCATGCTGGCGGTCCCGGCGCAGATTGCGGGCGTCAAACGCATCGCGGTGATCGCCCCGCCGCGCAAAGGGCAGGGCGTTGAGCCCACCATCCTGGCCGCTGCGCACCTTCTGGGCCTGGATGAAGTCTACGCCATAGGCGGCGCCCATGGCGTAGCGGCGCTGGGCTATGGCGCGGCGGGCCTGCCCAAGGCCGACCGGATCTACGGACCCGGCAACGCCTATGTAGCCGCAGCCAAGGCGCTGCTCTCCCAGAGCCCGGGCGGGGCGGCGGCCGATCTGCCCGCCGGGCCCAGCGAGGTAATGGTGGTGGCCGATGACGGCGCTGATCCGTCCCTGACCGCCATCGATCTCTTGAGCCAGGCCGAGCATGACGTGATGGCCCAGGTGGTGCTGGTGGCGTATTCGGCGGACTTCGTGACGCGGGTGGAAGCGGCCATTACAGACTGGCTCACCCGCTTGCCCCGGGTCGATGTGGCGCGCGCGGCTTTGAAGAACTCCCGCGCCCTGATCGTGGCCGATGAGGGCGAGGCGCTGGAGGCGGTCAACGCCTATGCCAGCGAGCACCTGATCGTGCAGACCGCCGACCCGCGCGGGTTTGCTGAGCAAGTGCGCCATGCCGGCTCCATCTTCCTCGGCCCCTGGACGCCGGAAGCGGCGGGCGATTACGCCGCCGGCCCCAATCACGCTTTGCCCACGGCGGGCGCGGCGCGGGCCTATGGCGGGGTAACCGTGGAAATGTTCCAGAAAACCACCACCGTCCTTGAGATGAACGCCCAAGGCGCCAAGGCTCTTGGCCCGGTGGTGGAGCGTCTGGCGGCGCTGGAGGGGCTCGACGCACACCGCCTCGCCATGGCTGTCAGGCGGGAGAAGGCGTCATGAGCTATCAGATCGATTTGTCCCATGACACCAGTGCGCAGGCGCAAAAAGCTCATGCAGCGCTGAAAGCCCGCCTCGCCGCCCTTCTGGGCGTGGAAGCGGCGCGTATCGTGCTGGCGAGCTCGCCCGAAGACGCCCGCCGCGCCGCGCCCGCTCTTGCCGGTTCGCCCCTGGGCGATGTGACGGCCGAGCGAGCCGCCGCGCCCGCCCTGATCCGCATCGGCCCGCCGCGCGCGCCGGTGACGGCGCTGGTGCTGGAGACGCAAAGCGACGCCCAAGCGGTGGAAGCCGCGCTGGCGCCGCCGCCGCTGGTGCTGCTGGAGGCCGGGATTGACGCCCTGCGTCCTGCGGCGCTGGCGGCTGCAAGAGCTGATCGTGACGCACGTGCGCGGGTGCTGGACGAGGTGCTGCCTCTGCTGGGCGCGGGTGC
>JBHYFR010000286.1:0-1856 GCA_051859425.1 Oceanicaulis sp. | reverse complement strand
CCCCGGCGCAGCCATAGAAAGGGCGCCCATGAACCCCGCCGAGCCTTCCTCTGACATGGCCAGCGCCGCTGCAGGCGCGCCCGCGCCGGTTTTCATCCTGGTCGCCCCGCAGCTGGGCGAGAATATCGGCGCCTGCGCCCGGGTGATGGGCAATTTCGCGATTCGCGACCTGCGCCTGGTGGCGCCGCGTGACGGCTGGCCCAGCCCGGCGGCGCAGACCATGGCGGCGGGCTCGCCGGTGCTGGACGCGGCGCAGGTGTTCGACAGCTTCGACGACGCCGTGGCCGATTGTCAGGTGCTCTACGCCACCACCGCGCGCCCGCGCGGCATGGTCAAGCCGGTACTGACCGGGCGCGAGGCGATGGCGCGCGCGCGCACGCACATAGAAGCAGGCGAGCGTGTGGGCGTTCTGTTCGGGGCTGAAAAGTCCGGCCTGCCCAATGAGGCGGTGACGCGGGCCAACGCGATCCTGACCCTGCCGGTGGACCCGGGCTTCGCGTCGCTCAATCTCGCCATGGCCTGCGGCGTGATCGCTCATGAATGGCGGGCCGGCGATCGCGCGCCAGCCCCTTTCGAGATGCTGGATGATCGCGCCTCGGCGGCCGAGATGGAGGGGCTGTACCGCCATTTGCATGACGAGCTGGACCGGGCGGGCTTTTTCTATCCGCCGGAAAAGACGCCGCTGATGATGCAGAACCTGATCAATATCTTTGCGCGCGGCGGCTTGAGCCAGCAGGAAGTGCGCACCCTGCGCGGCGTGATCAAGGCGCTGACCATCGGGCGCGGCAAGGCGCGGGTGGTACGCAAGGACTAGCCTGGTGCGGCTCACCGCGCTTGCAGCGCTGCGCTGAGACCCGTATAAGCGCGCGCGATCCCGCACGTGGGGCTCGGCGCGCCATGGGGTGCGTCGCTCCGGTGCCGTGTCCGGTTGCTTTTGTCTGTCCATTCTTAAGGGCAGGCAGGCCGGTTCGGCTCCGCCCCACGGAGGCCAACCGGAAAAGGACCGATCACAATGGCTCTTCCTGAATTCTCCATGCGTCAGCTGCTTGAAGCCGGCGCCCACTTTGGACACCAGACCCACCGCTGGAACCCGAAGATGCAATCGTACATCTTCGGCGAACGCTCGGGCATCCACATCATCGACCTGTCCCAGACCGTGCCGCTGTTGCACCAGGCTCTGGTCAAGGTGCGCGAAGTCGCCGCCGGCGGCGGACGCGTGCTGTTCGTCGGCACCAAGCGCCAGGCCTCCGAGCCGGTGGCTCAGGCCGCGCAGCGCTGCGCGCAGTACTATATGAATCACCGCTGGCTGGGCGGCACGCTGACCAACTGGGCGACGATCTCCAACTCCATCGCGCGCCTGCGCGAGCTGGAAGGCCTGCTGGACGCCGAGGGCGGACCCCAGGGCCTGACCAAGAAAGAAACGCTGATGCTGACGCGCGAGCGCGAAAAGCTGGAGCGTTCGCTGGGCGGCATCAAGCAGATGGGCGGCACGCCGAACCTGATGTTCGTGATCGACACCAATAAAGAGGCGATCGCGATCCAGGAAGCCAAGCGCCTGGGCATCCCGGTGGTGGCCGTTGTGGACACCAACTCCGATCCCGACGCCATCGATTTCCCGATCCCGGGTAATGATGACGCCGCGCGCGCCATCGCGCTGTATTGCGATCTGGTCGCCGACGCGGTGCTGGACGGCATTTCCGACAGCCAGGCCTCCTTCGGCATGGATCTGGGCGCCAGCGAGGCTCCGAGCCCGCAAGCGCTGGGTCTGGACGAGGTGAAGGCCGAGGCGCCCGCCGCCGAGGCCGCCCCGGCCGCCGAGCCGGCCGCCGTCCCCGCGGCTGAAGAGACAGAGGCTG
>JBHYFR010000285.1:0-1918 GCA_051859425.1 Oceanicaulis sp. | reverse complement strand
CACGCCGGACATGCGCGCCGCGGTGAGCGCCTATGTGGAAGCCGCCGCGCGCAAATCCGATCTCGACCGCACCGTGGACGCGGAAAAGACCGGCGTGCTCACCGGCGCCGAAGCCGTCAATCCGGTGACGGGCCGCAAGGTTCCCATCTTCGTGGCTGATTATGTGCTGCCCGACTATGGTACGGGCGCGGTGATGGGCGTGCCCGCCCATGACGAGCGCGATTTCGCCTTCGCCAAATCTTATGGCCTGGACATCGTGCCGGTGATTGATCCGGGCGCGGACAACCCTGCCCGCGCGGACGTTCTGGCGGGCGAGGCCTGCTGGACCGAGGACGGGGTGATGCTGGCTGCGCCTGATGATAGCGGGCTTTATCAGGCCGGGGTGCGCTGGCGCGAGGCGCGCGAACAGGTCGCCGACCTGCTGGAAGCGCGCGGCATGGGTCGGCGCGTGACCACCTATAATCTGCGTGACTGGATTTTCGCCCGCCAGCGCTATTGGGGCGAGCCCATCCCCATCGTCCACTGGGAGGACGGCACGCGCACCACGCTGGATGTCAGCGAACTGCCCCTCACCCTGCCCCATATCGAAAGCTACAAGCCCACGGGACAGGCCGAGAGCCCGCTGGCGCGCGCTGGCGACTGGCTGGAAGTGACGGACCCGGAGACCGGCCTCAGGGGCCGGCGCGAGACCTCCACCATGCCGCAATGGGCCGGCTCATGCTGGTATTATCTGCGCTTCAAGGACCCGAAGAACGACGCGGCTATGGTTGATCCTGAGATCGAGCGGGCCTGGGGCATGGTGGACCTGTATGTCGGCGGCGCCGAGCACGCCACCTTGCACCTGCTCTATGCGCGCTTCTGGCACAAAGTGCTGTTCGATCTGGGCCTGGCCGCCACGAAAGAGCCGTTCCAGAAACTGGTCAATCAGGGCCTTCTGACCAGCCACGCCTTCAAAAATGCCCGCGGCATCGTCCTTCCCGTGGACGAAGTCGAAGCGCGCGAAGACGGGTCATACGTACACGCACCAACTGGCGAAACGGTGGAGCGTGTCGGGGCCAAGATGTCGAAATCGCTGCGCAATGTGGTCACGCCCGACCATGTGGTGGAGCGCTTCGGCGCCGACGCCTTCCGCGTCCACATGATGTTCATGGGGCCCGTGGAAGCCATGCGCCAGTGGGACACGGACGCCGTGGCCGCCGCGCTGAAATTCCTGCGCCGGATGTGGCGCTATGTCACCGGCGCGCTGGCCGCGCCCGCGGGCGAAGAGCCCAAGGCGGTGACGCTGGCGTCGGCCAAGCTGGTGATTGCGGTCACCGAGGATCTGGAGAACCTGCGCCTCAACACCGCCATCGCCGAGCTGATGAAATATCTGAACGCCGCTGAGGGTCAGCCGGTCACCCCCGAGACGCTGCGCACGGTGATCCGGGTGCTGGCGCCCTTCGCGCCCTTCATGGCCGAGGAGCTGTGGGAGCAGGCGGGCGGCGCGCCCAGCGTGTTCAAGGCGGACTGGCCCAAGGCCGACGCCAGCGTGATCAGCGCGGCCATCGAAACCGTGGAACTGGTGGTGCAGGAAGGCGGCAAGCGCCGCGCCTCCATCCCGGTGGCGCCCGATGCAGACGACGCCACGCTGCGCGAGACGGCGTTCGAGCGCCTGCGCGAGATGGGTAAGGTCACCGAGGGCGTTGATCTGTCCAGGGTGATTATCGTGCGCGACAAGAAGACCGGCCATCCGCGCCTGATCAACATCCCCAAACTGGACGGATGAGGGCGCCGGCGAAAAAGACCCGCGCCCCGCGCAAGCCCCGCGGCCTCAATCGCGAGCAGGCGGAGGACATGTATGCGCGCCTGGCGGAGATCCGGCCGGAGGCGCGCACCGGGGGGGCGTGCGTCGATGGGTGGACGGGGGTGGTTGCCGGGG
>JBHYFR010000284.1:0-1930 GCA_051859425.1 Oceanicaulis sp. | reverse complement strand
ACACAAGGCCGAGCAGTGCGAAGCGGCCCGCACCGAGGCGCAGTCCACGCTGGCCGAGGCGCGCAGTGCGCACGCCCAACTCTCCAGCGAGCATGCCTCGCTGAAGACGCTGCAGGCGGCCGCCCTGGGCGAAGACGACAGTGGCCTCAACGATTGGATCCACGGGCTCGGGCTGGGCGACGCCGCCCGTCTCGGTCAGCGACTTCGGGTCGAAGAAGGGTGGGAGGGCGCTGTCGAACATGTCCTCGGCCAACTGCTGCAGGCGCCGATGGCTTCGAACCTGGACGCCGCCGCCGCGCAGGCGGGGGAGGCGCCCGAATCCGGCGCCGCCGTGGTCGCAGCGGCGGATGGTCGGCGCGCCGAAGGCGATGGCCTGGGCGCGAAGGTCACCGCGCCGCCCGCCATCCAGGCGTTGCTGGCCGGTATCGGCTGCGCGCGGGACAGCGCGGAGGCCGAGCGCCAGCTGAGTGCGCACAGCGATGCCGCCTACAGCGTCATTACGCCGGACGGCGTCTGGCGTGCGCGTGGTTGGCTGCGCACACCGCCGCGTGGCAGCGGCGGCGGTGTCATCGCGCGCAGCCGCCGACTGGAGCAACTCGACACTGAACTGGCCCAGGCGGCGGAGCGTCTGCAGGCGGCCGAGGCCGCCGCCGAAGCTACCAGCCGCGCCCAGAGTGAAGCCGTGGCCGCGCGGCGCGCCACGGCACAGGAAGCCGAGCGTGCCCGCGAAGCGCATGCCCGCGCCCAGTCCGCCGAGCAGAAGGCCCAGCGCGCCTTTGACGAGCAGACCGCCAAGCGCCAGCGCGTGGTCGAACAGCGTGAGGAAGTGCGCAAGGAGCACGTCGAGCGCCGTACGGATGTGGAATCCTTGCGCGCAACCCTGGCTGACCTCGAAAGCCGCGCCCAGACGCTTGCCGGCGAGCGTGAATCCCTGGCGCAGGCCGAACGCGAGGCGCGCCAGCAGCGCGACCAGGCGCGGAATACCGTGTCCGAGGCCCAGCGCGCGGAGTCCGATTTGCAGGCGCGGCTTGCGGCCGCCCGCAGCGAGAACGCGTCGGCCGCCAAGCGCGCCGAGGAATTCGCCACCCGTGCGGGCCAGTTGGCCGAAACCCTCGCGGCCCGCAAGCAACAGCCCGAGCAGGACCAGGCCGTCAAGGAAGCCGAGACCGTGCTCGCCACCACCGACGCCCGCCAGAAACAGACCCGCGAAGCCCTGGCCGAGGCGCGGCGTGCGCAGGAGACTTGCGAGCAGACCCTGGCCACCGCCCGCCAGGAAGAACAAAAGGCGCAGGCCGTCGCCGACGAGGCTCAGGCCGCGCAGCAGGAAGCCCAGCTCAATTACCGCAGCCTGGACGCCCAGCGCCAGACGCTGGCCGCGCGCTTCGAGGAATTCGGCGTCACCCGCAGTCAGGTAGCGGAAACGCTGGAGGAGGGCGCGGAAACCGCGGCTTGGCAGGAGCGCTTGGAAAAGCTGCAGCGCCGCATCGAGCGCCTGGGTGCCATCAATCTCGCCGCCATCGACGAACTCACCGAAACCCGCGCGCGCGCCGAGGAACTGGCGACCCAGCACAAGGACATTTCCGACGCGCTGGAAACGCTGGAAGAAGCCATCCGTAAAATCGACCGCGAAACGCGCTCACGCTTCCGCGAGACCTTCGATCAGGTGAACGCGCGCTTCGCCGCGCGTTTCCCGCGCCTGTTCGGCGGTGGCGAAGCCGCGCTCGAACTCACCGACGAGGATCTGCTACAGGCCGGTGTGCGCGTCATGGCGCGGCCACCCGGAAAGCGCAACACCTCGATTCATCTGCTGTCGGGTGGCGAAAAGGCCATGACGGCTGTCGCCCTGCTGCTGGCGCTGTTCGAACTCAATCCAGCACCCTTCTGTTTGCTGGACGAAGTCGACGCGCCGCTGGACGACGCCAACGTGTCG
>JBHYFR010000283.1:0-1965 GCA_051859425.1 Oceanicaulis sp. | reverse complement strand
GCGAAAATGGCTCAAACCCTACTCACGAAGCTGAACATCTGGGACAGCCCCAAACATAAACATTTCGCACGCGGGCATTCGGATTCAGATGCTTAACTTGCTTCCACGCCATCAAACGGCGAAATTCTGGAAGCACTGTGGAAGCAAGAGGGAAGGAAATGGCGCGAAAAGGCGCGAAGTGATGCGAAATTTAATCTTACGAAAATCGGCGCTAAGAAGCGGAATGTGCGGGGTATATCGAAGAATAGAGAAAGTATTCGAGTTCCGCTCCGTACGACTCATAACCTGAAGGTCGTAGGTTCAAATCCTACCCCCGCACCCAAATCTCTCATGAAAACCAGACTCAGAAGCAGCGCTCCGCGCGGCGCTTTGGCTGGGTCATGCTGTCCCGGCAGCCCGTCAACACGGGGCTGAGACCATGCCATGGCCTGGACCGCCGGTCCGGTGCCGCGCCCCGGCCTGACGGGCATGTCAAACAGCAGCACCAGGACGCGAACGCCCGCCGTCACCACGCCCGCCGGTCAGTCCAGAAAGGGCTTTTCCCGATACCAGACGCTGGCGATCATCTTCAGCCCGTCGCTGACGGGTTCGCCAGCGTGCAGCGACAGCGGCAGGGGTGATCCGTCGGGCGCCACATTGTCGAAGACCAGCGCATCGCCGATAGCGCCGCGCCAGCGTGCGTCGAAGCGCGGGAAACAGGTTGCGCCGCCTTTGAAGTCATCGTGCAGGGTGACCAGCACCGTGCGAATCCGCTGTCCGTAGCGCCCCATATTGTCAGCGGCGGCGTCGCCGTCGGATGGAGAGAAATAGTCGACATGGGGCAGGTATTCCTCGCCCGGGCGGTAGGCGATGGCGGTGACGCGCTCGCCGCGGCGCCAGTCGAGCCCCGCCATCTGGGCCATGCGCCGCTCCAGCCAGTGCAGCACCAGGTCCTGATGGGGCAGGTGCAGCGTGGCGCTGAGCGAGCGGCGATGCGGGTGCGCGCCCGCCGCCCGGCCCGATGGCAGAAAGATCTGCGCCGGGCGCAAATGGATCAGGCTTCGGGTGAAGGCATAGTCTGCGAGGACGGCCGGGATCGCCGCGGCGATCGTGCGCGCGTTGATTTGCGGGACCAGGACGGTCTCGGCGCCCGGGCCGGTCTGCCGCCGGCCGCCACCGGCCTGTTGCACAGCTCTGAGATGGCGCGCGATATAGACGTTGGAGCGCTCCAGGGCGCCGATTTCGGCGTCGATGTCCGGTGATCCGGGCTCATGCTCCATGAGCCAGCGCGCCAGCGCCGCGCGGGCGATCAGAACATTGGCGCCGGCGGCAGCGCGAAGGCGCTTTTCAATCAGGGGGTTGCCGGGGGATTCGGCCGTCAGCAGGAGCGCGGTCTCCAGCAGGGCCAGGGGGTCTGCCTTCTGAGCGTGCTGCTCGCGCAGCGCCAGCGCCTGGCTGAAATCGGGCGCATCGCGCCAGCCTGACGCGATGGCCACGGCCAGCATCCGGCGGCCCTCGGGGTCGCCTTCGTCGTTGAGCGCCTGGGCCAGCGCCTGGGCGCCCGCCCGGTCTACAGGTCCGCCCACGCCGCCGGCCAGGCAGATCGCCAGGCTGTTGCGCGCCGTGGGGGAGCCGAGCGCTGCGGCTGCCTCATAGCTGGCGCGCATGGCCTCATGACGCCCTGCCTGGTTGTGGGCGTCGGCCTCCCGAAGCAGGGTGGTGATCTGATCGCGTTGGGTCATGGGACGTCGATAGCCCGCTGCGCGGCGCCCAGCAAGTACGCCGGGGCGTCTGGCCTGTCCCCCGCTCCACCCCGCGCGTATCCCCGTTTTCCGGAGTCGTGCGGGGCGGTTACGGCGTCAAAAACCGGCCCGTACGTGTCAAAGCGCCCGGCCGCCGGACCCGTCAGCGGTGTCAGTGCGAACCCGGCGGGACTTGCGCCGCGCGATTGCGCCGCCAGACCGACAGGTTCAGCGCGAAAGCAAA
>JBHYFR010000282.1:0-1993 GCA_051859425.1 Oceanicaulis sp. | reverse complement strand
TGGTGGACCGCGAAGGAGAGCCGATGGCGCTGATCCCGGTCGAGCAATCGGCCGAAGCCGTGGCCGCGGAACTGGAAAAATGGGTGCGTTGAGAGACCGCTTCTGGGAGCTCGAGCTCGAGGAGCTGAGCCGCGCCGAGTGGGAGGCCCTGTGCGACGGATGCGGCAAGTGCTGCCTGCACAAACTGGAAGATGAAGACACCGGCGAGATCGTCGATACCAATGTCGCCTGCAAACTGCTCGACACCGGCACCGCGCAGTGCCGCGACTATCGCCACCGTAAGGCCTTCGTGCCCGATTGCCTGCGCCTGACGCCGCGATTGCTCAAGTCCATCCGCTGGCTGCCTCCGACCTGTGCCTACGTCCGCCGCGCCGAGGGCAAGCCGCTTCCGGAGTGGCACCACCTGCTGACCGGCAGCCGCGATGCGATGATGGAGGCAGGCGCCAGCGTCGCCGGGCGCTGCATCAGCGAGACCGTGGCCGGACCGCTGGAACACCACGTGGTCGACTGGGAGGAGGAGCGGACGTGATCGACTGGCTGCGCGACGATCACCAGAACCCCGCCATCGAAGTGGGCGGCCGTACGCTTCCCATCGCTATCCGCCGCCATGCCCGCGCCCGTCGCCTGACAATGCGACTATCCCCCGACGGCAGCGAGGTGCGCATTACCCTGCCCACCTGGGGCCGCACGCGCGATGCGCTGGCATTCGCCAGGGCGCGCGCCGAGTGGATAGAGCGGCAACTGGCCAAGGTCCCCGCCCGCGTTTGCGTGCGTGACGGCGAGGCCATTGCCTACCGCGGGGAACACTTGCGCATCGCCTGGGACAGGAGCGCCGGGCGCAAGCCGGTGATCGATGGCGCAGTGTTGCGCGTGGGCGGTACGGCGGACGGGCTGGAAGGCCGCGTGCGTCGCTGGCTGGAAGCCGAGGCCCTGCGCCTTTGCGCCGATGACCTCGCCTTTTACTGCGAGCGCGCCGACCTGCCGCAGCCCGCGCTGCGCCTCTCTCGCGCGCAGCGGCGCTGGGGATCGTGCTCGGGCGACCGCAGGACGGGCCGCTGCATCCGCATCAACTGGCGTCTGGTGATGGCACCCGATCACGTGCGCCGCTCGGTCGTGGCGCACGAGGTCGCCCACCTCGTTCATTTCGACCATTCGCCTGCCTTCCACGCACTGCTGGCAAGGCTGTTCGAGGGCCGGCTGACGGAAGCCGACGGCTGGCTAAAGCGCGACGGGCGTTCGCTCTACGCCGCATTCGGTTGAACCTATTGCTGGCGAAAAGCCCGCTGTGTCCCTATTCTTAGCGCCATGAAAGGTTTCTTCCGCCGAGTATCGCCGCGCCGCGCGGTCACCGATTTCCACGATCAATGGAAACAGCCCACGCCGCACCGCTGGCAGATCCTTGGCGTGGCCATTGCCGCCACCTTCTGCGTGTTCATGCTGTTCATCCCCGATAGCCAGCGCGGGGAAATCGCGCCGCCCGAAGTCTTGTATATTTCCACGTTCGAGGACGGGCGCACCGAAGGCGAAATCATCGCCTCCAACTGCGCCAACCAGGAACTGAAGAACGAGATCCAGGCCGCCATCGCAGCAAATGAGCAGGCCCGCCGCGAGATGTACGAGGCGCTGGGCCGCGCGACCTTCATCGACGTCGATTCGATGAAAGAGGAAATCGCAGAGGAGCAGGCCGCCGAGCAACCGGAAGACACCGGCCCCACGGCGGAGGAACTGGCGCTCTCCCTGGAGGAATACTGCGCCAATGCCGCTGGCTGACGACGCGCGCTGGATGGCCGCCGCCGCTGCCCTGGCGGAACGCGCGCGCCCCCTCGCCAGCCCCAATCCCGGTGTCGGGGCGATTATCGTCATGGACGGCGTGGTTACGGGCCGCGGCTGGACCATGGCGGGCGGGCGACCCCATGCCGAAGCCGTCGCTCTCGAACATGCAGGAAGCGATGCGAAAGGCGCGACGCTCTATGTCACGCTGGAGCCGTGCACG
>JBHYFR010000281.1:0-2067 GCA_051859425.1 Oceanicaulis sp. | reverse complement strand
CTCGCCGGGACCGGGGCCGGTGTGGTCCTGATAGCCTTGGCCGGGATGGATCTGGTGCGGCGGCGGCGCATGCCCCGCAAGCGCTCGCTCTGACCGGAGCCGCAAGGGAGCGGGCCATGATCTGGCTGATGGCATTGATGCTGATGGTGCAGCCGCCCGCCGCAGACGCCCCGCGCCGCGTCACGGCTGTGGATGATGGCGAAGCCCTCGCCACACGCGCGGCGCTGGAGACGATTGAGGAAGGCGAGATCGTCTGGCTCGACCTCGCCTTCGCGCCCGGCGAGGCGTGCGAGGAAGGTCCGCGCTGGGAAGGTGAGGCGGGCGATGGCGTCACCGGCCTGCCTGCAGGCGGGGATTATCACCTGATTGCCGAACTGCGCGCCGCGCGCCCGAAGCGTTCCCGTTCAACGCTGTCACCTGCGAGTATACCGGCGAGGCCGATGCGCCATGGCGGCTGCGCGTGCGGGGGCTGTATGCCGCGCACTTCCTCTCAATTCCCACCGCACGCGTGCTTCGCCTCAACCCGGTGCGCCTCGATCCGATGGCGGAAAGCGCCCTGGCGCGGGGGCGCGCGCCGTGAGGCTGGAAGGCTTGCTGGAAGACGGTGAAACCATCCTCTGGCAGGACCGTCCCGAAGGGCCGGGCTCGCGGCGGGTTCCGCCCGGCATGCTCGCTTTGATCCTTGATTACATCCTCCCCGCGACAGGCCTGTCGTTCGGCGCTCTGGGCCTGGGTCTCTATGCGCTGTTTGCCAGTAATCTTCCCCTGCAGCTGGCGGCGGGCGCGGGCGCCATCGCCCTTGCGGCCTTCATGACGCTGATCGCCTTCAACGGGCTGAAGGACCGCCGCGCCAGAGCCCGGTCCGAGCTTCATTACGTGCTCACGCCCCGCCGGCTCCTGATCCGGGACGCCGCCCGTGACTATAGCGTCCAGATATTGCCCGGCTCACTGGACGTCCTGCAGCGCAAGGGCCGCAATCTGGACCTCTACGTCCAGCACGCCGACGAGGCGCTGACCCTGTACGATCTCGCCGATATCGCCGCTGCCGAAGGCGCCCTGTCCGCCGTGCTGATCGCGCCGCGCGCCGCAAACCCTGACGCAGGCTGAGCGCCGCCCGCCCTTGCGCGCCCCGCCCGGCGCGTGCGAGGTTGACACTTCAACGTTCCAAGGGGCGTCCCGTGATGAGCACGGGGCTGAGAGAGCACCCTCAGGACCGGATCCGGGTCATGCCGGCGTCGGGATGGAGCCAGATGACGCTAGACGACTACAACACCCATTGCGCCAGCCTGCCCGCCACGTCCCGTGTGATCCAGTGGGGCGCGTCCCATGTGTGGAAGGTGGGCGCGGGGACAAGCCAGACCGGCAAGGTGTTCGCCGTCGCCGGCTGGCAGGACGAGGGCGAGCCGCTGGCCGTCACCTTCAAATGCTCCGACATCGTGTTCGAGGTGCTGCGCGAGGCGCCCGGCTGCCGGCCGGCGCCCTATCTCGCCTCGCGCGGGATGAGCTGGATCCAGCGCATGTCTGACGCCAGCGTCAGCGATGACGAGCTCAAATCCCACCTCACAGAAAGCTGGCGGCTCGCCGCCCTCAACCTCACCCGAAAGCGCCGCGCGGCGCTGGGGCTCGCCGATCTCTAGCGCCCCGCCCTCCCTTACACCCTAACCAGAAAGCCCGACGCCATGAACAAGCCCGTCAGCCAGGCCGCATTTCCCACCCCCACCGTCACCACCGGGCCGCTGGCCGGGTCGCGCCGGGTGTATACCCGACCCGAGGCCGCGCCCCATCTGGCCGTGCCCCACCGGGAAATCGACCTGCACCCAACCGCCAATGAGGCGCCGGTGCGCGTCTATGACTGTTCGGGCCCCTATACCGACCCGGCGGTGGCCATCGATGTGGAGCAGGGCCTTGCCCGCGCCCGCACCGCCTGGGTCACCGCGCGCGGCGGGGTGGAAGCCTATGAGGGCCGCCCGCTCAGCCCGCTCGATAATGGCGGCGCCCATGGCAAATATCTCGCCCGCGCCTTCCCGGTGCGCCATCAGCCCTTGCGCGCCAGCGGCGCCGGGCCGG
>JBHYFR010000280.1:0-2094 GCA_051859425.1 Oceanicaulis sp. | reverse complement strand
AACGGCGCGTTTTGCGAGCTGGGGCGCGGGCCTGCAGCCTTCCTGCCGTTCGGCAAGGCGGGCCGCCCGGACGGGCTGCACGAAGGCGCGGCGCTGGGCGTGCAGATCCAGCGCGAGGCATTCCAGGAAAAGGGCCCCACGCTCGCCCTGTTCGAGGTGGAGCCCGGCGAGGCGCCCCAGGTGGTGGTCCCGTCCCCGCCGCTGGCCGAGCGCCTGTCCATGATGTTCGACGCGCCGGTGCGCACCCCGAAGGAAGCCGGGATTGATCTCGACGCCCTGTTTGAAGAGGCGCTGGAGCCCGTGGTGACGTTGCCCGGCGGCGGGCGTCTGGTGATCGAGCCGGTCACCGCGCTGACCGCCATTGACGTGGACGCGGGCGCGCGTTCCACGCCGGGCGGAGCGGGCAAGCTGGCCATAGAGCTTAACAAGAGCGCGGCGCGCGAGGCGGCGCGCCAGATCCGACTGCGCGGTATTGGCGGCGTGGTGGCGATCGATTTCCTGCCGCTGAAAAAGCGCGCCGATCAGGCTGCGCTGGACCAGGCCATTCGCGGCGCCTTCAAAAACGATCCGGCCAAGGTGGACATCGCCCCGGCCTCGCGCTTCGCCATTGTGGAACTGGCCCGCCAGCGTATCGGGCGCGGCCTGCACGAGATATGCTGGGAGCGGTTTGGCGTGGAGACGGTGGAGACGGCGGCCCTGGCCGCCCTGCGCGCGCTGGAACGCGAGGGCGCGGCCAATCGCGGCGCGCGCCAGATCACCCTGCGCGCAGGCGGTGAGGTGCACGCCTGGCTGGACGCCGATCCCATCGGCTGGCGCAAGGCGATGAAGGCGCGCCTGGGCGAGCGTTTTGCGCTGGAGCTGGATGCCGGGGCGGGACCGCGCGCGTTTGCGGCGCATGCCTCATGAGCGCGCGCCGACACAAGACCGGCTGCCCGATCTGCGGCCAGCCCGTGGTGAAGGAGTACCGCCCGTTCTGCTCGCGCCGCTGCGCGGATGCGGACCTGGGCCGCTGGTTCTCGGGCGCTTACGCCGTGCCGGGCGAGCCGGTGGAGCCGGCCGACCTGCCGCCTGCACCGGATGATGGCGCGACTGAGCGCGATTGAGCGGGGGCGCCGATCAGGCGCCGGTTAACGCCTTCAGGCGGCGCACAGCGCGCCGCGCTGCGTATTTCCACCAGCCCAGCCCGTATTCCAGCTCCACCTCGGCGCCGCTATGGCCTACCGAGCGCGCCATGCCATCGGTGAGTTCGTTAATCTCGTCCCGGTTAATCGGAAACTCTTCCGAATGCGGGCAGCCGACGCGCCGGTGGGCGGAAGCGCGCATGGGGGTGCCTTCGCCGCCCTGGATATGGTCCAGCGAGAACGGGAAGAGGCGGCAATCGAGCGGACGCTCCTCATAGACCGTGCAGCCGGTGCCCTGCTTGAAATAGGGGCAGCCTTCGCCGCTAAGATCGGTGAGCTTGATGAAGCGGTTGCTTTTTTCGATACGGAAGCGGCCATCGAACTTGGCGAACAGGCGGTCGAATTCCTCCTGCGATACCAGCGCACCGTTGAATTTCTTGCAGCAATCCATGTCGATGCTGCAGCTCATGCAAGGATTGGTCATGGTCGTCTCCCCGTGCCTTGGCGGCACCATGCGTGCAAAACCTTAATGACTTGCGAAGCCCGGCCGTCTCGCCAGCTGTCGGGGCGGCGCAAGCCGGAGCTCCCCCAGCTGTGTCTGCTCTGGGCGAAATCTTGCATCGCCCTTCTCAATGCAGGGGGGAGAGATTCGATGCGTGTCCCAAAATGGTTCGGTGCTCTGACGTCCGGCGGCCATGGCCGCCTTGAAGATCATTCCAACAATTTCACGGCGATCCGTATCGGTTTTGCTTTTCTGGTGCTCTGTGGACACGCGGTCATGCTGCCCATGGGCTTGCCGATCACCGGCTATTGGGAAGAGTTGCTGGACGATACTGTCCAATTTGCGCTCGACGGCTTCTTCATCCTGTCGGGGTACATGATTGCCGCGAGCCTGATGCGCTCGACTGACATGACCAATTATGTCCTGTCCCGCGTCCTGCGCATTTTCCCCGGCCTGATAGTGGCGGCGCTG
>JBHYFR010000279.1:0-2099 GCA_051859425.1 Oceanicaulis sp. | reverse complement strand
GCCGCCGCGTAGAGACCGCCGTTGCCCCACTGGCTGGCCACCGGCTGGGCCAGGAGCGGCGATGCGAACTGGCCGAGGAAGAAGGCCGTGGTCAGACCGCCCAGCGCCTGCCCACGCTGGGCGGCGTCGGTATTCTGCACGGCCCAGTGATTGAGATTGGGCACCATGAAGCCCAGACCCGCGCCGGCGACCACAAGCCCCAGCACGACCCAGGCCATGCTGTACGACATGGCGACGACGGCGTAGCCACCGGCCAGCAGTCCGGCGGTGATCGCCACCATGCCGAGCGAGGGCACGCGCGCGCGGATCCGGCCGAACTGGGTACCGGACACCATGGCCGCCACATTGCAGAGCGCGATAAAGGCGCCGACCCAGCCAGCGCTGAGTGCGAAGCGCTCACTGAGCAGGAAGGGCATGTACACCGGCATCAGGTAGAACAGCGCCATACCGACAAAGGCCAGAGCGTAAATGACACCCAACTGGCGCAGCCGCTGGACGAGGGGAAAACCCGTGGCGGGAGGATCATCCACCGAGCGCGCATTGCGCGTTTCCGGCAAACGCAGCATCGCAGGCAGCAGCAGAAAGGCGAGCAGATAGACACCAAAGGCAACCCGCCAGTGCACTTCGGCGGCGAGCCCGCCGGCAAAGACGAAGACCACTCCGCCCCCCGCCATGAATGCCCCTTGCAACCCCAGCAGGCGGGTTTGCGCACTGCCGTGTGAACTGTCCGCAATCATGGTGGTGGTCGCGGTCATCAAACAGGCAATCCCAACCCCGAGTACGGCACGGCTGACCAACAACAGCGAAAGCGAAGGCGCCAATGCGCCGGCGCTACCGGCAATGACGTACAACGCCAGACCGGTCAACAACACCGGTTTGCGCCCGCGACGGTCGCAGGCACGCCCTGCCCAGGGCGCCGCGAGCACGATGAACAACGCCGGCAGCGTCAGCACCAGTCGCGTCAGCATTCCGGCGTGCGGTGTATCGGCGAAGTGCGCCGCAATGCCGGCGAGCGACGGCGTGATGGTTGCGGCCGCCATCACCGTCAGCGTGCTGCACAGCAGCAGCGTCAGCGCTTGCGCGCGCGGCGGGGTCGTCGATGCGGGCAACGGCAATCAGCCCAGGCGCAGCCCGCCGTCCACCGGCAGAACCGCACCGGTGATGTAGTCGGCGTCAACCGACAACAGGAAGCGCACGGCACGCGCAATATCCTCGCCTTGGCCCAGGCGCCCAAGTGGGATGCGCGCCGCTTCCGCCTTGCGTTCGGCCTCCCCCAGCGCGGAGTTGGTTGCCCACAGGATGTGACCAGGCGCAACGCCGTTCACGCGCACCGCGGGCGCCAACTCAAGGGCAAGCGCTTCCGTCAGCGTCCACAGTCCGCTCTTGGCGGCGAAATAGGGCGCGTACCCTGCGCGCACATGCCGCGCCAGCGTATCGATGATGTTGACCACAGCGGCCGCGCCCGGCTGCCCTGCGAAAGCCTGGATCGCTTCCAGCGGTGCCTTGAGATTGGACGCCAACAGGTCATCGACGGTGGCGGCATCCACTTCGGGCAAGGGCGTCTTGACATAGCTCGAGGCGTTGTTGACCAGCGCATCCAGCCGCCCCCACTGCTGCGCCGCTTCCGCAACGGCATGTGCGGCGGCGCCCGCTTGGCTGAAGTCCGCCTGTACCACGCGGGCACTGTCCGGCCGGCCTGCATTCAGCTCCGCGACCAGCTGGTCAGCGTCGTCGCGGCTGCTGCGGCAGTGCACGACCACGCGCCACCCGACCTGATGCAGCGTGCGGGCGATATGCGCGCCGATACGACGCGCACCTCCGGTGATCAGCACCACCGATCCGGTGCTTGACGGCTCCATGGCAAGGTTTCCTGGTCAGCGACCCCGCATTGTGGCATCGGGGCATGGCGCCCGTACTCAGCCCTTCGACGTACCCTCGCGCCAGTCCTGAATCGCCGCCGCGCGCGCCTGCGCAAGGCGTTCGCCGATCTCGGGGCCCTTCATGCCGGGCTCCATGATGTCGCTGGCGCGGATGCGGGCGGCCACCGCACAGGCACCACGCAGATGATCGGCTGAGGGATAGTCGACATCCTCGTAGCC
>JBHYFR010000278.1:0-2102 GCA_051859425.1 Oceanicaulis sp. | reverse complement strand
AAGGGAGTATACCTCAAAAGGGTATCGTGGGTTCGAATCCCATCGTCTCCGCCAGTTCAATGGCCCTGGATTGTCACGGCAAAACCATCGAGGGCGCTCGCGCGCCGGAAGTCTGATCGGTCCTCACCCCCGTCGCGCGTTCAACCACTGCATCGCCAGATACAGCACCGCGCCCGCAAACAGGAAGGCGCCTGTAATCGCCATGGAGCGCAGGGGCACCTGGCTCAGCAAGACCAGCGAGCCGAGCACCGCCAGCACCGGTATCGTCCAGCCCAGTGGCAGGCGCATGGGGTTTTGTGTCTCGGCCGGGATCGCCCTCACCCGCGGCATGGCCAGAATGCAGCCCACATAAATGATCACGCGGACAAAGGCGCTCATGGCCGCCAGCGCGAAGAAGTCTCCGACAATGGCCAGAAGAGCGGCCAGCACCGCGAAGAAGGCGATGGAGTTCACCGGCACATGGGTGCGCTCATCCACCTTGCCGAACCAGCCGGGAAGCGTCTTTTCCAGCGCGAGGGCATAGGTCAAGCGCGGGGTGGTCACTACCGTTCCGGTAATATTGCCCCCGACAGAGACGATGACGCCGAGCGTGATCAGCAATGCGCCCGCCGGCCCCAACAGGATGGCGCCAGCGTCCACCAGGGCGCGCTCTGAATTGGCCAGATCAGGCACCACCGCAACGCACACGATCTGGATGACCACATAGAGCAGCGCCACCACGGCTAGCGCCCAGAGCAGGCCATGGGGCATGGCCCGGCCCGGCTCGCGGGTCTCGCCTGCCGGGATGACGGCGGATTCCCAGCCCACGAAGGCATAGATGACCAGAAGGATCGCGGCGCTCCACTGCGCGCTTTCGGGGAAGCCCAGCGAGTCCTCGGGGAAAAGAGACGGGTTGATGTGGAACAGGCCCACCATCGCGATGGCCAGTAGCGGCAGGAATTTGAGGATGGTCAGAAGCCCCATGGCGCGCATGGCGGGCCGCGCGCCGGCCATGTTAATACCTGCCAGCAGGGCAATGATGGCGATAATGGCCAGGATGCGCAAAGGCCCCTCGCTGAGCGCCGGCACGAAGAAGGCGATGGCTGCCACCATCAGATTCAAATTGGCGGCGAAACCGGTAATGCGCGTGGCGTAAACGGCCAGGCCCGTTTCAAATCCGGCGAA
The DNA here is from genome assembly GCA_051859425.1 of Oceanicaulis sp. Taxonomy (GTDB): domain Bacteria; phylum Pseudomonadota; class Alphaproteobacteria; order Caulobacterales; family Maricaulaceae; genus Oceanicaulis. The sequence continues at coordinate 938 of JBHYFR010000278.1, read as the reverse complement.
TTTTCCAAACGCCGTCCGCATGTAGACCACGGGACCGCCGGTGGATCGAAAACGGCTGGCCAGCTCGGCATAACAGGCGACGATGAGGCCCAGCAGGATGGCGCAAGCCACATAAACCAGCGGGCTCCACGTCCCCGCCAGTGCGAAGGCGCCGGCCGGGACGGCGAAAATGCCAGCCCCGATCATGCCGTTCACGGCCAGAAGCCAGATGCCCCGGGCCGTGATCTGCCGCTCCAGCTTTTCCTCGCCCGCCATGCCTTCACCCCTTTGCAACGCCAAGGGGGCAGACTTGTCTTATGCGCGGCCATAGGCAACCCCCGGCGGGCGCGCGAATGATGACGGGCTCCCCGGCGAGCAAGTGCGCCGATGCGGCGGCGGGTGACCAGCCGCGCCTGCCCCGCCCCCGCCCCTGTCTGCAGCCGCCCTGTAACCGGGGCGGATGTTGGCGCGAACTCCCCTTTGCGAGCCGGTGCGGATGCTCCGTTCGGGCCGCTTAATCCAACGGGAGACCCGCCATGTTCATGAAGACCCTCGTCACCGGCGCCTTCGGCGCCATCGCCCTGGCCGCCTCGGCGCTGGCCAGCCAGCCCTTCAGCCCGGAAGCCTTCTCCGCCGCCCAGGCGCAGAACCAGCCGATCCTGGTGGAAGTCACCGCCAGCTGGTGCCCCACCTGCCAGCGCCAGACCCGCGTGATCGACACGCTCAAGGCCTCGGACGCGTTTGACGGCCTGGTGGTGTTCCAGGTCGATTACGACAATCAGCGCGACGCGGTGCGCCAGTTCGGCGCCACCACCCAGAGCACGCTGGTGGTGTTCCGCGGCCGCACCGAGACCGGGCGCGCCGCCGGCATCACCAGCGAGCGGGATATCTCCGGGCTGATCGCCACGGCCTACGCCGGCTAATCCTGCCTCTCCCCCCACCCCCCCTTGCCGGAGACA
>JBHYFR010000277.1:0-2112 GCA_051859425.1 Oceanicaulis sp. | reverse complement strand
CCGGGCGACCGGCGTGCAGATCGCCATTTATGACGAGATCGGCGCCTTCGGGGTGTCGGCCAAGGGCTTTCTGGCCGAGCTTGGCGCAGCGCCCGAAGGCGCGCCGATCGATCTGCGGCTCAACAGTCCCGGCGGCTCGGTGTTCGATGCGGTCGCCATCCACAACGCCCTGCGCCGCCATACCGGGGCCGTGACGGTCTGGATCGACGGCATCGCTGCCTCTGCGGCCTCCTATGTGGCCATGGCGGGCGACGAGATCGTCATGCCCGGCAACGCCTTTCTCATGATCCATGATCCGGCGGGTCTCGTGGCGGGCACGGCGGGCGACATGCGCGCCATGGCCGAGGCGCTCGACAAGATCAAGACGACGCTGGTGCGCGGCTATGCGGGCCGCACCGGGCGGCCTGAAGACGAGATCGCCGCGCTGATGTCGGCCGAGACCTGGTTTGACGCCAGCGATGCGCTGGCTGCAGGTCTTGCCACGCGCCTTGCCGATCCGGTGCGCATGGCGGCGCGGTTCGATATCGCGAAGTTCCGCAACGCGCCTCCAGAGCTGGTCGAGGCGGTGACCGCGCCAGAGGCTGAAGGCCAGAGCGCCGCTGTCGGCGATGAGGGCGCACAGGACGATGAGGTTCCCGGCGCCAGTGCCGACCGTGCAGACATCGACAGCGGCCCTGAGCCTGATCCCGATCCAGATCCCGCGCCGGACGTCAGCGCCATCCGCGCCCAGGCCGTCGCCCATGCCCGCGCAGTGATCGAGCTGTGCCAACTGGCTGGCAAGCCGCGCATGGCGGGCCGGTTCCTGGAAGAGGACGCCAGCCTCGAGGCTGTGCGCGCCCGCCTTCTGGCCGCGCGCGCCGAGGCCGAGCCCGAGATCACCGCCCATCACCCCCAGCCCGGGCCGTCACCGAGCGCACGGCCCTGGGGCGAGATCCTCGCCTCCACCTTCAAACAGAAAGGATGAACCATGACCACGCTGACCGAAGGGCGCCATGCTGGCGGTTTTCTCATCTGGGAGGTCTTGCGTGACTACACGCGCGAGACCGTGACCCTCGCCTCTGGGGCAGGCCGTCTCGAGCCGGGCACGGTGCTCGGCAGGATCACCTCTGGCGGCAAGTACACCGTGCTGGCGCCCGCCGCCTCCAACGGAAGCCAGAACGCGGCCGCGATCCTGTGGGGTCCTGCCGACGCCACGGACAGCGACGCGCCCGGCGTGGTGCTGGTGCGCGGCCCCGCCATCGTGAACCGCCACGAGATCGTCTGGCCCGACGCCATCACCGAAGGCCAGACCAACACCGCCATCGCCGCGCTGACCGCGCTCGGCATCCTCGTGCGCTGAGCGCGATAGAGAAAGGACACACCCATGGCCACCATGGACATCTTCGAAGGCGATGCCTTCTCCATCATCGAGCTCACCCGCGCGCTCGAGAACATCCCGTTCAAGCCGGCTCTCCTGTCAGGCTCGGGCCTGTTCGGATCGCGCGGGGTGCGCACGCGCACCGTCATGATCGAGAGCCGCGACGGCACGCTCTCCCTCATCCCGTTCTCCGAGCGCGGCTCGGCCTATGAGAGCCAGATCCCCGAACGGCGCGAGATGCGCGCCTTCGTGTGCCGCCAGTTCAAGAAGCAGGACGTGCTGTGGGCCTCCGAGATCCAGTCCATCCGTGATTTCGGGTCCGAGAGCGCGGTCCAGCAGGTCCAGGCCGAGGTGGCGCGCAAGATGGGCCGGCTGCGCAATGACGCAGAGGCCACGTTCGAGTTTCACCTGTTCAACGGCATCCAGGGCCTCGTGAAGGATCCCAGGGACGGCGCCACGGTCATCAACTACTACACCGAGTTCGCCATCACCCCGGCCGCGGAGGTCGACTTCGATCTCGATAACGCCAGCCCGGCGTCGGGCGCGCTGCGCAAGCGCTGCCAGGCCATGATCGAGAGCGTGGAGGACAGCCTTGGCGGGCTTGCCGCAGGACAGGTCCAGCTGCGCGCCGAGTGCGGCTCGGCCTTCTTTGCCGATCTGGTCGCCCACAAGGAGGTGCGCGAGACCTATCTCAACACCGCCGCCGCCGCCGATCTCAGGGGCCGCGTGGGCGAAGAGGTCAGCTTCGGGGGCAT
>JBHYFR010000276.1:0-2157 GCA_051859425.1 Oceanicaulis sp. | reverse complement strand
CCCAAGCCACTGGGCGCGCTCCAGCAACCGAGCCTGTGGCTGCTGCACCAGCGCTGGAAGCTGTGGCCAATGCGATGGCGTCTGTCGCGCGCACCACGGGCCCGCTCGGCATGGCGATCCGGGGCCTCTTTGACAATCTCGGGCGGCTCGTCAGCATCGCTGGTACATTCGCCGCTCTCATGGCCGGGCGCTGGGTGGCGGAGCTGGCAGCTGCGGCGCTGTCCGTGCGCGGGCTCGCCACAGCACTGGTGGTTCTGCGCGGGGCATTGATCCGCACCGGGATCGGTGCGCTGATCGTGGGAGCGGGCGAGCTGGTCTATCAGTTTGGCCGACTTGTTTCCGGCGCTGGTGGCTTCGGTGCCGCGCTGCAGCTCATGGGCAATGTCGCCCGCGCAGTCTGGGAAGGCATGGCAGCGTCCATGTCGGCCTTTGGCGACCGGTTTCGCGCCATGCGCGCGGATATCGAGGCGCTCTGGCTGCGGCTCATGCGGTTTTTGGGCCAGACATGGGCGGATTTCCTGAGCCGGATCGCGCCCGGGTTCAACCAGATCGCGGATGTGATCGGCGCGGGCTTCCAGATCGATGCGCTGGGCGTGCAAGCATGGGTGACGAGTTTCGACGCAGGCATCATGCACGCAGAGCGGTCAGCCGAGGGTTTTCGCGCGCGGGCGGATGCAACACTCGCCAGCGCCTTTGACGGTGCACGCGAGGCCATGGCTGCGCTTCTGGCAGCAGTGCGCGGATCTGGCGAGGAAAGCGCAGATGCGCTGGATACGGCAAAAGCTGGTGCGCAGCGCATGAGTGACACACTCGATCAAGCCGAAGCAGCAGCGGGACGCGCAGGCGCTGCGGGGCGGCAGGCTGGCTCGGACACGGCCAGTGGCGCAACTGTTGCGCTGACCGGCTGGCAAGCAGTCACCGCAGCCCTGTCCGAGTATGCCGACAAGGCGCGCGATATCGGTGCGGATATCGGTCAGGCGCTGGTGGGCGCGTTCGGGGCGGCCGAGAACGCCGTCGCGGACTTCGTGCGCAAGGGGAAGCTCGATTTCCGCGATCTGGTGACCTCGATGATCGCCGATCTGGCAAGGCTGGCGGCGCGGCGCTTCATCCTCGGCCCGCTGGCAGGGCTGCTGTCGGGTGTACTCGGTGGCGCGGGCGGTATTTTCGCTCCGGTCCTGCATGCGGGCGGCACGGTGGGCATGCCCGGTCCCGGTCGGATGGTCCCCGCGCTGGCCTTCGCCGGGGCGCCCCGGATGCATTCCAGCGGCTGGGCCGGGCTGAGGCCGGACGAGGTGCCCGCGATGCTGCAGCGTGGAGAGCGGGTGCTCTCGCGACGGGAGGCGGCGGGATACGGTGGACGCGGTGATGGCGGGATGACCGTCAATGTCACCATCATGGCGCGCGATGCCGAGAGCTTCCGCCAGTCGCGCACGCAAGTGGCGGCAGATATCGCCCGTGCGGTCAATCTCGGGCGGCGAGGCATGTGATGGCGTTTCACGAGGTCCGGTTTCCGGACAACATCGGCCGCGGCGCGCGCGGCGGGCCCGAGCGGCGCACGCAGATCGTCGAGCTCGCCTCGGGCGACGAGGAGCGCAATGCCAGCTGGACCAATTCGCGCCGCCGCTACGATGTGGCCTATGGCATCCGCCGCGCCGACGATCTGGCCGCCGTCGTGGCCTTCTTCGAGGCCCGCAATGGCCGCCTGCATGGCTTTCGCTTCAAGGACTGGGCGGATTACAAGTCCGGTCTGCCGTCGCAGGCACCGGGGCAGCAGGATCAGGTCATCGGTGAGGGCGACGGAAGCACCACGGCATTCCAGCTAGTCAAGCGATACAGCTCGGGCAGCCAGACCTGGACGCGGGTGATCATCAAGCCGGTCGCGGGAACCGTTCGCATTGCGCTGGGCGGGATTGAGCAGACTAGCGGCTGGTCGGTGGATACCACGACCGGCGTGGTGAGTTTCGACACAGCGCCTCCCAGCGGCGTCGCCATCACTGCGGGTTTCGAATTCGACGTGCCGGTGCGCTTCGACACCGACACGCTGGATGTCACCCTTGATATCGAGCGGCTGGGCTCAATCACTTCCATTCCCCTGCTGGAGATCCGGCGATGAAGCAGCTCGACCCCGCCCTGCAGGCGCATCTCGACGCCGGCACG
>JBHYFR010000275.1:0-2159 GCA_051859425.1 Oceanicaulis sp. | reverse complement strand
CCGGCGTCCCTATCAGGTGATCCTGTTCGACGAGGTGGAGAAGGCCCACCCGGACGTGTTCAACGTGCTCTTGCAGGTGCTCGATGATGGCCGCCTGACCGATGGCCAGGGCCGCACGGTGGATTTCCGCAACACCATCCTGATCATGACCTCCAATCTGGGTTCCGAATTCCTGTTGTCGGGGGATGTGGAGGCCGCGCGCGAGGCCGTGATGGGCGCCGTGCGCGCCGCCTTCCGGCCGGAGTTCCTGAACCGGATCGACGAGATCATCCTGTTCAAGCGCCTGGAAGAACAGCACATGGGTTCAATCGTGGACATCCAGCTCAAGCGCTTGGAAGCCCTCTTGGCCGACCGGCGCATGACGCTGTCGCTGGACGATGCGGCCCGGACCTGGCTCGCCCAGAAGGGCTATGACCCCGCCTATGGCGCGCGGCCTTTGAAGCGCGTGATCCAGAAAGAGCTGCAGGATCCGCTGGCCCGGCTGATCCTGGACGGCACGCTCAAAGACGGCGACGCCCTCACCGTCTCGTCCGAAGCCGGCGCCCTCACCGTCAATGGCCGCGCGGTGAGCCGCAATGCCAGGCCGCCTGCGGAGGCGGTGATTCAGTAGGCGCTTTACCTTAAGGGCCGGGCGGGGAATGATCCCGGCGCCCGGCCCTTCCAAGGACGCCCCCATGCCCCAGCCCTTCGCCGACATCCTCCATACCGACAACCGCACCCCCTTCGAGGACATGTTCGAATTCGAGGCCGCCGGTATGGCCCATCCGGTGCTCGCCAGCGGGCATGGGCCGGGCGTGATTTTGATGCACGAGCTGCCGGGGTTCGTGAGCGAGTTCTGGCGCCTGGCGCACTGGATCGAGGCGGCGGGGTTCCGGGTCTATGCGCCCGCCTATCTGGCGCGGAGCGGCGCACCGCTCAATCGGGTGCAAGCGGAGATCGGCATGGTCAAGGGCATGGCGCGCGTTTGCGTCTCCAGAGAGATCCGTCTGTTCTCAAGACATGGCGGCAGCCCGGTGTCGGACTGGCTGCGCGCACTCGCCCGCCAGGCCCATGCCGAATGCGGCGGGCCGGGCGTGGGCGCGGTGGGACTGTGTCTGTCCGGCAATTTCGCCTGGTCGGTGGCGATTGACCCCAGCGTTCAGGCGGCGGTGGCCGCTGAACCGTCCGTGCCGCTCACCAACCGCTCCGGCCTGCATCTGTCGCGCGATGAAGCGGCGGGGCTCAAGGCGCGCGCGGACCTGCCGGTGATGGCGCTGCGCTTTGATGGCGATCCGGCCTGCCGGGCACAGCGCTTCGCCGCCTTCACAACTCTCATCGGGCCAGAGCGCGCCCTCACCCGCGTACTCCCCGACGACGCCAAGAACCCCAAAGGCAATCCCTTCCCCCATGCCGTCCTCACCAAAGACCTCATCGCCGCCGACGGCCAGCCGACATTGGAGGCCGCGCGCGAGGTGCTGGGCTATCTGACGGCGCGGTTGAAGGACGGCTGAGCCAGGCCCCCACGAATACCCGCTAGGCGCCGCGGGGCAAGCACCGTAAGTTCGCGCCAGCTTTTCATTCCCGGGGGAATCATCATGCGCCTTGCCCTGCTTGCGTCCAGCGCCCTGATCGCCTGCGCCATCGCCGCGCCCGCCCATGCCCAGCTCAGCGAGCTGCGGGTGGGGTGGGCCGCCCACGACGTCTATAACGGCACCGAGGACGGCTCGCAGATCGTGGTCGAGGCGCTGTTTGACAGCCCGGACTTCCTCAGCTGGGCGTTCTCGCCCCGGCCCTATCTGATGGGCTCGTTCAACACGGCGGGACTGACCAATCTGGGCGCGGCGGGGCTGGCCTGGGAGGGCGGACTGACCGAGCGGTTCTCGGTCGAGGGCTCTTTGGGCCTCTCGTATAATGACGGGGTGAAGGACTTCGCCCACCTGCCGCCCGACGATCCCGACCGGCTGCGCCTGGCCTCCACCCGCGCCGCGCTGGGCTCGCGCACCCTGTTCCATCTGCGCGTGGGCGCTGACTACGCCCTCACCGACCAGTGGCGCGTGGGCGTGTTCTACGAACACTATTCCCACGGCCAGATCCTGGCCTCGGGCCGCAACCAGGCGCTCGACGAGATCGGCGTGCGGCTGGGCTACCGTTTCGGGCGGTAATCAGCTGCCTATGCGCTG
>JBHYFR010000274.1:0-2167 GCA_051859425.1 Oceanicaulis sp. | reverse complement strand
GATTCCAGATAGGCGCGCAGCTCATCAATCCGGTCCGCCGCCATGGTCAGCCCGCCGGCCATGGCGTGCCCGCCGCCCGCCAGCAGCAACCCGGCGTCGCGGGCGCGCGCAATGGCGCCGCCCAGATTGACGCCGGGACAGGACCGGCCCGAGCCCTTGGCCAGACCCGTTTCAGGATCGATGCCGATGACGATGGAGGGGCGGTTGAACCGGTCTTTCATGCGCCCGGCGGCGATGCCGATGACGCCGGGATGCCAGTGCTCGCCCGCCGCGATCAGGATGGGCGCGGTTTCACTCGTCCCCGCCGCCTCGATCTGGCCCAGCGCTGCCTCCAGCACGCCGGCCTCGATCTCGCGCCGCTCGCCATTGAGACGGTCAAGCTCGGCGGCGATGGTGCGGGTTTCCTGCGCGTCATCACTGATCAGCAGGCGCGCGCCCAGGTCAGACTTGCCGACCCGGCCTCCGGCATTGATTCGCGGCCCGATCAGGAAGCCGGCGTGATACACGCCCGCCGGTCCGCTCACGCCCGCCACGTCGGCGAGCGCGGCCAGGCCCGGGCGCGACCAGGCGCTCATCACTTTGAGCCCTTGCGCGGTGATGGCGCGGTTGAAACCGGTCAGCGGCACCACATCGCAAATCGTGCCCAGCGCGGCCAGATCGGCGAAGGCCAGCAGATCGGGCTCGGCCCGGCTGGCGAAGGCGCCGCGCGCGCGTCCCTCACGGTTGAGCGCGGCCAGAAGCACGAACACCACGCCCGCCGCCGCCAGATGGCCGCAGCCGGACGCATCGCCGGGCTGATTGGGATTGACCAGCGCGTCGGCATCGGGCGCCGCGCCGTCCATCAAATGGTGGTCGATCACCGCCACGGGCAGGCCCATGGCGCGCGCTCCCGCCAGGGGCTCCACAGCGGCCGCGCCGCAATCAAGCGTGATCACCAGGCCCGCGCCCTGACTTTTGAGCGTCTCGAACGCGGCGGTGCTGGGGCCATAGCCCTCTTCGATTCGGTCGGGCACATAGATCAGCGGCGGCTCGCTCACCGCCGACAGCCAGCGCGAAAGCTGGGCCGCGGACGTGGCGCCGTCCACGTCGTAATCGGCGAACAGGGCGATACGCACGCCTTTTTCCACCGCGTCCCAGATCAGGCGCGCGGCGTCATCCATGCCCTTGAAGCTGGACGGGTCGGGGAAGGTGTCACGCAGGCGCGGGGCCAGAAAGCCCGGCGCGGTGTCCGCCGTCAGGCCGCGCGCCGCCAAAAGGCGGGCCAGAGCGTCATTGGCGCCGGTCAGGCGCGCAATCTCTCCGGCCACCCGGTCATCAGCGGGCTTGAGCGCCCAGGCGCGCCCGCCCAGCGAGCGCGTGACGCCGAACAGCGCCGCGCCGCTCACCGCGCCAGCGGACGGCGGGTGGAAATCTTGCGCCGTACGCCCGTGATGGACGAATAGACCACGGTCTGGGTCTCCACCCAGCCCGCGCCCTGGCGCACGCCGTGCACCATGCGCCCGTCGGTGACGCCGCACGCGATCAGCAAGCAGTCATCGCTGGCCATGTCCATGAGCGTGTATTTGCGATCGAGATCCTCGATCCCGGTGCGGCGGGCGCGGGCGCGCTCGTCATCATTGCGAAAATGCAGACGGCACTGGATCTGACCGCCGACGCAGCGCAGCCCCGCCGCCGCCAGCACGCCCTCAGGCGCGCCGCCGCGGCCGATATAGATGTCCACGTCCACCTCGGGATCGGCGGCCATCATGACGCCGGCCACATCGCCGTCGCCGATGAAGGTGATGCGCGCGCCCGCCTTGCGGATGGAGGCGACGATGGCCTCATGACGCTCGCGATCAAGCACGCAGGCGGTGATCTGCGACGGGTCCACGCCCTTGGCGCGGGCCAGAGAGCGGATATTGTCAGCCGGCTCGGCGTCCAGATCGATCACGCCCTCGGGATAGCCCGCCCCGATCGCGATCTTGTCCATATAGGTGTCAGGCGCGTACAGCAGCCCGCCGCGCGGCGACAGGGCGAGGATCGCCAGTGCATCGCGCATGCCCTTGGCGGTCACGTCAGTGCCTTCCAGCGGGTCCAGCGCGATGTCGATCTCCGGCCCCTGCCCCGTGCCGACTTCCTCGCCGATATAGAGCATCGGCGCCTCGTCGCGCTCGCCCTCGCCGATCAC
>JBHYFR010000273.1:0-2176 GCA_051859425.1 Oceanicaulis sp. | reverse complement strand
GGTATGGCGCACGATCCCTGTCTGATCGAGATGCAGTCCCTCGCCCACCAGATAGGCGCCGTTCATTTCCAGCGTGGCGCCCTGCCCGCCATGGCTGACTTCGGTTTCCAACCGGGCGAGCTTTGCTCCAAAGCCAAGCGTGGTCTGGGCGGCGTGGGCGCGCTGGGACAAATCCATCGTGGTGGTGACCACGATCACCGCGTCGGGCGAGGCGTCCTGCTCGATGATGCGCGTCAGGTGCGCGCGCGGCGAGATGGCGTAGTGGATATAGAGATTGAGCACGGCGCCCGGCTGGGCCGAATAGCGCTCGCGCACCACCGCATTCACGCCATCGCGCGCGCGCACCACGATGGCCCTGTGCCCGGCGCCCGCCGCCACCGAGGCGTCCAGCGTCAGCGTCTCGCCATTGTGCAGATCATATACTTCCGCCTGACCGCCCAGCGCGGCGGCCAGGCGCGCCATGATCGGGTCGGGCGCATCCATCAGGGGCCGGCGCGCATCGGGCGCGCGCGACGCATCCAGTATGAGCTCGCCCGCGTCAGCCGGCAGGCGCGCCAGCGCGGTGCGCAGATCGCTCCATTTCCAGTCCTCCACCCGGCGGTGCGGCAGGCCGCGGCCTTCCAGCTCGGCGCGCAAGGCCCCCTCGGGCAGCTGTTGGGCCAGCGCCGCTTCAAAGGCGGAGAGTTTCACAGGGATCGTCATCAGGCGGCCGCTCCGGCGTATTTCTCATAGCCCTCGGCTTCCAGCGCGACAGCCAGGTCCGGCCCGCCCGTCTCCACGATGCGGCCTGCCGCCATCACATGGACCACATCGGGTTTGAGATAGTCGAGCAGGCGCTGATAGTGGGTGATCACCAGCATGCCGCGCTCCGGGCTGCGCAGGGCGTTGACGCCCTCGGCCACCACTTTGAGCGCGTCGATATCGAGGCCGGAATCGGTCTCGTCCAGGATCAGGAATTTGGGCTCCAGCATCAGCGCCTGGAAAATCTCCATGCGCTTTTTCTCGCCGCCGGAAAATCCGACATTCACAGGCCGCTTGAGCATATCGTTGGAAATACCGAGTTTTGCAGCGTTTTCACGCGCCATCTTGATGAAGTCCGGCGCCTTGATCTCGTCCTCGCCACGCGCACGGCGCTGGGCGTTGGCGGCTTCTTTCAGGAAGGTCAGCGTCGGCACGCCGGGGATTTCCACCGGGTACTGAAACGACAGGAACAGGCCTTTGGCGGCGCGCTCTTCGGGCGCCATCTCGCCGATATCCTCGCCCTCGAAGCGGATGGCGCCATCGGTCGTCTCATAGCCCTCATGGCCGGCCAGCACATAGGACAGGGTCGATTTCCCGCACCCGTTCGGCCCCATGATGGCATGCACCTCACCGGCCGGAACGGTGAGGTCGACGCCCTTGAGGATCGCCAGATCAGCGCCCTCTTCCGGGTTCACGCGGGCATGGAGGTTTTTGATCTCAAGCATGGTTTTCTCGCAGAATTACGTAAGTGATCTCATCCCGATTATTCCGAGCAACGCTCTCGATGAATGATGCGCTACCCACGAAGGAGTGACCGATACAGCCTTTATCCATCTGGTTTTTCTCGCCGGTTCTCCAGTGGATAAGAATCGGAATGAATCTAGATTCAAGATGTGCTGATAAGCGCTTTAACTGCCTTTCAAAGAAGACCTGCCGCGTTCGATCCCTCGGGTCGGTATTTTTCCCTAGCGAGCCCGTAATTGGCGTTGGTCGCTGAAGGTAGCTAAAGACATCAGATGTCCCTAAACCTGTATCCTGATACCGTTCATAGTCGATGGCGACATACGTGTACTCCCCCATCACCCCACACTCCCTTCCAGCGAGACTTTCAGCAGCGCCTGGGCCTCCACGGCGAATTCCATGGGCAGTTCCTGGAGCACCTCGCGGCAGAAGCCGTTGACCAGCAGGGCCACCGCCGTCTCCTCGTCGAGGCCGCGCTGGCGGGCGTAGAAGAGCTGGTCTTCGGAGAGTTTGGACGTCGTGGCCTCGTGCTCCAGCGTGGCGTGTGGCGTCTTGGCCTCGATATAGGGCACGGTGTGGGCGCCGCACTGGTCGCCGATTAGCAGGCTGTCGCACTGGGTGAAATTGCGCGCGCCTTCGGCCTTGGCGTGGACGGAGACGAGACCGCGATAGGTCTGGTCTGAGCGCCCCGCCG
>JBHYFR010000272.1:0-2203 GCA_051859425.1 Oceanicaulis sp. | reverse complement strand
CAGCTGGGCGCCCGCGCCGTCCATCCGCCTGTTCGCCAGCTGGTCGGAAAGCTTCCGCGCGCCCTCGCTCAACGAGCTGTACCTCTCGGGCACGCACTTCTCCCTGCCGCATCCTGTTCTGGGCGCCCCGGTGTTTGTCACCAACGCCTTCATCCCGAACCCGAATTTGCGCCCGGAAACCAGCACCACCACCGAGATCGGCGCCGCCTTCACCCGCCAGGGCCTGATCAGCGCCGATGACCGGCTGGAGGTGAAAGGCGCCTGGTTCCGCACCCGCGCGGACGATCTGATCAATCTGGGCGTCGATTTCGCGTTCTCGCCCACCTGCTTCGCGCCGCCTTTCTTCCAGCCCTGCTCGGCGGGGACGTCGTTCTCGGAGAATGTCGCCGACGCCGAGTTGACCGGGTTCGAGATCGCCGGCGCCTACACAAACGGCCCGCTCAGCCTGTCCGGCTCGGTCTCAAAGGTGGATGGCGAGGACCGCGCCACCGGCGCGCCGCTGGGTGCGCTTCAGCCGGTCAACGGCCAGGTGAGCGCGCGCTACCGCTTCGACGCCTCTGGGCTGGACGCGGGCGGGCGCGTGCGCTTCGCCGGTGACTTTGATCAGGGCGCCAGCCCGGCCGAGGATCGCGGCGGCTTCGCCGTGCTCGACCTGTCCGCCGGCTGGCGTCCCGGATTTGCCCGCAATGTGCGCGTGGATGTGGGCGTGGAGAACGTGTTCGACCGCGATTACGAGCGCGTCTTCGCCGGCGTGTCCGAGCCGGGACGCACGTTCAGGATCGACCTCACCTGGACCGGCGCCTGGTAGAGGGGGCGGCCCCGCCCGTCTCCTCCCCGGCGGGCGGGGCCGTTTTTTTTGTGGACGGGCTGTGGGAAAACGCCGCAGTGCGCACACAAGGGGTGGACGTTAAGCGGTCCTTCACCACAATATATTGCTATCGTGTTCGCGCTATGGTGCGCGAGTCACCCTCCGTCGATGAAGGACGCCTGAGACGCCATGACCCTCCTGACCGCTTCCAGTGACCGCCCGGGTCTGCTCACCTCGAGCCATTCCTACAAGCCCTTCCGCTATCCGTGGGCCTATGACTTCTGGAAAATCCAGCAGCAGGTCCACTGGCTGCCCGAGGAAGTGCCGCTGGGCGAGGACTGCAAGGACTGGGCGACGCGCCTGGACGACAAGGAGCGCAATCTGCTGACCCAGATTTTCCGCTTCTTCACCCAGTCGGATGTGGAGGTCGGCGCCAACTACATGGAAAACTACATGCCGCTCTTCAAGCCGGTTGAAGTGCGCATGATGCTGGCCTCCTTCTCCAACATGGAGACGGTGCATATCGCCGCCTACGCCCTGCTGCTGGAAACCATCGGCATGCCCGATTCCGAATTCTCCGCCTTCATGGAGTACCAGGAAATGGCCGCCAAGCACGACTATCTGGGCAAGTTCGGGGTGGAGACCGACAAGGACATCCTCACCTCCATGGCGGTGTTCGGCGGCTTCACCGAAGGCCTGCAGCTGTTCGCCAGCTTCGCCATGCTGATGAACTTCCCGCGCTTCAACAAGATGAAGGGGATGGGCCAGATCGTGTCCTGGTCGGTGCGCGACGAGTCGCTGCACTGCGAGGGCATGATGAAGCTGTTCCACACCTTCGCCGAGGAAACCGGCGCGCTGACGGCTTCGGTGAAGGACGATATCGCCGATTGCTGCAAGACCGTGGTGGCGCTGGAGGATAAGTTCATCGAACTGGCCTTCGAGGCCGGCCAGGTGGAAGGCATGACGCCCGAGGACATCAAGAAATACATCCGCTACATCGCCGACTGGCGCATGGGCCAGCTCAAACTGAAGCCCATCTATGGCGTCAAGGAGCACCCGATCCCGTGGCTGAGCGAGATCCTGAACGGGGTCGAGCACGCCAACTTCTTCGAGGCGCGCGCCACCGAATACTCCAAGGGCGCCACCAAGGGCGCCTGGCACGGCGATGACGGCGTGTGGGGCCTGTTCGACAAGCGCCTGAAGCAGGACGCGGCCAACCAGCTGCCGGCGGAGTAAGTACAGCCTGCCTGCCATTCAGGACGCCCGCGCCTTAAGATCACGGCGCGGGCGTCTTGTCCTTGAAGCGGCAGACATCGGCCACGGCGCAGCGCCAGCATTCGGGCTTGCGCGCCTTGCACACATAGCGCCCGTGCAGGATCAGCCAGTGATGGGCGC
>JBHYFR010000271.1:0-2228 GCA_051859425.1 Oceanicaulis sp. | reverse complement strand
CTTCGCGCCTAAGCGGAATCCCCAACCGAGTCAGACCCAGGCGAAAATGCTCTAGATGTCTCAGACATCTGGGACAGCCCCTAAAATAATCATCGGATTGGAAACAGCATAACAGCGCTGAGATCAGGATTAAATTGCCCATTATTCAATCTCTTCCGATCAACACACCTCGTTTTCCCGGGCGGCGGAGCCGACCCGGCACCCATCCATCGATCATAACCGCCTGTCGAGGCGGTTGAAAGCCATAAGGGATGGATCCCGGACAACCCCGGCTCAGAGCAGGGGCTTCCTGGAAAGCAAGGGGCGACAAAAATCCACTTGGGCGCCTGTGTAGATTTCGATCTGTTCACTTATTCAACGCCGCCTGAACACCGCCGCCACTTCCACATGGCCGGTCCAGGCGAACTGGTCGACGGGGGTGACGGGGCCCATCAGATAGCCGCCCTCGATGAGGATCGCCGCGTCGCGGGCGAAGGTGGCCGGGTTGCAGGAGATGGAGACGATCACCGGCACGCTTGAGTCCGACAACCGCTCGCACTGGGCCTTGGCGCCCGCGCGCGGCGGGTCGAGGACGACCAGGTCCGCGCCGTTCAGCTCGTTCACGCTCAAGGGCTCCAGCGCCAGGTCGCGCACCTTGGCGTCGACCGGTTTGAGCCCCGGCGTGCGCCGGGCTGCGTGGTTGAGCGCGTTCAGCGGCCCGGCGTCGCCCTCCACCGCCAGCACCGGCGCGCGCGACGCCAGGCGCAGCGCGAAGGCGCCCGACCCGGCATAGAGGTCGATGACGCGCGTGGCGCCCTGCGCCGCATGCGTCACGATGCCCGCCAGAACCGCCTCACCCGCCGCTGTCGCCTGCATGAACCCGCCAGGCGGGGGCGACAACTCCACAGAGCCGATTTTGAACCCCGGATCGGCGATTTTGAACACCGGATCGCCATTGATTGTCACCCGCGCCCAGCCATTATCCCCCGCGCTGTCCGCGGCGCTTTCCCGCATGGCCAGGTCCAGCTTGTCCGCCCCCGTCAGCGCCACATCCAGGCCCGCATCGCTGGCCGCCACGGCGATCTCCAGCTTGCGTCTGGGGCGGGCGGCGGCCTTCGCCAGCTTGCGCAGGGCCGGGATCGCGGCGCGGATGGCCGGGTGGGCGACGGGGCAGTCTGCAAGGTCGACAATCTGGTCGCCCGCACGCTCCATGAAGCCGAACACCAGCCGGCCGCCCAGCGTCATGGCGTGAAAGGTCGCGCGCCGGCGCCCTTCGCCATGGGCGTCCACGAGCTCGCCCACCTCGGCGCGCACGCCCGCCCGGCTGAGCGCCTCCACCACCAGATTGCGCTTCCAGGCGCGATAGGCGCCCGCCTCCATATGCTGCACCGAACAGCCGCCGCAGCGGTCGGCCACCGGGCAGAACGGCGTTACACGGTCAGGCGAACCGGTCAGCCGGCGCACCACCCGCCCGCGCTCGCCGCGCACCTCCAGCTCGGCGCTTTCACCGGGCAGAAGGCCAGGCGCATAGACCGGGCCAGGCAGCACCGCGTCGCCGCGCGCGCCAAGGGTTTCAGCCGTCAGGGTCAGGCGCCGGGGTGCGGGAGCGGGTTTGCGTCTGCGGGTCATGGCGCGGTGTCTGACGCTGTCTCACGCCCCGGTCAAGCCGGGGAACAAAGAACATGACCATTGCGTTCATGTTCAGGTCAGGTGGCGATCCTTAACGTGTATTAATGAGCCGGAATACGGTCCGGCGTAAGAGCAGAAAGGCCCTGCGCGATGATGAGCAAACTCCTCGCAGCAACGGCAGTGGCGGCGATCCTCGCCGTAGCTCCCGAGCTTGTGGCGGTCTCCACCGCTGACATATCAGCCCATGCCGCCGCCGAAGCAGCGCAGGAGCGCAATCGCGGGCAACGCGGCGAGCGGCAACAGAGCCGGCGCCAGGATAGCAGCGCCCCGCGTCAGTCACGGCGTGAAGCGCCCGCCGCCAATAACCGCTCCGACCGGCGTGTCGAGCGCGCAGCGCCGCAACAGCAGCGCAGCCACAGCGCGCCGCAGCAGCGCCAGCGCAGCACACCGCCGCCGCCGCAGCAACGCCAGCAAAGCGCTCCGCCGCGCCAGCAACTGCAAAGCGCACAACGTCCCGACCAGCGCGGCGCCCGATGGTCCCAGATGCGCAACCAGCCCCAGGGCGCCCCGCGTCCACAGACCTATCGGGGCCGTGACCGTGGCCAGCAATGGCAGGGTCA
>JBHYFR010000270.1:0-2247 GCA_051859425.1 Oceanicaulis sp. | reverse complement strand
TGCGAAAATGGCTCAAACCCTACTCACGAAGCTGAACATCTGGGACAGCCCCATTTATAAAGACGGATTTGGCCCTTGAGGCCGCCACGGCATCAGGCCGTCTCTTTGCGCTGCGAAACAACTTTACGGACGGCGGCCCTTATCTGGGTTTTGCTGAGTTTGCCGCCAGCTTTCGGTTTCACCAGCTTGCGCCCATCGCGCAAGATAATATAGGCCCCGGAAGCCTTGGCGGCTTTGCCCTTGGGGGGTGGTGCGGATTTGCGCTCACTGATCATGACACGATGTTAGCACTCAGCTTATCTCCCAGGAAGCGAAAATTCATCCCCTATCCCTGCCTCGCCCCCGCACGCCATCGCGTGCGGGTCCGCCGACGCATCCCGGCCCGGCCAGCCCCCCCGCCTTCACGCCAATCATGAACACAGCATGAAACCTGCCGCCGGGGCGCTGGCGTTACGGTCGACAATATCTTAACGTCCGGCCCACACATTGCATGCGGTGTGTTGAAAAAGGTCACATGAATGTGCTTCATGCGGCTGGCCTGTGGGAGAGCGCCTACTGGAAATGCGAAGGCGAGGCGAGGCGAGCAGATGGTGAAACGTCTTCTGGCCGGGCCGTGGGAGCATATCAAGCAACGCTTCCCCGACCGGCAGATCTATCACCGCACCGAAGGTCAGGTGCGGTATTTTGCCGTCACCACCGAGATGCAAGTGGCCGCCATCACCGGGGTGTGCCTGCTGGCGGTATGGCTGGCCATCACCTCTGTGAACATGGTGCTGAGCGCGCGCGCCGAGGGCCGCGCCGGGCATGAAATCCGCGTTCTTGCCGAGCGCCACCAGCAGCAGCTGGACGAGGCGCGCGCCGCCGAGGCCGCCGCCATCGCCTATGTGGAATCGCGCACCAGCGCCTTTGACCGCACCGCCAGCGAGCTGCAGAACCGCTCCAACACGCTGCGCCGCCTGCTCGATTTCGCCGACGATCTGTCTGTCACGCGCGAGCGCGCGAGCCCGAGCCTGGACGATGGCCGCATCCTGATGGCCGCGACGGCGGGCGACGAGACGCCGCGAGAGCCGCTCGCCGCCCCCACAGCGCTGGCGCTTGATCCGGACGCCGACCCGGCTGAACAGCGCGTGGCCGCGCTGCTGGCCGATCAGGAAGCCGCCCTGGCGCTGGTCGAGGAAAGCGCCGAGCAGCGGCTGGAAAAGCTGCGCGCCGTGCTGCGCCTGACCGGCATGCGAGTGGACCAGGCGGTCAGCGCCGGCCCGCTGGACGGTGAAGGCGGCACGGGCGGACCCTTCATTCCGATTGACCAGGCGCCGGTCTTCTCCGGCGGCCTGGACCTCAATGATCCGTTCAACGCCCGCATCGCGCGCATCACCGCGCGCCTGGTGGAGGCGGAACATGTCGAGCAGTTGCTGACAGCGACGCCGCTGGCCCTGCCCATCGAGGGGCCGCACCGGCGCACATCGCCCTATGGCAACCGGATCGATCCGTTCACGCGGCGCCCGGCTTTCCACGCGGGTACGGACTTTGCCGCCTATCGCGGGGCGCCGATCGTGTCGCCGGCGCCGGGCCGGGTCGTTTACGCGGGCTGGCGGGCAGGCTATGGTCGCACCGTGGAGGTCGATCACGGGTTCGGGTTCCGGACCCGGTTTGCACACCTCCATTCCATTGATGTGCGCCGTGGAGACGATATCGAAACCGGGCAGCGTCTGGGGGGCATGGGATCGACGGGCCGCTCTACAGCGACCCATCTGCATTACGAAATTTGGTTCCGTGGCGCGCACGTGGACCCCGAAGATTTCATCAGAGCGGGACGCTATGTTCACTAAGAAAGACACTCCCCCAGCAGCCCCAGACGCCGGTTACCAGCCGCCGGCTCCGTCCAAGAGGTCGTCCTCCATGAAAAGCAAAGCCCCCTCCATCCTGAGCGCCGACCTGGTCGTGCACGGCTCGATCATGTCCGAAGGCGAAGTCCAGCTGGACGGAACGGTTGAGGGCGATGTGAAGGCCGGCTCGCTGACCATTGGCGAGGAAGCCAATGTGAAGGGCGAAGTGGTCGCCGAGACCGTGGTGATCCGCGGCCGCGTCCAGGGGTCTGTGCGCGCCCGTCAGGTGCAGCTGGCCTCCACCGCCCGGGTCGAGGGCGATGTGATCCACGCCACGCTGGCGATTGAAAGCGGCGCCTTCTTCGACGGCCATTGCCGCCGCTCCACCGATCCGATGACCGACAAGACCACGGCGCCCGCG
>JBHYFR010000269.1:0-2335 GCA_051859425.1 Oceanicaulis sp. | reverse complement strand
GGCGTGGATGTCGCGGATGGCGTCAGGCCGGCTCAGATTGAGCAGATCGTTATTGCCCTGAACCGCCGTTTTCCAGTCGGCGAAGCGCGCCCCGCGATAGTCCTCTTCGGTCAGCTTCAGGCGCTGGATCATGGTGCCCATGGCCCCGTCCAGCACCAGGATGCGTTCTTGCGCCAGCGCTTCGAGCGCCTTGATGCGATCTTGCCGTGTCATCAGTTCAGGCCGCCTCTGCCGGTTCGGGTTTCACGCCCAGAAGGGCGCAGGTCGCCAGCGCCAGCTCGGCGCGGTTGAGCGTGTAGAAATGGAACTGATCGACGCCGCCCGCTTTGAGCGCATGGCACAGATCAGCCGCGATATGGGCGGTGATCAGCTCGCGGGTCTTTTCGTCCTCGTCCATGCCGTCGAACACCGTGTCCAGACGCTGGGGTATGGAGGCGCCGCACAGCTTGGCCATGCGCTTGAGGCCCTTGAAATTGGGCTGCAGCATGATGCCCGGCACAACAGGAATGGTGATGCCCGCCGCGCGCACGGTTTCGAGATAGCGCAGGAACACATCCGCATCGAAGAAGAACTGGCTGATCGCGCGGGTCGCGCCATTGTCGATCTTGCGTTTGAGGTGATCGATATCAGCCTGCAGGCTCGCGCTTTCAGGATGTTTTTCCGGATAGCAGCCCACGGAAATCTCAAAATCGCCAATGGCGCGGATGCCCGCGCTCAGGTCCGCCGCATTCTCATACCCGCCCGGAAACGGTGTATAGCGCTCGCCAATGCCCTCGGGCGGGTCGCCGCGCAGGGATACGATATGGCGCACGCCCGCATCGCGATAGCTGCGGATCACGTCATCAATCTCGGCTTTCGTCGCACTGACGCAGGTCAGGTGCGCCGCCGGCTGCAGATCGGTTTCGTCAACAATCCGCTTGACCGTGCGGTGGGTGCGCTCACGCGTGGAGCCGCCCGCGCCATAGGTCACCGACACAAAGGCCGGGTTCAGCGGCGCCAGGCGCGCGATAGACGCCCACAGCCGCGCCTCCATGTCCTCGGTCTTCGGCGGGAAGAACTCGAAAGACACCCGCGGCGCGCCGCTATTGTGTGTGGCCCCAGCAGTCATGATCGGCTCCGGTCAGACTCCCCGGCGCATGCCGGACGATATAAAGATATCTTTATGCGATTATCCGGCCAGGTTCAACGGGCGCGCCGCGCACAAAATCGCCCATCCGTGATGCAGGCGTCCAACTTGACGCAGGTGCGCGGCGCTCCATGTCTGAGCACATTCACCCTATGCCGCTGGAGCCGGCATGCGCCCCGCCCTGCCCGCCGTGCTGACCGCGCTTGCCGCCCTGGCCCTGAGCGGGTGCGCCAGCACGCCCGATAGCGCCCCCGGTCACGCCAATGACCCGTTCGAGCCGGTCAACCGCGCCACGCTGGGCTTCAACGTGGCCGCTGACCGCGCCGTGGTCGGGCCCGCCGCGCGCGCCTATGGCGACTACACGCCGGGCTTTGTGCGCGCGGGCATCGGCAATTTGCTGCGAAACCTGCGCGAGCCGGTGGTGTTCGCCAATCTCGTCCTGCAGGGCGAACCCGGCCCGGCGGCGGACGCCGCCTTCCGCTTCGCCGCCAACACCACGGTGGGCCTGGGCGGATTGTTCGATGTGGCCGGCCGCGAAGGCGTCCCGCGTCACGAGGCCGATTTCGGCGAAACCCTTGCGGTGTGGGGCGTGGGCGAAGGCCCGTATGTGATGCTGCCCTTGCTGGGGCCATCCAATGTGCGTGATGCATCCGGGCGGTTCGCCGACCGCTACGCCTCTCCGCTGAACTGGAATGATGACTGGCCTGGCGACACGGTGCGCTGGACCGAGCGCGCCTTGCGCGTCGGCGATATCCGCCTGCAGCTGGAGGATACGTTCGAGCGCATGGCGCAAGAGAGCGGGGATGAGAGCGAGGCCGCAACGGCGCGCGACCCCTATGTGCTGCTGCGCGACACCTGGCGCGCCCAGCGCCGCGAACGGATCGAGGCGGCGCGGCAGGGACGCGATTAGGGAAGCGGCGCCGCCCCGATCGCACCGGCTCAGGGCCGGGGCGTTCTGGACGGCGCCATGAGATGCTTCCCGGTACCGGGCGAGACGCTAATGCGCCCGCGCTTCACCCGGCGCCGCTTCAGCCCGCGCAGCCGCCGCAAAGGCGGCTTCGTCGGCTTCGCTCCACTCCACCGGCTCCACCTTGCCGGCCAGGGCGTGTTCGAGCACCTGATCCACGGTTTCCACCGGGATGATGTGCAGGCCCTCTTTCACATTGTCCGGGATCTCGGCGAGATCCTTTTCATTGTCCTTGGGGATCA
>JBHYFR010000268.1:0-2403 GCA_051859425.1 Oceanicaulis sp. | reverse complement strand
CGTTCTTCGGTGATGATGTCGCGCGGGCCATAGTCGCCGCCGTCAAATTCGATCGTGTTCAGAAGGTCATAGAGCGCCTCGCCCTCGCGCCGGATTGTTATGGCGTGCAGACCCCGGCGGGCCGCAGACGCGGCCAGCGCCCCGGCCTGATCAATGCTGGCGGCGCCCGGCAGGGCGATCTCCAGCCCGCACGATGCGCCCAGAACAGTCTCCACCGAAACCGCCATGGCCAGGCGTGCTTCGGGCGTGGGGTCGGCGAAGACCGCGCGGCGTTCCGGCGTCAGGGCGGGGCAGTCGTCCAGGCGCCCGGCGCCCTGCACATAACGCTCCGCCGCGGCGATATCGACGGGATCGACGCCGAGCGCCTCCAGCAGTTTTCCACCTGCCCGGTCAAAGCGTTCCGGGCTGATGCCGCAGCGCTGGGCGATCTCGGGCCCCAGGCTCCAGCGATTGATGGCGAAGCGCAGCGGGATGCCGTCGGCCAGGGCGGCGTTGATGCGCGAAAAGGCGGCGTCGTCCACGCCCTGGCGGCGCAGGGCGTCGATCCAGTCCGCCTTGTGTCCCGCCAGCGACCGGGCGCCCAGGGCATGGGCCAGCGCTTGCGCGCGGGTGTCTTCGGGCAGGTCGGCCAGCGCCATGTCGATACAGGCGGAGAAGCCGGGCCCGTCCGGCGTATCCAGCGCCGCAGGCGGGTGCACGCCGATGGACTGGGCGCCCAGGAAGGTCAGGGAGAGGGCGTCGGGGCGCGCCAGGGACAGCGGGGCGGGGCTGGCGCAGGCGGTTTCGATCAGCCGGGCGGCGGTGTCACGCGCGCCGTCACTGTCATAGGCCAGGCGCCGGGCGCACAGCGCGGCGCCCAGACCGGACAGCGCGAGGGCGCCGCCGGCGGCCTCCGCAATGGCGCCCCACAGGCTGGCGGCGGCGGAAAGGGCCGCCAGGTCAATGTCATCGCTGGTGACAAAACGCGTCAGCTCCAGCGTCACAGCCGGGGCGGGCGGGGCCGGGGCGTCGGAAAATTGCAGGACCGGCAGGCCGTGGGTCCACAGCGCCTCGGCCAATTGCCCGGCCAGCTTGCGGGCGGGCTCGCCCGTTTCCAGTACGCCGTCAGCGTCCGCCAGATCAAAGAATGCCGGGGTCAGATGCACGGGGGGCGTGGTGAAAACCGGCGCCGCCGTGTTCAACCCGGCCTCTGGCGTGGTGACGCCCTGTCGGGCGCGGGCGATGGCCCGCTCGATCATCGCATCGGGCGCCCCGTCGCGCCGGGCGGCGCGTACAGCCCGCGCCAGCGCCCGGTTATGGCGCGGATCGAAGCACTCGGCTTCAGCCCCCGTGCAGTTCACGCAAGCCAGAGCCACTGCCTCCAGCCGCTCGGCCAGCACCCGGGCGCCCACATCGGCGGCGGCCTGGCCCATGGCCGCGGCATTAAGGTCGTGCAGGACAGACGGCAAATCCCCGGCGCGGGCCGCCAGCGGCGCGGGCTCGGTCTGCACCGCCTCGCCGCGCCACAGGGCGGTGGCGGGACAGGCCTCGCGCGCCAGCAGGGAGGCGGCGATCTCCGCCTGCGCGAGTTTTGAATCCTTCCTGGAGAACGCGCCGGCCAGGCGCGCGGCCAAGTCTGAGACCAGGCCTTCGGCGTCCATGTCGGCGTCAAAATCGCCGCCGGTCAACGCAGCGAACGCGGCGCAGGCGCGCGGGCTCCAGCTGTCCGGCGCGCGCAGCACGGCGTTGGCCGGGGCGTCCAGCGCATCGGGGTCAGCGGCCAGGAGCGGGCGGCTTTCAAACGCGTGTCCGGCCTCGGCCAGGGTCAGGCGCGCAGTGACGGTCATGGCGGCTCCTCGGGTCCCGCGCGCAAGGGCGCGTGCGAATCACCGCCATGGTACCGGAGGGAAGGGCGGGTTAGCGAATCCGGATGGGAGCCCTCTAGCCCGCTTCACCGCGTCCGGGGATGTCGCCGTCTGTCAGGGGCGCCTGGAGGGCGCAACACCCCCGGAGCACGGCCGGAATCGGCCCGCCGCCCAGGACAAAGTCACCGCTCCAGCCGAACTCGGCGTCGCTCATCCCGTCCGTGCATTGCTGCGGCGTGATGACGGCGGAGCCATCGTCCAGAGACAAGGTCGACACCCGGCCTGCATCCGCCGAGCTCTGATCCAGATTGATCTCAAAAGCCCGGTCATGGTCCCAGTTCATATGGCTGACCATCACCCCGCCGGAGTTCATGGTGAGCGCCCAGAAGGGCTCCGTCCCAAGGCATGTCATGCCCTCGGGCACGGCGGTGGCGCCGATCATGGGCTGGTCAATCGGGCTGAGATAATCCATCGACACCCAGCCGGACATCTCGCCGGCGGGGACCAGGCCCCAGCCGTTTTCGATGCGCACAATCTCCACCGGCGCGGCGCCGGGCTC
>JBHYFR010000267.1:0-2445 GCA_051859425.1 Oceanicaulis sp. | reverse complement strand
AACCCGGGTCACTTCTCGATGAAAATCCCGGGTCAAATCTCAACGGAAATCTACATCAGGAGGGGAATGCATCGCCATGGACGTCAGCATGCCAGAGCATGGGCGCCAGCGCTATTCCAGTTCGACGACTTCGACCTTGCCGTTTTCCAGCACCAGCGCCAGCTCGCCGCGCTTCAGGCGCAGGGCCTTGTCGCCGAACACCTTGCGCCGCCAGCCGCTCATGGCGGCGACCTTGGCGTCGTCAAATGCGGCGATCTGTTCCAGGTCCGGCATGGTGGCGATCAGGCGCGGGGCCACATCGGCGTCTTCGGCCACGGCTTTGAGCAGCACTTTCAAAAGCTCGATGACCGGGCCGATATTGGTGGGCACGGCGGCGACAGGGTCGAGTTTGGGGGCGTAGGCCTTGGGGTCGGCCAGCGCCATCTGCAGGCGGGCGATCAGACGCTCGGCGGGCTTGGAGCGCTCAAATCCGTTGGGCACCGCGCGCAGCGCCCCCAGCTCCTCCACGCTCTGCGGCGCGGCCTGGGCCAGCTCATACAGGCCGTCATCCTTCATGATGCGGCTGCGCGGGATATCGCGGGTCTGGGCCTCGATCTCGCGCCACTCGGCGGCGGCTTTCAGCGCGGCCAGCCATTTGGGCGTGGTCTTGCGCAGTTTCAGACGCTTCCAGGCGTCTTCGGGACGCATCTGGTAGGTGGCCGGATCGGTCAGCGTCTTCATCTCTTCGGCCAGCCAGCCTTCACGCCCGGCATCGGCCAGCTGGCTGCGCAGCCGGGGGAACAGGTCGCGCAACAGCGTCACATCGGCCAGCGCATAGATTTTCTGGGCGTCAGACAGGGGCCGGCGCGACCAGTCGGTGAAGCGCGAACCCTTGTCCACGCCCTGACCGAGATAGGCGCGCACCAGATTGTCATAGGAAATCGAATCACCCAGCCCCACCGCCATGGCGGCGATCTGGGTGTCGAACAGCGGCGTGGGGATCAGCCCGCCGCCCGAATGGAAGAAAATCTCCAGGTCCTGCCGGCAGGCATGGAACACCTTGATGACCGAGGCGTCGGTGAGCAATTCATAGAAGGGCGTCAGGTCAAGCCCTTCAGCCAGCGGATCAATCAGCACTTCACGCGCGCCGCCCGCAGCCTGGATCAGGCACAGCTGGGGCCAGAACGTCGTCTCACGCATGAACTCGGTGTCCACAGCCACGAACTCCGCCTTGCGCATCTCGGCGCAGGCGTCGGCCAGGCGGGCTGTGTCGGAAATCCACTCCATGACGTCCGGCTTAGCTGCGCTGCAGCGGTTTGGCGAGAGGTCTGATCACTCGTCCTCGCGCGGGGGCGGACCTGCGGGGCGCAGAATGTCGGTCAGGACGATGATGGCCGTGCCAATGGCGATCAGGATGAAGATGGTGGGCAGGGGCGCCCTGATCACCGCCAGACCCAGAAGGGCCAGCTGGCCCAGCGTGGCGCTGGCCCCGTTAATGACAGAGCTGGCCGCCACGATGCGCCCGCGCAGGGCAGGGGAGGCCCGGCCCTGGATCATCGCCTGACGCGGCACCAGGAACAGACCGCCGGACACGGCGGCCAGGGTCAGCCCTGCCAGAAAGCGCAGATTGGCCGGCTCCTCCAGGAAGGCGGCCGCCTCGATGAGTTCAGGTCCGGGCGTGCGGCCCAGCGCCTGGAGGGCGAGATCGAGCGGGAACACCACCAGTCCGATACCGCCTGCAATGGACAGCCAGCGTGCTTCGCCTCCGCGCGACAGGAGAACGCACAGGACAGCGCCCAGCGCGGCGCCAAGGGTGAACAGGAGCTGGAACAGGGCCACCACGGACTGCGCTCCACCCAGCACCTGATTGGTCATGACGGGCAGCACCGTGATCACCGCCGCCGCCAGCAACCAGAACCAGGCCACGCCAATGATTGGTCCCCTGATCATCCGGTCGCCCAGTCCGAATGACAGCATGCGCCCGGTTTCCCAGATGATGTTCCAGCTGACGCGCATGTCCGGATTGGCTGCAGGGGCTGATACGCCCTGACGCATGGCCAGCCAGCCCAGCACTGCGCAGCCCATCAGGATGGCTCCGATGGCGCCGGGACCCCAGGCTTGCCCCACCATCAGCGTTCCGCCGATGGCGCCAGCCAGGATCATCACATTGATCGCGCCTGACAGAAGCGCATTGCCGCCCACCAGCTCGGTGCGGTCGAGCACATTGGGCATGGCCGCCATCCGGGCCGGTACGAAGAAGGCGGTCTGGATGCCCATCAGGAACAGGACAGCCAGCAGTATCCAGGCTTCGCCCAGCAGAAAGCCCGCGCCGGCCAGCGCCATGAGGAAAATCTCGCTGAACTTGGCGATGCGCATGATTTTCATGCGGTCGAACTTGTCGGCCACCTGACCGGCCACCGCCGAGAAAATGAACAGGGGCAGGGTGAAGGCGGTGGCGGCGATGGG
>JBHYFR010000266.1:0-2545 GCA_051859425.1 Oceanicaulis sp. | reverse complement strand
CCACCGCCGTGCCGGTGGCGATGGCGAAGGCGCGCGGCGGCGCGGGCTTGTCTGACATGCGCACCCATTCCCACGCCATGGCGGCGGCGAAGGCGGCGACAAAGATTGAGAAGGCCGTTCCGCCCGCCCACACCAGCGCCAGCGCGGCGGGGGCCAGCACCAGGGCAGACAGCACCCGCCTGACAAAGACCGGATCGCCCGGCGCGCCCTTCGTGCGGGGGGTAGACGGTTCGCTCATGCCTTGACGGCTCCGAACCGGCGCTCCCGGCGGGCGAACTCGTCCAGCGCCGCGCGCAAATGCGCCTCGCCAAAGTCGGGCCAGAGCACGTCCATGAAGATCAGCTCGGCATAGGCGGCTTGCCAGATCAGGAAATTGGACAGGCGCCGCTCGCCGCTGGTGCGGATCACCAGATCGGGATCGGGCAGTTCGGCGGTGTCGAGATAGGATTCAAAATCATCTTCGCTCAGCGCCGACAGATCGCCGCCGTGATCGGCCGCCGCACGCGCCGCCGCGCGCACCAGCTCGTCACGCCCGCCATAATTGAAGGCGATGGTCAGGTGAAACCTGGTGTTGGCCCGCGTGCGCGCCTCGACCCGGTCGATGGTCTTGATCAGGTCCGGCGTCAGGCCCTGGCGCCGCCCGATGACGCGGATGCGCACGCCCTCGCCGTGGAGGCGCTCCAGATCGGCGGTGACGAAGCGGCGCAAGAGATCAAACAGCGTGTCGATCTCGGCGCGCGGACGGCGCCAGTTTTCGGTGGAAAAGCTGAACAGGGTCAGATGGGTCAGGCCCAGATCGCCCGCCGCGCGCACGGTTTCGCGCACCGCTTCCACGCCCGCCTGATGGCCGAAGGCGCGCGGCTTGCCGCGTGCGGCAGCCCAGCGCCCATTGCCGTCCATAATGATGGTCACATGGCGCGGCGACCGGTCGGCGGCGTCGGGCTGCGCCATATCGGCGGCCTCCTTGAGTCTGGCGCGGGGCTCAGACCTGCGTGATTTCTTCCTGCTTGGTCGCCAGCAGCGAGTCGATCTCGCCGATGCGGTTGTCGGTGGCTTTCTGAACCTGGTCGGCGAACTTCTTGTGCTCGTCCTCGCTCATATCGCCGTCCTTCTCCGCTTTTTTAAGCGCGTCCATGCCGTCGCGGCGCACATTGCGCACGGCGACCCGCGCCTGTTCGGCGTAACCGCCGGCGGTCTTGGCCAGCTCGATCCGGCGCTCCTCGTTGAGCGGCGGGATCGGAATGCGGATCATCGCGCCTTCCATGACCGGATTGAGGCCAAGTCCGGCGTTTCTGATGGCTTTGTCCACCGCGCCGGCCAGATTGCGGTCCCAGACCTGAACCGACAGCATGCGCGCTTCGGGGGTGCCGACCGTGCCGACCTGGTTGATCGGCGTCAGCGAGCCATAGGCGTCCACCTTGACCGGATCGAGCAGGCTGGCGGTGGCGCGTCCGGCGCGCAGGCCGGCGAACTCCTTGCGAAGCGCCTCGACGGCGCCATCCATGCGCTTTTCGATATCTTTCAGGCTGAAGGCGGACATGCTCGTCTCCTTGAATACTCTCTATTCGCGGCCCTTGCCTGCGGCTGCGCCTTGCGGGCCCACGACCGTACAGGTGCCCTTGCCGGCCAGCATGCGGGCCAGACCGCCCTGCTCGCGGATATTGAACACCACGATGGGGATCTGGTTGTCGCGCATCAGCGTCACGGCCGAGGCGTCCATCACTTTGAGGTCGCGGGCCAGAACGTCAATATAATCCAGCCGTTCAAACCGCGTGGCCTGCGGATTGCCGCGCGGGTCCATGTCATAGACCCCGTCCACGCCGGTGCCCTTGAACAGGGCGTCACAGCCCATTTCAGCGGCCCGCAGCGCAGCGGCGGTGTCGGTGGTGAAGAAGGGATTGCCGGTGCCGGCGGCGAAGATCACCACCCGGCCCTTTTCCATATGGCGCACGGCGCGCCGGCGGATATAGGGCTCGCACACCGTGGTCATGGGGATGGCCGACTGGACCCGCGTGGGCACGCCCAGGCGCTCCAGCGCGGTCTGCATGGCCAGCGCGTTCATCACCGTGGCCAGCATGCCCATATAGTCGGCGGCGGCGCGTTCCATGCCCTTGGCGGCGGCTTGCAGCCCGCGGAAGATATTGCCCCCGCCGATCACCAGGCACAGCTCGTAGCCGGCCTCCACCGCCTCGCCCACCTCGCGCGCGATGCGGTCGGCGGTGTTCATGTCGATGCCATAGGGCTCGGCGCCCATCAGGGCTTCGCCGGAGACTTTGAGGAGCACCCGTCTGTAGGGCCCTTGCGGAACCGGACGGGACCGTTCGTCACACGTCTCGCTCACGTTTCGCCCTCCCTGGCTCGCCGGCACGTCCTGACTGGCAGACCAGGGCCCGGCGGATCGCCCCGCCGGGCCCCAAGCGGTCTAGCCCTTGTTCATCGCCGCGACTTCCGCCGCGAAGTCGTCCTGCTTCTTCTCGACGCCTTCACCCAGCACCATGCGCACAAAGCCGGTGAGCTCGATGGGGGCGCCAGCGTCGGCTTCGGC
>JBHYFR010000265.1:0-2573 GCA_051859425.1 Oceanicaulis sp. | reverse complement strand
GGCACGTGTCCAGCACGTCCGAACTGGTCAGGCCCTGATGGACAAAGCGCGCCTCCTCGCCGACGAGCTCGGCCAGATGGGTCAGGAAAGCGATGACGTCGTGCTTCACCTCGCGCTCGATCTCGTCGATGCGCGCGATGTCGAACTCCATGTCCCTGGCTTTCCACACGGCTTTGGCGGCGGAGGCCGGGACGACGCCCAGCTCGGCCAGCTTGTCGGTGGCCTCGATTTCGAACCAGATGCGGTAACGGCTCTCGGGCGACCAGATGGCGGCCATTTCAGGACGGGTATAACGGGGGATCATGACGCCTCGACGCGCTGGCGGGCAGGGAACATGGGCGGGGGATACGCCGCGCGCGCGCGCCGGGCAAGTGCCGGGACTGGCCTTGGGGGCTGGGGCAGGGGCCCGGGATCAGGCTTTGGCCGGTCCTGGAACCTCGCGGCGCATGGTGGCGGCGGCGGCGAAGAACAGCGCGGCGGAGACCAGGAACATCGCCACGCCGGCCATCAATGCATAGCGCAGGGCGTCGCCCTCGCTCATATGGTCCTTGAGAAAATCGGACAGCGCGCCGATGGCCAGCGGGCCCAGGCCAATGCCGATGAGATTGTTGAAAAACGCGATGATCGCCGCCGTGGTGGCGCGGTGTTCAGGCCGCGACAGGGTCTGCACCGCGGCCAGTCCCGGTCCGAGCCAGGCATAGGCCAGGCTGATCGGCACGGCGAGGAAGACCAGAGAGACATAGCCGCTGCCCGCCATCAATGCGGCCAGAAAGAAGGGCGCCATGGTCAGCACGGTGATGGCGGGGATCAGGGCGTAGGCGGCCGGATGGGTGCGCCCGAACCGGTCGGCCAGCCAGCCCCCGGCGATGGCGCCGATCACGCCCAGCAGGAAGAGCGGCGCCAGGAACTGGCCGATCTCGGCCATGACCAGGCCCTGGCTGCGGATCAGGAAAGAGGGCAGCCACTGATACATGCCGTAGCCGGCGAACGAGGTGGCCGCTGCGGCGAGCGTCAGCAGGATCAGGGTCGGCGAGGCCAGGATGGCGCGCGCGGCGTCGAACGGGCGCGGGACGGTGATCGCCTCCACCGCCGGGTCGAGGCGTCCGCGCCGGGGCTCGCGCACCAGGATCACCAGCGCCGCTGCGGCCACCAGTCCGGGCATGGCCAGCAGGATGAACGCCCAGCGCCAGCCCAGAGCCGCCGCGATGAGGGCGCCCAGCGCCGACCCGGCCGCGATGCCCAGCGGCGCGCCGATGGAGAACAGGCCGATGGCGAGGCCTCTGCGCCCGGCGGGGAAATAGTCGGAGATGACGGCATAGGACGGCGCCACGCCGCCAGCCTCGCCCGACGCCACGCCGATACGCGCCAGCGCCATCTGCCAGAACCCGGCGGCCATGCCGGACAGGGCGGTGAAGGCGCTCCACACCACGCAGCACGCCGCGATCAGGCGCACCCGGTTGGTGCGGTCGGCCAGCCACGCCAGGGGCAGGCCCAGCGTGGCGTAAAAGACGGCAAACATGGTGCCGCCCAGCAGCGCCAGCTGGGTGTCGTTCAGGCCCGGATCGGCTCGGATATCCTCCTGCAGCACCGCAAACAGCTGCCGGTCCATGAAATTGATCAGATAGACCACGCCCAGCACGATCAGCGCCATCCAGGCGCGCCCGGCTGGCGCGT
Organism: Oceanicaulis sp.; assembly: GCA_051859425.1. Classification (GTDB taxonomy): domain Bacteria; phylum Pseudomonadota; class Alphaproteobacteria; order Caulobacterales; family Maricaulaceae; genus Oceanicaulis. Next base: position 899 of record JBHYFR010000265.1, on the reverse strand, counting down.
CCGCGTCGCGCGATGCGTCGGGCTGGGTCATGAAAGCGGGGCTCCGGGCGCATGAGGGAGTGCACAGGGAAAGGCCTGACCAGACATGATGCGAGCCGCCTGCCAAGGCAAGGGTGCGGCGCGCTTTACCGGCGGGCTGTATCAGGCGCCCATCACCCGGGCGATGGCGGGAGGCATGCGGTGCTCGCTGCGCGCATCCAGGGCGCCGGCATAGGCAGCGGCGAGCTCTGCAACGTCCCAGCGCTGGCTGAGCTTGTCCTTCACCCCGGCGATGACCGGCGCGTCCGCCCAGGCCGGATCGGTGGAGAGGTGGTGCAGGGCGGCGGCGACTTCGCGCGCCTCGCCAACGCATTCCCACGGCTTGGCGCCGGTCAGCCCGGCAATGTCGAAGGCATGGTCCAGATTGGCCGGGTCATGCAGCGGACGGCTCTGAAATACAGATGTGTGATGATCCGGCGCCATCCAGCAGGCCATCAGCACGCCCGTGTAGACGCATTTGGAGCACTGCCCGCACCAGCGCTGGCCGTCCGCCAGCACCGCCTCTCCGGCGAACACGAAATTGCGGTTGCAGCTGGCGAACACCTCCAGCGCCTGCGGCGCGCGCCGGGCGAGATAGTGCGCGGTCCACAATTCGCTCACCGGACGCAGGACGGAGAAATAATCCAGCCCCGCCCCGGCTGCGGCGAAGGCGGCGCGCAGGGCATCCTCGAACTCCAGCGATTTGGAGAATTGATGGTTCACCGGATGGCCGTTCGCCTGCATCGTCGGTTCGCTGGCGGCGCGCTCATTGGCGAACACCACCCAGTCCTGACCGCAGGCCGCCGCATGCAGGGCGATGAGGCACGAATTGATCCCGGTGATGGGGATATGGCCGTTCAGCGCCTCGCCCGACCGCGACA
>JBHYFR010000264.1:0-2574 GCA_051859425.1 Oceanicaulis sp. | reverse complement strand
GTCGCGCACGATGGAGATGGCCACCTCCACCAGATCGCGCGCGATGGAGTCCACGTCCCGGCCGACATAGCCGACCTCGGTGAACTTCGTGGCCTCGACCTTCAAAAACGGCGCGCCCGCCAGCCTGGCCAGGCGGCGGGATATCTCGGTCTTGCCCACGCCGGTAGGGCCGATCATGAGGATATTCTTCGGCGTGACCTCCTCGCGCAGCCCCTCAGCCAGACGCTTGCGCCGCCAGCGATTTCGCAGGGCTATGGCCACCGCCTTCTTCGCCTCGGACTGGCCGATGATGTGGCGGTCAAGCTCGGAGACGATCTCGCGGGGAGAGTAGTCGGTCATGGGGAGAGGTCCGGTTAAGGCGTGGCGGTCAGACCCTCATGTAGGCCCCTCAAGCCCCGCGCACAAAGCCCTGCGCTGCAACGGGCGCCTGTTCGCCTGAGCTTGCGGGTGGCGCGCGCTTTTGCGCGGGCGCGAAATCGTCTAAGACCGCCAGCCAATCCCTGCCGCTCCAGACATCACGGTCCTGCGCCCATGAAACCGTTTCCCGATTCCTATGACGCCAAGGCCAATGAGGCCGCGCTGCGCGCGCGCTGGGCGCAGGATGACGCCTTCCGCTGGGATCCCGCCCGCCCGGCCGACACCGATTACGTGATCGACACCCCGCCACCCACCGTGTCAGGCAATCTGCATGTGGGCCATGTCTATTCCTATACCCAGGCCGACATCATGGCGCGCTATATGCGCATGAGCGGGCGCAACGTGCTCTACCCCATTGGCTGGGACGATAACGGCCTGCCCACCGAGCGGCTGGTGGAGAAGGTGCGCAAGGTGCGCGGCGGGACCATGGCGCGCGATGAATTCATCAATCTGTGCCGCGAGGTGATCCCCGAATATCACCAGCAATTCCGCGATCTGTTCTCGCGCCTGGCGCTGAGCGTGGACTGGAGCCGGGAATACCAGACCATTTCCGACGAAAGCCGCGCGGTGTCGCAGATGTCCTTCCTGGACCTCTACGCCAAGGGCCTGCTGGAGCGGCGCCTGGAGCCCACCTTGTGGGATCCGGCCGACCGCACTGCCATCGCCCAGGCCGAGGTGGAGGAGATCGAGCGCGAGGGCCTGCTGAACTATATCGCCTTCGAGGTGGAGGGCGGCGGCGAGCCGGTGGTGATCGCCACCACGCGCCCGGAACTGATCGGCGCGTGCGGCGGGCTGATGATCCATCCCGACCATCCGCGTGCGGGCGAGCTGATCGGCAAGCGCGCCATCACCCCGCTCTATCGCGGTCCGGTGGAGATTTTCGCCGAGCCCAGTGTGGACCCGGAAAAGGGCACCGGCGTGGTTATGTGCTGCACGTTCGGCGACGTGACCGATATCCAGTGGTGGCGCACCCACAAACTGCCCCTGCGCCTGGTGATCGATCAGGCCGGCAAGATGATCGAAGACCTGCCGTTCGGCGATGAGGGCTGGCCGAGCCTGGATCCGGACGCGGCGCGCGAGATCACCGCCGCGCTGGCCGGCCTCAAGGCGGCCAAGGCCAAGGAAGCGATCCTGGAGCTGCTGAAAGAGCGCGGCGCGGTGCTTAATCAGGAGCCCACCCGTCAGGTGATCCCGGCGGCCGAGCGCTCGGGCGCGCCGCTGGAAATCATCGTCACGCCCCAGTGGTTCATCCGCACGCTGGACTTCAAGGACGAGATCCTCGCCAAGGGCCGCGAGATCACCTGGCGTCCGGCCTATATGCGCCAGCGTTTTGAAAGCTGGGTGGAAGGGCTCAAATGGGACTGGTCCATCTCGCGCCAGCGCCATTTCGGCGTGCCTCTGCCGGTCTGGTACTCCAGGCGTCCCGGCGAGGAAGGCAAGATCATTGTCGCCTCGAAAGACGAGCTGCCGGTGGACCCCACCTTGCAGGCGCCGCGCGGCTATGAGCCTCACGAGGTGGCGGGTGAGCGCGATGTGATGGACACCTGGGCGACCACGTCAGTCTCGCCCCAGCTGGTGACCCGCTCGATTACGCAAGAGCTCGCCTTTGACTACGAGACCCACAAGCGCCAGTTCCCCATGGCCTTGCGCCCGCAGGCTCATGAAATCATCCGCACCTGGGCGTTCTACACCATCGTCAAGGCGCTCCATCACGAGAACCAGGTTCCCTGGCGCGATATCGCCATTTCCGGCTGGTGCCTGGCGGGCGACGGATCGAAAATGTCCAAGTCCAAGGGCAATATCATCGATCCCATCAAGCTGCTGGACGAGTACGGCACGGACCCGGTGCGCTACTGGACGGGCACGTCGCGCCTGGGCCAGGACACGGCGCTGTCGGTCAATACGCTCAAACAGGGCAAGCGCCTGGTCACCAAGCTGTGGAACGCCTCCAAGCTCGCCCACATGGCGATCAGCGCGGCTGAAGCCCACGGCCCGCTCGAACCGGCGACGCCGCGCGCGGATGTGGAATCGGGGCGCATCAGCCATCCCATGGATGTCTGGCTGATGGGCAAGCTCGCCGAGACCGTGCGCAAGGCGTCGGAAGGCTTTGAGGCGTATGAATACGCCGCCGCCCAGCGCGCCATCGAGGCCTTCTTC
>JBHYFR010000263.1:0-2581 GCA_051859425.1 Oceanicaulis sp. | reverse complement strand
CGCGCGCGGCCTGGTCGTCATAGGCGTCAGAGCTGGAAAACCAGGCCTCGAACCCGTGATCGGCGTCGCACACAAGGGCGTAGCGGATCATGGGCCGGACACCTCCCGCTCGCCTTTCAGCGAGGGAATGCGCATGCGCGCATCGCGGGATTCCTCCGGGTCGATCTCTGCGTACAGGAGCCCCGGCTCGTCATGGGCCAGCTGGGCGATGATCTCGCCCCAGGGCCCCACCACCATGGAATGGCCCCAGGTCTTGCGCCCGTCCTCATGCTTGCCGCCCTGGGCGGGGGCGAGGACGAAGCTGCCGGTTTCGATGGCGCGGGCGCGCAGCAGCACTTCCCAATGGGCCCTGCCGGTGGGCCGGGTGAAGGCGCTGGGCACGGTCATCACATTGGCCCCGGCCTTGGCCAGGCGCCGGTAGAGATAGGCGAAGCGCACGTCATAACAGATGGTCAGGCCGAGCTTCAGCCCCGCCGCATCGGCCATCACCGCCCGGTCGCCGGGGGCGTAGTTTTCCGATTCCGAATACACCTCGCCCGCGCCCAGCGAGACATCAAACATGTGGATCTTGTCATAGCTGGCTTTCAGCGCGCCATCGGGACCGAACAGGCACGACCGGTTCACCGCCCGCCCGTCCGGGCCCAGCAGGGCCAGCGAGCCGGCCAGAATGTCGATCCCCAGCGCCTGGGCCGCATCGGAGAAGCGCACCAGGGCCGGGTCTTCGCCCGGCGTGCGCAGGGCGTCGAACAGGGCGCCGGGATCGCGCTGGACCAGATTGGTGATTTCCGGGGTGACCACCAGGCGCGCGCCCTGACCGGCGGCCTCGCGGATCATCGCCTCGGCGTCATCGATATTGCGCGCCGCATCGGCGCCCGAGCGCATCTGCACCAGGGCGATCTTGACCGCGCTCATGCTGCGCCCGCCTCTGCCAGCAGGGCGTCCAGCCGCCCCTGACGCTCCAGCGCCATCATGTCGTCACACCCGCCCACATGAACATCCCCGATGAAAATCTGCGGGAAGGTGCGCGCGCCGCCGGCGCGCTGAACCATCTCCGCCTTCTTTTGCGGATCAAACCCGGCCTCGATCTCCTCGAAGCCGACGCCCTTATTCTTGAGCAAATCCACCGCCCGCACGCAATAGGGACAAAAAGGGCGGGTATAGATGGTGACGGCCATGACGGCGAACTCCGGTGACGAGACCCCTTATTTAAGGAGGTTCACCGGTTTCACAACGCGTGCAAGGGTGATGGCGCGCACATCCGCCGCGCCAGCGCGTTTGAGCGTGCGCGCGCACGCCTCCAGCGTCGCGCCGGTGGTGTGCACATCATCAATCAGCACAAGGCGCTTGTTCTTGATCGCGCTGGCGCGCCCGGCGCGCACACGGAAGGCGCCGGCCACATTGCGGGTGCGCCCCCCGGCGCTGAGCCCCCCTTGCGTCGGTGTGGCGCGCACGCGCATCAGCACATGGGGATCCACCGGCACGCCGCAGGCGCGCGACACCGCGTTGGCGAGCAGAAGTGACTGGTTGAACCGGCGCTGGCGCAGGCGGCGGCGATGCAGCGGCACCGGGATCAGCCCATGCGCGCCGTCAAGGCAGTCCGCCCCCGCCCGCGCCATCCAGCGTCCGAACGCCTCCAGCCCGTCCGTGCGTCCGGCATGTTTCAGCCCAAGCGCCAGCGCCCGGCTGGACGCGTCATAGACAAAGGCCGAGCGCGCACGGCTGTAGGCCGGGGCGCGGGCATGACAGGCCGGGCAGATCATCTCCGGCGCGGACGGATAGGCAAACGGCGTGCCGCAGGATTGACACCAGGGCGGGGCCAGGAACTGGATGCGCGCCCAGTCTTCCGGGTCCAGCAGGCCCGGCTCGCTCACCGCCCGCCCCGACAGGGGCGAGAGCGGCGGCCAGACGAGGTCCAGAAGCCGCCCGAGCGCAGCCCCGGCTTTGCCCGCCGCGCCAAAGCGTGCATATCCGCCCCATGGATGTTTCACCCTCGCCCTCCGCCGATCTGCCGCGCCTGTTCGACCGGGCGCTGGTCCGTCAGCGCCGCAATCGCGCTGCAGGCGAATTTATAGCCTATGACTTTCTTCATGCGCGAGTCGCCGATGATCTGCTCGACCGGGTGGAGAGCGTGTCGCGTGATTTCCCGGTCGCCCTGGTGCTGGGCGGCGGCGGCGCGGTGGGCCGCGCGCTGAAGACCCGCCCCGAGGCCGCCGCCAAGATCGGCACGCTGATCGAGGCCGATCTCTCCCCTTCCATGGCCGGCCTCAGCGCAGGCCCCGCCGTGTGCCTCGACGAGGAAGCCCTGCCCGTCGCGTCTGAAAGCGTGGACCTGGTCCTGTCCTGTTTGTCGCTACACTGGACCAATGATCTCGTGGGCGCGCTGATCCAGATCAATCACGGCCTTAAGCCCGACGGGTTTTTCGCCGGGGCCTTGCTGGGCGGCGCGACCCTGACCCAGCTGCGCCAGGCCCTGCTGGCCGCCGAGAGCGAGCTCAAGGGCGGCGCCCATGCCCGCGTCTCGCCCTTCGCCGATGCGTTCGACATGGCCGGCCTGATGGGCCGGGCCGGGTTTGCCCTGCCG
>JBHYFR010000262.1:0-2582 GCA_051859425.1 Oceanicaulis sp. | reverse complement strand
CGATGAGCTGGCCGCCTATGCCGACGCGCCCTGGCGCGAGCCGCCGATCTATTGACCTGCAAGCGCGCAGCGCCCTCAACCCGGACCGCCATCATCCTCCCAGACAGCGCCGAAGGAATAGCCCAGCCGTGGCGCGCAGCCCGGCGCGGTGCGGTCCAGCGGCCCGCACAGGCCCACCTCGGCGCGCTCGGTGGTGCCGGCATGGCGGGTGAAGCGGAATTCGCGGCGCACGGTCAGGCCGCGGATCTCGATATCGGTGTCAAAGCGCCAGCTCGCCACCGCGATGTCGACCACCGCGAACAGGCCCAGCACCGGCACGAATTCCAGCGTGAACTCATAGGCCGGATTGCGCAGGATCAGGCCCGGCGCGGCCTCATCGGTGGAGACCAGGCGCAGCATCATCTCGCGGTTCTGGTTGGCGCTGCGCGCAATCGCCAGCCGGCATAGCCGGTCATTGATCAACTGGTTGTCGGTGGATGGAGTGCTGGGATTGGTGGTTCGGCACGGATGGGACTCGCCCGGGTCGCTCACGAAGCGCGCGCCGCGCGCCTCGGCGTCGATCAGGAAGCGGGCGTTGGCGGCGTAGACATTCACCCCCGGCTCCACACCGGCACGCGCAATCCAGGCATTGATCTGAAGCCCGGTCACGCTGGCGGGCAGGCGCGGGTTCGCCAGGCGCGTACGCCGGCCTATCGGCGGGTCAAAGTCCGCGCAGGCCCAGCCCGGACAGGTCCCGGCCCGCGGCACGGACACGGACGGGCAGTTGATGCGCACCGTGCCCACAACGGGCGCGCGCACTTGCAGCTGGCAGCCGGCCCAGACGCCGATGGTGAACTCGCGGTCGTCGAACCACAGCTCGCGCGCCATGCCCGAAGCCTGGTAGATCGACCCGCCATTGACCGTGGTCTGGCGGCCCGCCGCGCTCACGCGAACGGTGGAATCGGTGGCGCGCCACTGACCCGTGCGCGGGTCCTGGGTGAAACTGGTGTCCGACTGTGTCCGGACGTGGAACGGAAAGCGCAAGCCCGCCCGGTAGCCGACCGAATACTGAAAGGCGACGAAATAGTTCCGGCGCGAGTTGAAGGTCTTCTTGTAACGCTCCTCGATCTGATCGGAGAGGGTGAAGCCGGTCACGAAATAATGGTCGGCGCGCTGGGACACGCTGGTGCGGCGCACCGGTTCTCGCCGGGGCGGCTCGGCGCCCGGCAAGGCGGTCAGGCCGCGCACCGGACCCAGCGTGCCCAGTTGCGGCGTCGCCAGGGTCAGGCCCGGCTCGCCCTGGGTCTGGGCCGGACGCATTGTCAGGGCGCCAGGCGAAACATTGCGCACGCGCGGACTGGGCATCAGGTCGGCCCGGCTCATGACAAAGGGCGCCAGGCCGGGCGGCAAGGCCTGCAGGCGCGGGCCAATGGCCCGGTCCAGCGCAAAGCCGCGTCCGAAATCGGCCGGCGGCGCGGGCGGCGCCGTCAGGTCCGGGGCGCCGCTGATCGAGGCGTTCGCACGCGGCGCCAGCGGAATGATGCTGACATGGCTGATAATGCGCTCCTCGCCATCCATGTCGAGGCGCAGCAACTCGGCGTCTGACAGGGCCAGGGCCTGCGCCACCGTGACGTCATGCCGGAAGATGCTCTGGCGGTTCATGGCGCGCAGCTCGCGGCGCACCTCTTCAGCCGCCTCTGTAATGTCGGCCTGTGTCGGCGGGGTGAGCAGGCGCAGGCCGGCGTCCAGCGGCTGCACCCGGCGCGACAGGGACGGCGTCAGGCTGACCGAGGGATCCAGCAGCACCGGGCCGGTCTGCGCGCCTTGCGCCGCGCCGCCGGGCACGGGCGGCGCCAGGCACAGCTCGGCCCGGGCGCGCTCCACCGACTGACGCGCCGCAGCGGTCAACTGGCGCAGGAAACCGCGCTGGCGCGCCGGCCCCTGCGCGGCGGCGTCCTCGCGGCACGTCTGTGCGCTGACGCGCACCACCGCCTCGCGCGAGACCACGATCCGGTCTTCCAGCAGGTACACGTCCTCGCGCACCTGCACCGGGCCGATCAGGCCCAGCGCCGCAGGCTCTGCCTGAAGGGCGGCGAAAGCTGGCCGCGCCAGGAGGCGTGAGCCGCTGAGATAGGCGTTGAGGTCCAGCTCCACCCCGGCCTGCAGCGTCACCGCCACCGGTCCGCCCGCGATCAGGCGGCCATGATCCAGCTCGGCCAGAAACAGCGGAGAGTTTCGCACTTCGAGCCGGACCGCCGCCGCCGACAGCGCCTCCATGGACGGGCCGATACGCAGCTGATCGGCGCGCAGCTGGGGCTGGGCGGTGAGCGGCTGCACAGGCTGTGTGAATTGCGCGGCGCTCGCAGCACCGGCGAAGCTGGCGGCGCACGCAAGCGCCACGATCATGCGATGGATCATAATGTCCCCTCTCGACCCGTCCTGGTTCCCAGACTAGTCAAGAATGGAGATGACGCCAGCATGAATACGCCGGGCGCTATACAATTCAGGTTGCAATCTACACCCCAAGCGCTTCGGCGAGCGCTGTACAGACACGCGCCGGATCATCATCCGTCATGCCCGGCCAGAGCGGCAGGGACAGCGTG
>JBHYFR010000261.1:0-2591 GCA_051859425.1 Oceanicaulis sp. | reverse complement strand
AAAGCCGTGACCGCACGCCGCTGGTGGTGCTGGGCCGGCCCGGCGAGGCCAGCCGCGTTCTGCAAAGCCCGTTCGACGGCGTGTCCATGGGACCGCTAAGCCTTGAAACGGTGGATTATGATGAAAGCGGCTCGGTGATCTTCTCCGGCCGGGCCGAGCCGGGCTCGACGGTGCGCGTGATCGCCGACGGCCAGGTGGTGGGTGAAACCCGCGCCGGCGCCAGTGGCCGGTGGAGCGTGCAGGCGGGCCGCGATTTCGCGCCGGGGGTCTATAATCTGCAGGTCGACCAGCTGGACGCGGACGGGCGTGTGACCGCCGTCATCGCCCTGCCGTTCGAGCGCGCCAGCGCCGAGGATGCGCTGGCCGCGCGCGAGGCGGGACGGGTCGTGGTGCAGCCTGGCAATTCGCTGTGGCGCATTGCGCGCCGTCTGTATGGCGATGGCGTGCAGTACACCATCATCTATCAGGCCAATCGCGAGCAGATCCGCGATCCGGACCTGATTTATCCAGGTCAGGTGTTCCGCGCGCCCGAGACCGACGGGGCAGGCGGCAGATAGCCGCCCGTCCCGGCTGGCGCCGGGGCGCGCGACGCCCTAATTAGGGGACGATGTCCCCGCCCGCCCAAACCGACCCCCTTGATGGCCCCGCGCCCGAAGGCCGCCTCTCCGAGGCAGTCGCGCGATTGTTCGTCATTCTTGCCGGCCCCGACATGGCGCGCTGGCGCTGGCGCATGGGGCTGGCTTTCCTGATCACCCTCATCGCCAAGGTCTTCTCGGTCGCAGCGCCCGTCGCGTTCGGCGAGGGCATCAACACGCTTACCGATGCTCTGGGCGAGGATGGCGGGCCCGGCGCCGGCGCGTTCGCCGCAGCGGCCGCCCTGATCATCGCCTATGGCGCGCTGCGCTTTGCCGCCACCGGCGCGCCGCAGCTGCGCGACGCCCTGTTCTCGCCGGTGTCCCACGACGCCCAGCGCCTCACCGCCGTGCAGGGGTTCGCCCATGTCCAGTCCCTGTCGCTGACCTATCACCAGACCAAGCGCACGGGCGCGGTGAACCGGGTGATCGACCGCGGCGCCAACGCGGTGGATTTCCTGCTGCGCTTTCTGGTGTTCAACATCCTGCCCGCCATGGTGGAGCTGGCGCTGGCGGCCAGTGTCGCGGCGCTTCTTTATGGCTGGGAGTTCTCGGTGATCATCGTCACCGCCGTGCTCGGCTACGCCCTGGTCACCTATCAGATGACCCAGTGGCGCGTGAAAATTCGCCGCCAGATGAACGAGGCCGACACCGAGGTGAACGCCCGCGCCGTCGACACCCTGACCAATTTCGAGACAGTCAAGGCGTTTGCCGCCGAAACACGCGAGGCCGGCCGGTTTGACGACGCCAAGCAGCGCTATGCCTCGGCGGCGGTCAAATCGGAACAGAGCCTGGCGGCGCTGAACGCGGCCCAGGCGGCGATCATGAATGGCGGCCTCCTGGCCGTGGCGTTGCTGGGCGCCTGGATGACGCTGCAGGGCCGGCTGCAGGTGGGCGATATCGCGGCGCTGACGCTGATGCTGATGCAAGTCTATCAGCCGCTGAACATCCTGGGCTGGGCCTATCGCGAGATCAAACAGGCCAGCGTCGATCTTGAGCGCCTGTTCCAGGTGCTGCGCCTGAAGCCCGAAGTGGCTGACCAGCCCGGCGCCGCGGCGCTCAAAGTGACCGGTGGCGCGGTGCGCTTCACGGGGGTCAGCTTCGCCCATGACGGCCGCGACCGGTCGGTGGACCATATCGATCTGGACATTCCCGCCGGCGCCTTTGTCGGCTTCGCCGGCCCGTCGGGCGCGGGCAAGTCGACGCTGCTGCGCCTTCTGTTCCGCTTCTATGATCCGGCCACGGGGCGCATCGAGATTGATGGTCAGGACATTGCAGGCGTCACCCAGTCCTCCCTGCGCAGCCAGCTGGGTCTGGTGCCGCAGGATGTGGTGCTGTTCAATTCCACCCTGCGCGACAACATCCTCTACGGCCGCCCGGACGCGGACGAGGCGGCCCTGCACGATGCGGTCAGGCGCGCACGGCTCAAGGACTTCGTCGACAGCCTGCCCCTGGGCCTCGACACGCGCGTGGGCGAGCGCGGGTTGAAGCTGTCGGGCGGTGAGAAACAGCGCGTGGGCGTGGCGCGCGCCATCCTGAAAGACCCGCCCATCCTCATTCTCGACGAGGCGACCTCGGCGCTGGATTCGCGCACCGAAGGCGAGGTTCAGGCGGCCATCGCCGAGGCGGCGCGCGGACGCACCACGTTGGCCGTCGCCCACCGCCTGTCCACCATCGCGCGCGCCGACCGCCTGTTCATCCTGGACGCCGGCCGCATCGCCGAGACCGGCACCCACGCCGAGCTGCTGGCCCGCGGCGGGCTCTACGCCACGATGTGGGCCGCCCAGATCGAAGCGGGGGAGGGCGCCGCGGCGCTGGCGGCGGAGCCGGCGCGTACCGTCTGACGCGCCGATCAGCGCACAGCGCCAATGCTGCTGCGCGCCACCATTTGCATCATGTCCTGAAAAGGGGCTGTCCCAGATGTCTGAGACATCTAGGATGGCGGGATGCGGCTAAAGC
>JBHYFR010000260.1:0-2600 GCA_051859425.1 Oceanicaulis sp. | reverse complement strand
GCGAGGAGCCGCCGCCAGGCGTGCGCAGGCAGCCCGCCAGCCCGTCAAAGCGCACCTCGGCGCGCTGCACCTTCACGCCCTTCTCCACCCGCATGCGCCGGTAAAGCGCGCCCGCGGCCGGACCGGGCGCCTGACGCGCTTCTTTCAGGCGGGCGCGCGATGGTGCGCTCATCATGGCGATGAGGCGCCGGGTTTCTTCAGGCTCATGCCAGGGCGTGTCGCGCGGCGGTTCGAGCACGTCGATCAGCGCCGCATTGGGGCGCGGCGGCACAGGCAGCGCCCACCATACCCAATTGGCTTTGAGATGATCGGGCAGGCGCGCCGCCGCCCGGCGCACCGCGCCGGTCAGGAAGGGCGAGAGATGATCGGGCTCCTGCGCCAGCGCCAGATCGTCCGGAATGGGGATGTCCTTGCGCAGCGCCAGCACGAACAGGCGCGGGCGCGACTGCGGCGTGAACCAGCGCGCGTCGATCTCCACAGCCCCGAAGCGATAACCGCCCTCGTCCAGCGCCTGGCACAAGGCGGTGAAATCAGCGCCGCCCGAACAGGTCAGAAGGCCCGGCACATTCTCCAGCCCGATCAGGCGCGGCGCGCGGCCCTCGCCCTGCAGCGCCTCCATCAGGCGCCAGAAGCTGTAGAACACGCCCGAACGCGCCGCGTTCAGCCCGCCGCGCGGACCGGCCAGCGACAAGTCCTGACAGGGAAAACTCGCCCAGGCGAGGTCGGCGGAGCCGGGCAATTGAGCCGGCGTCACATCGCCCACATCACCGGCGTGCAGACCTTCGGCGCCGAAATTGGCCGTGTAGGCCGCGACCTTGGCCGGATCGATATCATTGGCGAACTCACAGCGCCAATGACGGCCCAGCCCCAGCCGCGCCATGCCGCCGCCGCAGAAGAACTCGTAAAACCGGTATCGGGAATCAGCGGCCATGCGCTCAGCATAGCGCGATCCGCGCCCGCGCGAAGCGTGGCGGTGTGGCGCGGGCAGTGATTTGCCGCCGCAACCAAACCTAATTCGAATCCGACCCCAGCTGCCTTGAGCGCCTTGCCGCTGCCGCCACCGCATTGCGCACCAGGCCGGGCAGGCCGCCGCCGCCCATCAGGGCGTCGAGGCCCGCCTGGGTGGTGCCGCCGGGCGAGGTGACGGTGCGGCGCAGCTCGCTGGCGTCGCCCTGGCCGCTGGTGAGCAGCGCGCCGGACCCCGCCACCGTGCGCACCGCCAGCCGCTGGGCCAGCTCGCGCGGCAGACCCTCGGCCTCGGCCGCCGCCGCCAGCGCTTCGCAGAACAGGAAGACATAGGCGGGGCCGGAGCCGGACACAGCGGTGACCACGTCCATAAGGCGCTCGTCCTCGACCCACTCCACCGGCCCTGCCGGTTTCAGGAGGCGCTCGGCGCGGGCGCGCTCCTGGGGGCCGTCACCGGCCTCATTGGCCACGCACACAGACACGCCCTTGCCGATAGCGCCGGGCGTGTTGGGCATGGCGCGCACCGCCGGACGTCCCGGCAGCGCCCGGCCCAGCGTGCGCAGCGGCACACCCGCCGCAATGGACACAGCCAGCGCGTCGTCGGGCAGATGATCTTTCAACGGGCTCAGCACCTCGAAGACCATGGCCGGCTTGACCGCAATCACGATGTCGCTGACCTCGCGGGCCAGCGCCGGCGTCAGCGCCGGCTCGCAGCGCACGCCGTTAGCCTCGGCCAGCGCCTGCGCGGCATCGCTCGGACGCGGATCGATGAACACGATGCGCCCGGGCTCAACCCGGTTGCGCGATTTCTTCAGCCAGCCCGCCGCCAGCGCCGCGCCCATGCGCCCGGCGCCGAGCAACGCAATAAGACCCGAGTGTTGTGACATGTCGGTTCAGGCTTCCCCGACCGTGTCGAACATGGCCGCCGCCACCGCTTCTGCCGGAGTTTTCCCGCTCCACAGCAGATAGTGGAAGGCCGGGTAAAGCCGCTCGCCAGCCTCTTTGGCCGCGACGATCAGCGCCACCGCCTGCGCCTCGGAGACCCGGTCCAGGTCCGGAAGCGTCAGGGCGTGACGGAACACGATCGAGCCGTCATCGCTCCATACATCGAAATGGCCGACCCACAGACGCTCATTGAGGCGCGCAATCAGCTCGCAGACTTCGCGCAGGCGGTGATCGGGTGCTTTCAGCTCCAGGCTGGCGCAGATGTGGATGACGTCGAGTTCCGGGCGGTAGGCGAACCAGATCTGATGATCGCGCCAGGATCCCGGCACGGCCATGTGCAGTTCCAGCTCGTCGCGCTCATAGGGATATTGCTCGGCCACGACGGCCTGTTCGATGGATTCGAGCGGATCAAAAACGCCCGAAACTTCCTGAGTATTGAGATCCATGCCGGTCCTCTCCCCTCGCAGCGCGCGACTCAAATCTGGCGGGCCGGCGCGTGTCCTGACGGTAAGCCGCCGCCGGACGCGCACGCAACAACCCATTTGGGTCTGGGTGCAAGGTGCTTGTTTACTTGGGCTTTTTCGCCGTGGTCGATTTCGCCGCCGGCTTGCGGGCGGCCGGTTTGGGCGCCTTGGCCACTTCCAGAGCCGCCAGACGGGCTTTGAGTGATTCGATTTCGGCCAGCGCTG
>JBHYFR010000259.1:0-2601 GCA_051859425.1 Oceanicaulis sp. | reverse complement strand
GGGATGTGCTGGCCGTCAGCATAGGCGGCGTGGAAATCCAGCGTGGAGGCCAGCACCTGGCCATGGCGGTCGGTCAGCGCCGCGCGGCGCACCGGCGCCTCGCCCGCCGCCTGCAGGCCGGGACCGGCCGCTGCGCCCGACACCAGCGACACGTCCAGGGCGCGCGCGGCGACGATCATGAACCCGGCTGCAAGAACCAGCCCGGCGATGCGCAGACGCCCGCGCTGGCGCGCATCCTGCCCGGCGCGCCCGCCCGCCACGCGGACCTGGCGCGACATGCCCGCAGGCGCGCGCTCGCCCGGCGCGGCGCGGCGCGGCTGGGTGCGTACGGTAATCGCCCGGATTTTCCTGCGCCAGAAGCCCATTTACCGCCGGATCGCCTCCCGGTAACTGACCTGCACCGGCTCGCCCGGGATGGCGGGCGCCACGCGCGGCAGCTCGCTGAAGACAATCTCCTGATCATGGCGCACCGGCTCGAAGCCCAGATAGATGCGCGCCAGACGGCGCAGGTTTTCATGATCCTCCTGCAGCGCGATCTCGGCTTCCAGTGCGCTGATCCGGCCGCGTTCGCGCGCCAGATCGGCCTGTAGCTCGGCCAGCCTCTGCTGGTCGCTGGCGGCGCCGGTCTTGGCCACATAGAGCGCCGCAAGCAGGGCGACCGCAACCAGGACGGCGACAAAATTGACAAGGCGGATCATGAGCTTGCCTCCACAAGACGGGTGAGATCAGGCAGTCGGGATGCGCCCGCCGCGTGACGCGGCCAGGCTGGGGCGGGCGTCCGCACGGCGGCGCGAAGCTTGGCCGAGCGGGCGCGCGGATTGTCGGCGGCCTCGGCCTCGCTGGCGGCGAGCGCCTTGCGGGTGAGCAGGGAAAAGCTCGGCTCATGGGCCGGGAACTGCTCGGGCTGGTGGCGCGAGCCGGCGCCCTCCAGCCCGCAGCGCGCGCGCAGGAACGTCTTCACGATGCGGTCTTCCAGCGAGTGGAAGCTGACCACCACCAGCCGGCCCGCGGGGTGCAGAATGCGCTCGGCCGCTTCCAGCCCGCGCGTCAGCTCGCCCAGCTCGTCATTGATGAAAATGCGCAGGCCCTGAAACACGCGCGTCGCCGGGTGGATGCGCTGGGGCTTGCCCGGCATCACCCGCGCCACCAGCTCGGCGAGCACCAGCGTGCGCGTGATCGGGGCGCTCTGGCGCGCCTCGACGATGGCGCGCGCAATGCGTCCGGCGTGGCGCTCCTCGCCATAGATGCGAAAGATGGCGGCCAGCTCGTCAGCGTCCAGCTGATTGACCGCATCGGCCGCGCTGGGGCCGGAGCGCGCCATGCGCATGTCCAGCGGCCCGTCCTGCTGGAAGGAGAAGCCGCGTTCTGCCTCGTCGATCTGCATGGACGAGACGCCCAGATCGAGCACCACGCCATCGGCGCCGGACGACCCGGCGGCCTCGATCACATCCTCCATCAGGGAGAACGGGCCGAACGCGAAGGCGAAGCGCCCCTTGAACGCGTCCTGCAGGATATGGGCATTGCCGCGCACGGTGGGATCGCGGTCGATGCCCAGCACCCGGCATTCGGCGGCGCCCAGAATGGCGCGGGTATAGCCGCCCGCCCCGAACGTGCCGTCCACATAAAGACCGCCATCGCGCGGCAGCAGCGACTGGAGCACTTCGTCCAGCATGACGGGAGTGTGGGGCGCAATGCTCATCACGCCCCCTCGCGCCGGCGCGGGCGGCGCAGCGCCGCCTTGTGCTCGCGCGCATAGCTGAGATCCTTGCCCGCCTGCTCGGCGTGGGCCTGCGCGCTCCAGATTTCAAACCGGCGCCCCATGCCGACGAACACGGCGCTGGAGGTGAGCCCGGCATGCTCAATCAGATCGCGCGGCAACGACACCCGGCCGGTGGATTCAAACGCCAGGGCGCGCGCCCCGCCAAAGATGACCCGCTCGAACGCGGTGCGCGCATCGTCATAGGGGTCCATCTCCTCGATGGCTTCGGCGTAATCCTCAAGGAGGCGCTGGCCGCCGCCCTCCAGGAAGGGGCCGTTGAACGAACGCCAGACATAAACGCCATTGAAACCCTCGGGCGCCACGCTCGCGCGGAAATCGGCGGGGACGGAAACCCGTCCCTTCGCGTCAATCGCGTTGGTGGTCGTCGAGACGAACATGGCCGTTCTGGCATCCCCGCTGAGCCACGCCCCCGGTCTGCGTGGTTAATTATGGGATAACATGGGATAGCATGGGACACAATGCATAAACCTCTTCTTTTGGGGAGGTTTGCTTGTGCGCAACAGTCAAGCAGCACAGGCGAATACGCCCGATCCAAGAACAGAGAAAGAACAGGTTAACGCAGCCCGGTGCTGGCGGGGGCGGGGCGGGCGCGCAGGTGCTGGAAGAAGCGTGTCAGGCGGCCTGTAAGCCGGGTTCTGTGCCGCTCTTTCCGAAACGGAAAGAACGCGGCGATCATTCATCTGGGACGGCGCTTGCGCGCCGCCTCAAGCGACCTACCCGGACGGCAGCGCGGAGGCGCGCCTGCTGCGGTCAGACCGCAGCGCCCGTCCCTATTCGGTCTTGCTCCAGGCGGGGCTTGCCGTGCCCCCTTCCTTGCGGTC
>JBHYFR010000258.1:0-2642 GCA_051859425.1 Oceanicaulis sp. | reverse complement strand
AGGACGGGCGGTAATCACGAAGCCGCGCCCGCGCCCGCGGCAACAGGATGGCGACGCCGTGCTGGGCTTCTCCCCCTAAGCATTTCTGCCAGCTGAACGTGGTGACGTCGAACTTCTCCCAGGGCATGTCCATGGCGAAGGCTGCGGAGGTGGCGTCGCAGATGGTCACGCCCTCGCGGTCATCGCTGATCCAGCTGGCGTCAGGGATGCGCACGCCCGCCGCCGTGGCGTTCCAGGTGAAGACCTGGTCGTGGGCGGGGTTGGCGCGGGTATAATCGGGGGCGCGGCCATAGGGCGCCTCATAGACGTTCAGCCCCGCCGGCTTGAGCTCGTCGCGCAGATCAATCAGCCAGCGCCGGCCGAACTCGTCACATGAAAACACGTCCACCGGCCGCGCGCCGGTCATGGACCACAGCGCGCCCTCCATGGCGCCGGTATCGGAGGCGGGCAGGATCACCACCTTGTAATCAGACGGGATTTCCAGCACCGCCGCCGTGCGCTCCAGCGCTTCGGCCAGGCGCGCCTTGGGCGTGCCTGCGCGGTGATTGCGGCCCAGCGGCGCAGCCGCCAGCGCGCTCCACTCCCAGCCCGGACGCTTCTTTGTGGGACCGCAGGAAAAGCGCGCATCGGACGGGCGAAGGCTGGGTTTGGAGCGGGCCATGGCGATTCCCCTGAACGGTTGGCTGGCTGACCCATCGGGTAGGCCTTCGCGCGCGCAGCGTCAAATCCTGTCTGGGGCCGCGGCTTGACGTGCGATCAGCACGCGCCTACCGGCACGGCCATGATCAAGCTCGTGCGTCCCCTGACCGCCCGCACTGCCCCTGGCATGGAGGCGTCCACGTGACCCCTGACAAGCCGGGCCTGAAAGGCTGGGGCGGGCTGGCCCTGCTGGCGCTCCTGTGGGGCGGGGCGTTTGCGTTCATCACTGTCGGGGTGGAGACGATCCCCCCGTCCATCGTCGCATTCGGGCGCCTGGCGCTGGCGGCTGTGGTGCTTACGGTCTGGGCGGTGGCGCAGCGGCGCTATCTGCCTGCGCTGAAGGATCGTCGCTGGCTGTGGTTCGCCGGGCTCGGCCTGTTCGGCAACACGCTGCCCTTCACCCTGATCGCCATCGGCCAGCAGACCGTGCCGTCTGGCGTGGCGGGCATCCTGATGGGCATGACGCCGCTGGCCATCATCATGGCGGCCCATTTCGTCCTGCCGGGCGAGCGCATCAATGCCTGGAAGGGCGCCGGCTTCCTGATCGGATTTTCCGGCATCGTGCTGCTGACCGGCCCGTCGGCGCTGGCGGGCATGCTGGAGACCGATTTTCTGGCCCAGATGCTGATCTTCGCCGCCACCCTGGCCTACGCCACCAACGCCATCATGTATCAGCGCATGCCCGAGACGGCGCCCATCACCGTGGCGGCCGGTTCGCTGATCTGCGCCAGCGTGCTGGCTGTGCCGCTGGTGCTCTGGGATGTGGCCTCGGGCGCTGCGATGGCGCCCAGCCTCGATTCCATCCTGGCCGTCATTGCGCTGGGCCTGCTGCCTACGGCGCTGGCGACCATCGTCTATATGGGCATTGCGCGCAAAGTGGGCGCCGCCTTCATCGCGCTGATCAATTACGCCGTGCCTGTGGTGGCGGCGATCATCGGTCTGATGCTGGGCGAGGCGCTGGGGCTGACCGCCTGGCTGGCGCTGGGGATCATCCTGTTGGGGATTTTCATCGCCCGGCGCGGGACCAGGCGCAAGGACGTCTAGACGGCCTTGACCGCCACCGGCCGGGGCGCCGGGCGGGCGAGGCCCAACAGGGTTTGCAGGCCCGGAATGTCCAGCTGTTCGGGATTATTGTCCGACGAATAGGACCAGCCATCACGCACCGCCTGGGCGCCCGCTTCCTCCCAGGCCCGGCGCACCGCGTCGCGGCCCTGCGCGATCACCACATAGCGGTCGCCAGCGTCCAGCGTTGAGCGCGAATCGTCTGGCGTAATCATCACCTCGTGCAGCTTTTCGCCCGGGCGCGTGCCGACGATCCGGTGGGGCAGGGCGGGGGCTATGGCGCGGGCCAGATCAATGGTGCGCATGGAGGGCAGCTTGGGCACAAAGACCTCGCCGCCGCGCATGTCGCTGAGCACGGACAGAACGAAGTTCACCCCCTGCTCCAGCGTGATCCAGAACCGTGTCATGCGCGGATCGGTGATCGGCAGGTCGCGCGCGCCTTCAGCGGCCAGCCGCTGGAAAAACGGCGCCACCGAGCCGCGCGAGCCCACCACATTGCCATAGCGCACCACGCAAAAGCGCGGACCATCGGCGCTGGCCTGATTATTGGCGGCCAGGATGATCTTGTCGGACGCCAGCTTGGTGGCCCCATAGAGGTTCACCGGCGCCGCCGCCTTGTCCGATGACAGGGCGACCACGCGTTCCACACCGTTGGCGATGGCGGCGCGCACCACATGCTCGGCGCCATGGATATTGGTCTGGACGCATTCGAACGGATTGGCCTCGGCGACGGGCACATGCTTCATCGCGGCGGCGTGGATGACGATATCGGCGCCGCGCATGGCCTCGGCCACCCGCGCGCCATCGCGCACATCCCCGATCATGAAGCGCAGATAGGGGAAAGCCTCTGGGCTGAAGCGCTGGGCGGTTTCGTACTGCTT
>JBHYFR010000257.1:0-2650 GCA_051859425.1 Oceanicaulis sp. | reverse complement strand
GGTCATCGGGTCGGGCGCTATCGGCATGGAGTTCGCCAGCTTCTATCACACCATGGGCGCCGAGGTCGCCGTGGTGGAGATGGTCGACCGGATTCTGCCCGCGGAAGACGCCGAGATTTCCGCCATGGCCGAGAAAACCTTCCGCAAGAAGGGGATGACCATCCTCACCTCCGCCCAGGTGGGCAAGCTCGACAAGGGCGCCAAAAGCGTGACCGCGACGGTCACGGACAAGGACGGCAAGGCGCGCTCCATTGAGGCCGAGCGGGTGATTCTGGCCATCGGCATCACCGGCAATGTGGAGAATATCGGCCTGGAGGCGCTGGGCGTTGAGCTGGACCGCGGCCATGTCAAAGCCGACGGCTATGGCCGCACCAATGTGAAGGGGCTCTACGCCATCGGCGATGTTGCGGGCGCGCCCTGGCTGGCGCACAAGGCCTCCCATGAGGGTGTCATCTGCGTGGAGGCCATCGCCGGCCAACACCCCCATCCCATGGACAAGGCCAACATCCCCGGCTGCACCTATTGCCACCCGCAGATCGCGTCGGTGGGCCTGACCGAAGCCAAGGCCAAGGAGGCGGGTCATGAGCTGAAGGTCGGCCGTTTCCCCTTTGTGGGCAACGGCAAGGCGATTGCGCTGGGCGAGGATCAGGGCCTGATCAAGACCATATTCGACGCCAAAACAGGCGAGCTTCTGGGCGCTCACATGATCGGCGCGGAGGTCACCGAGCTGATCCAGGGCTTCGCCGTGGGCAAGACGCTGGAGGCCACCGAAGCCGAATTCATGCACACGATTTTCCCGCATCCCACGCTCAGCGAGATGATGCATGAAAGCGTGCTGGATGCGTACGGACGGGCCTTGCACATCTAGCGGGCGGGCAGGGCGCAACCTGTCCTGCGCCACCCGATAAATTTATCGTTATTCGGAAAATTTCTCTTTGATATCGAGTTTCGATATGTTATCGAGTTTCGATATGGTTGGTCCCATACACAGAGACTGCCGCCAAACCGCGATGGACGCCAGGCCAAAAGGCCGGCCCGGACCGGCGGGCGGAACCGGACGAGGAGAGACGCCCATGCATAATGTTCTCAAGTCGATGATGCTCGCCGCCCTGGCCGCCGCCGCCCTGCTGACCGGCCCGGCCTCGGCGCAATATGTCGGCGGCAATTTGCAACTGGATCTTGATGAGCGCGGCGATGTCAGCATCGCCGGCGCCAATGTCCGTCTGACGGGCCGGGTCGGGGGCTCGGTCTCGGTCGCCTCGGCCGATTTCTTCACCAGCGCCGATATCGGCGGTGACCTCGAGATGGCGGCAGCAAACGTAACGGTCAGCGGCCCCGTTCATGGCGACGTATCCGGCTTCGCGGCGAACATCACGCTGGATGCGCCGGTGGGCGGCGATTTCAGCGCTGCCGGCGCCAATATCACCCTTCTCAGCCTGGTCGCCGGCGAGATGAACGCGCGCGGCGCGCTCATCACTATCGGACGCGAGGCGGGCGTGTCGGGCGAGGCGGATCTGGCTGGCCGGGAAATCATCATTGACGGCGCGCTGGGCCGCGGCGGCAAGCTGTCGGCGCGCGATGTGCGCATCAACGGGACGGTGAACGGACCGCTGGAGATCGCCGGGCAAGACATCACCATCGCCGCCAGCGCGCGGATCGAGGGCCCGGTGACGGTGCGCGCCCCCAACCGGCCGCGCGTGGCTGAGGGCGCGGTCATGGGCGAGCTGACCTATATCGAGGCGCCGTTCATCGAGGATCGCCGCACGCGCCGGAATGTGTCCTTGAGCTTCCTGCCGTCGACAACCGCTCTATCCGGCGTCTTTGCCGCCAGTGCGTTCGTGATCGGCGTATTTGTTTCGATCCTTGCGCCACGGGGAGTTGCTTCTGTGGCGCTTCAGTTCCGCCGCCGCCCGCTTGCGTCCGGGTTTGTCGGTCTGGTGGCGTTTGCGCTCGGCCTTGTCGGCGCGTTCGCGCTCATTTTGCTGCTGTCAATCACGATCCTTGGCATCCCGATCGCCATCCTTCTGGTTCTGTCGCTCCCGATCATTCTTTTCCTCGCTTATGCATTCGGGGGGGTCGTGCTGGGTGATCGCCTTCTGAACCGCAGGGGTGGCCCCGCCGGGCTTGGTCTGCGCGTGGTGTCGCTGTTTGCCGCGCTGATCGTAGTGCTGGCTCTAAGCGTGATCCCCGGGATCGGATGGATTTTTCCGACGATCATGTTCTTCATCGGCCTGGGCGCCTGGACGCTGGCGATCTTCGGGCGCGAATCGCTCAAAGGTCTGGAAAGCGGGTCTGCGGACGCGGCCGACGCGGTCTGATCTGACGTCATGAGACAGCGCCGCTGCGCCATACGGGCGCGGCGGCGCGCGTTTTCAGCAGGGCGCGCTTGAACGCAGGGCCCGCGAGGTCCATCTTGCGCGCCATGACGACGCTCATCGACGCCCGCACCGCCCGCGCCCAGCGCCATCCGGAAAAGCAGAAGCGTGAGGACACGCCGGTTCTGCGCAAGCCGGACTGGATCCGCGTGCGCGCGCCCGCCGGCGGCGTGTTCGCCGAGACCCGCAAGCTGGTGAAAGACAACAATCTCGTCACCGTGTGCGAGGAGGCCGGCTGCCCCAATATCGGCGAGTGCTGGTCGCAAAAGCACGCC
>JBHYFR010000256.1:0-2661 GCA_051859425.1 Oceanicaulis sp. | reverse complement strand
CGGAAGTGGATCCCGAGCGGATCCACCCGGTCGAAGTGGTCAATTACCGCGCGCGCGACGGGCTGGAGCTGTTCGGTTACCTGACCTTGCCGATGGACCGGGAGGCGGACAATCTGCCGCTTCTGATCGTGCCCCATGGCGGGCCCCAGGCGCGTGACACCTACGGCTTCGATCCGTTGTTCGCACAGCCTTACGCAGACATGGGCTATGCGGTGTTCCAGCCGCAATTCCGCGGCGGCTCGGGCATGGGCCTCGAATTCGTGCGCCGCGGCCATGGACAATGGGGCCGGGCCATGCAGGACGATGTCTCCGACGCCGTCCTTCACCTGGCCGATCTGGGCGTGATCGATAGCGACCGCGTGTGCATCTGGGGCTGGTCCTATGGTGGCTATGCGGCTCTGGCGGGCTATGCGCTGACGCCCGAGCTGTATCGCTGTGCCATCGCCGGTGCGCCGGTGTCTGACATCCAGACCATGATGTCCTGGCAGGCCGACCAGCTCGGCGGCCGCGGTGCGGTGGACTACTGGACCGAGTACATAGGCGACTGGCGCGTGAACCGCGATCAGATGCGGGCGATTTCGCCGTTGCAGAACATCGCCAACACCAACATGCCTCTGATGCTCATCCATCCGCTGGAAGACAACGTGGTTCCCGCCTCGCAGTCCCAGCAAATGTATGACGCGGTGCGCGCTGCCGGTAAGCCGGTGGAGTACATCCCGATTGAAGGGGACGGCCATAACCTGCTGTTCCGCCGGACCCGCCTGATCACACTGGAGGCGACCACCCGGTTCCTGATGGAGCACAATCCGCCTGATCCGCGATGATCCGCAGGGCGGTCTGACTGCGGCGACTCCGCTGGTCAGGCCGCCCTGGCGGTCCACCGCTACGGCGCGAAGGGCGTTGTGCGCAGCACAGCGCCCTTTTTGCATTTCAGGGGCGCCGCGCCGGGCGCCGTGTCATCCACTTGGGGGGCAGGGCGTGGCGTGTTGCGCTACCGCCGCAGTCCGCCGCCGGTCTCAAGGCCGAAATGGCCGAACAGATGGGCGAGCAGGAACAGGAAGGCGGCGCCGGCGAGGATGGTGACCATCGTCCACGGGATCATGCGCGGTTTCAGCGGATTGCTGGGCCGGCTGCTGCGCCAGGCGAAGTAGGCGAATGCGGCTGCGGTCACGCCCATGGCCAGCAGTGTCTGTGTGATGGTCATGCGGTCCCTCGCGGCGCGCTGAAGAGACCCCGTGGCGGGTCTTGACCCACAGATAGGGCCGGGCGGGAAGCTCGCGCAAGGCCCGCATCATGGCCGGCGCCTGAAGCAGCCAGTAGACGGGCAGGGCGGCGAGATCGCGCCAGAGTGGCCGGAAGCCTGCCCGCCGCGCGCCGGTACGGGCGCAGGCGATGGCGCAGCTCAGCGCCAGCAGGCCCGCCATGGCGCCGGGCAGGCCCCCGGGCCATCCCGCCGCGGCCAGGATCAGCGCGCCTGCGATCATGACCAGGCCGGGCGCAAACATCAGCGCGCTGAGCGCATTGGACAGCATGGTCAGGTTCAGGCAGGCCAGCGCGCCCGGTCCGGCGGTATCCCACAGCCTGCGCGCCTGGCGCATCTGCACCAGCCAGGTGATGAAATGACCTTTCAGCCAGCGCGAACGCTGGCCGGTCCAGGCGGCGCGGGTCACCGGCGCCTCTTCCAGCGTGCCCGGCTCGATCAGGCCGGCCCGCCAGCCATGAGCGGCCAGGCGGAAGCCCAGATCGGCGTCCTCGGTGACATTGAACGGATCCCAGCCGCCGCAGCCGTCCAGCGCGGCGCGGCGGAAAACATTGCTGGTGCCGCCCAGCGGCAACGGCCAGCCCAGACGGCGATAGAGCGGCAAGAGGGCGTGAAACTGTGCGGCGTATTCCAGCGCGAACTGGCGCGTCAGCCAGTTGTCACCGGCGTTGTACCAGCCCAACGGCGCCTGCACGACGCCCAGCGCCGGGTCTGCGGCGAAGGCTTCGGCCGCCGCGCGCAATTGTCCGGTATGGGGCGCATCCTCGGCGTCATACACGGCGATAAGGTCACCGCGCGCCGCCTGCAGGGCGAAATTCAGCGCGCGCGGCTTGGTGGTCGGACCGCACGGCGGCGCCACCATCACCCGCACGCCGATCCGCCGGCTGGCCGCCCGCGCGGCGGCGCGGGTGGCGTGGTCGTGGGCTTCCAGAGCGAGCAGGATGTCGAGCCGGTCAGAGGGATAGTCGAGCCTCGACAGCGCCGCGATCAGGCCGGGCATCACCTCGGCCTCGTTGTGCAAGGCGACGATGACGCTGATCACCGGCAGCTGGCTGTCCGCCACCTGGGTGCGCGGGCTCCATGAGGGCGGCGACACGCTGGCGGCCAGGCGCAGCGCCGTGACGCAAAGCACGAAGACGAAGGCGAGGCTCAGTGCCGTGGTGATCGCCAGCCCCGGGGCCCAGATCG
This sequence comes from Oceanicaulis sp., assembly GCA_051859425.1. Classification (GTDB taxonomy): domain Bacteria; phylum Pseudomonadota; class Alphaproteobacteria; order Caulobacterales; family Maricaulaceae; genus Oceanicaulis. The sequence goes on along the minus strand of JBHYFR010000256.1, from coordinate 212 downwards.
TCATTCCGGCCAGGAACACCGCCGGTCCGCCCCACAGCGCCAGCGGAGGATGCAGGCGCGCGCCCGCACTCGCCAGAGGCTGGCTTTCAAGCAGGGCGAATGCGGCGCGGCGCGCGCAGGGCGCAGCGGCGCCCCGGTCCAGGCGCGCCGCCCGAGCCTGATATAATTGACTGTCCGGCTGTGACCCGTCCATGGCCCCGTCCGCCCCATAG
>JBHYFR010000255.1:0-2668 GCA_051859425.1 Oceanicaulis sp. | reverse complement strand
CGAAAATGGCTCAAACCCTACTCACGAAGCTGAACATCTGGGACAGCCCCCAAAATTTTGAACATCTTGCATGCCTCTCCCCCCTAAAGCGGAATATTATCGTGCTTTTTCCATGGATTGGTCAGCTGCTTGTTGCGCAGGGTGCGCAGGGCGCTGATCAGGCGCAGGCGGGTATTGCGCGGCAGGATGACGTCGTCGAGATAGCCGCGCGCGGCGGCCACGAAGGGATTGGCGAAGCGGTCTTCATAGGCCCTGGTGTGGGCGGCCATCTTGCCGGCGTCGCCCAGATCGGCGCGGTGGATGATTTCCGCGGCGCCCTTGGCGCCCATCACCGCGATTTCTGCTGAGGGCCAGGCGTAGTTGATGTCGCCGCGCAAATGCTTGGACGCCATCACGTCATAGGCGCCGCCATAGGCCTTGCGGGTGATGACCGTAAGCTTGGGCACCGTGGCTTCGGCGTAGGCGAACAACAGCTTGGCGCCGTGCTTGATGAGGCCGCCATATTCCTGGCGCGTGCCGGGCAGGAAGCCGGGCACGTCCACAAAGGTGATGATGGGGATTTCAAACGCATCGCAAAAACGCACGAAGCGCGCGGCCTTCTTGGATGCATCAATGTCCAGCACCCCGGCCAGCACCAGGGGCTGGTTGGCGACGAAACCGACGGTCTGGCCTTCCAGGCGGCCAAACCCGATGACGATATTGGCGGCGTAGGACGGCGCGATCTCGAAGAAATCGCCCTCGTCAGCGGTTTTCACGATCAGCTCGCGAATATCATAGGGCTTGTTGGGGTTGGGCGGGACCAGCGTGTCCAGGCTGTCCTCCACCCGGTCGGGCCGGTCGGCCACCGGGCGCACCGGCGGCTTCTCGCGATTGTTGAGGGGGAGAAAATCGATCATCCGGCGCACCTGGATCAGCGCCTCGATATCATTGTCGAACGCCGCATCCGCGACGCCGGACTTCTTGGCGTGAACCGAGGCGCCGCCCAGCTCCTCATGGGTCACCACCTCGTTGGTGACGGTTTTGACCACGTCCGGGCCGGTGACATACATGTAGGAGGTGTCCTTCACCATGAAGATGAAGTCGGTCATGGCCGGAGAATACACGTCCCCGCCCGCGCACGGCCCCATGATCACGCTGATCTGCGGGATGACGCCCGAGGCCAGCACATTGCGCTGGAAAATCTCGGCGTAACCGCCCAGCGCGTCCACGCCTTCCTGGATGCGCGCGCCGCCTGCGTCAAACAGGCCGATGATCGGCGCGCCGTTCTTCAGGGCCGCATCCTGCACCTTGCAGATCTTGCGCGCATGGGCCAGCGAGAGCGAGCCGCCAAACACCGTGAAATCCTTGGCGAAGACATAGACCAGGCGGCCATTGATCGTGCCCGAGCCCGTCACCACCCCGTCGCCGGGGATTTTCTTGTCGGCCATGCCGAACTCGGTGCAGTCGTGCTCGACGAACATGTCGAACTCTTCAAACGAGCCGGGATCAAGCATCACGTCGATGCGTTCGCGCGCGCTCAGCTTGCCCTTGTCGTGCTGGGCCTTGATGCGCGCCTGTCCGCCGCCCATGCGCGCTGCGGCGCGCCGGCGTTCGAGCTCATTGATGACAGCTTTCATGAATCGGTTATCCCCGCGCCAAACTGGTGTCTGGCGCTAGCTAGCACCGGCGCGCGCACCGGGGCAAATGTTCAGGCCGCGCCTATTCGCAGCGCGTATACTGGCTGCGCTGGCACGCATCGGCCATGGACCGCGCACTGCGCCGGCGCTGATCGGTCTCCAGCCGCGCATCGGCCAGCCTCAGGGCGCTGGCCACCGCGCGCGAGAAAACCGTCTCGACGAAGTCATTGCGCCGGGCCAGCTCAAACCACATCCAGGACCGCTCGCGCCAGTCATCCCCCGATTGCTGCTCGGCGTAAAGCCGGCCCAGGTGGTACATGGCCTGGGCGTCCCGGTCGAACTGCACCGCCCCGATCAGAAGCGCGCGCCCGCGCGCCTCGTCATGGTCCACGCCGCGTCCCGCACCGTGGGCGCGCGCCAGCGCGATCAGGGCGTCGCGCTGACCGCCATACGCCTCGCTTTCCAGCCAGGCGATGATCTGCGGGTCCCATGTATCGGGCTGGCGGTAGGAACCCTGAAACACCAGCAGCAGCGCCGAGCGCGCCTCCGCTGCGGAGCTCGCCGGTTCGCCCGACTGGATGGCGCGGAAGAGCCAGAGCGCGGACGCGTCCGGGTCCATGCCCTCGCCGCCGCGGTAATGGGCGCCCAGAGTATAGGCGGCGCGCGCGTCCCGGCCCTCCTCCCAGGCGCGGGTCAGCCACAGGCGCTGGTTCTCGCGATCAGTCTCGCCCTCGATGCCCAGACCGTAGAGCAAGCCCAGACTGACCATGGAGGGAACCATCCCGCCCTCGGCCAGCGGGCGGAACAGGGCCGCAGCGCCCGCCCTGTCGGTCTCTCCGCCAAGCCCTGCGCCCAGCATGCGGGCGTATTCGTGGGTGGCTTCCAGCATGCCCGCCTCGCTGGCCGCCAGATAATGGCGGCGGGCTGCGGCCAGATCGCGCCCGGTGCTCAGCGCGCCGGACTCGTTATGGACAGCCAGATTGTAATGGGCCTGCATCACGCCCTGCTCCGCCGCCGCCTGCCATAACGCTTCGGCCTGCTCGCGGTCCGGC
>JBHYFR010000254.1:0-2669 GCA_051859425.1 Oceanicaulis sp. | reverse complement strand
GACGCCAGGCGCGAAGAGGTCAAGGCCAAGGCCCACGAGGCGGCGGAGAACCGCGTGCTGGACGCGCTGGTGGGCGCTGACGCCTCCGCCGGAACCCGTGAATCCTTCCGCAAAAAGCTGATTGCGGGCGATCTGGATGATCGCGAGATCGAGATCCAGATCGCAGACGATTCCTCGCCCTTCAGCAATATTGATATCCCCGGCATGCCTGGTGGCATGGGCATGATCAATCTGTCGGACATGCTGGGCAAGGGCCTGGGCGGGCGGTCCAAGACCGTGCGCACCAGCGTCAAGGACGCCTATGCGCCGCTGATCAATGAAGAAGCCGACAAGCTGCTGGACGAAACCCAGATCCAGGCCGACGCTATCACCTTGGCGGAAAACGAAGGAATCGTGTTCCTGGACGAGATCGACAAGGTCGCCGGCCGTGCCGACAATCGCGGCGCCGACGTGTCGCGCGAAGGCGTGCAGCGCGATCTCCTGCCCCTGATCGAAGGGGCCACGGTGGCGACAAAATACGGGCCTGTGAAGACAGACCACGTGCTTTTTATCGCGTCAGGCGCGTTTCATGTGACAAAGCCCAGCGACCTCCTGCCCGAACTGCAGGGCCGTCTGCCGATCCGGGTGGAGCTCAAGGCGCTCACCCGCGACGATCTGCGCCGCATCCTCACCGAGCCCGAAGCGAGCCTGGTCACCCAGTATGTCGCGCTGATGGAAACCGAAGGCTTCGACCTGTCGTTTGATGACAGCGCCATCGACGCCGTTGCTGACTATGCCGCGGAGGTCAACGCCAGCATCGAGAATATTGGCGCCCGGCGGTTGCAGACGATCCTGGAAAAAGTGGTCGAGGAAGTCAGCTTCACCGCGTCCGACCGCACCGGCGAGGCGCTGGTGGTCGACGCGGCGTATGTGAAAGCGCGCGTGGAATCGCTGGCCAAGAACGCGGACCTGTCCAAGTTCATTCTCTAGCGCCCCGCCATCCCCGCGGGTGCAATAGCGACAAACATTGTCAAAACGTGTATTGTCCGGGCGTCACAATCGCGCCGGAGGCCGCCATGCACATCTCCCTCACCGACCGTCTGGAAGCCTGGGTCCGCGCCAAGGTGGACAGCGGGCTCTACAACAATGCCAGCGAGGTGATCCGCGAGGCCCTGCGCACCCAGATGCGCGCCGAGCAGACCCATCAGGAGAAGCTGGACGCCCTTCGCGCCGAGATCGACAAGGGCTGGGCCCAGGCGGATGCGGGCGACTTTGTCGATTTCGACTTTGATGCGGTCATGAAAGAGGTCGAAGCTGAACTGAGCGCCGCGGACAGCGACCCGGACGGGCGTCGAAAAGCGGACGCAATGAATGGCTGAGCTTCGGTTTACGCGCGACGCCAACGCGGACCTGAAAGCGATTCTGAACTATGCAGTTTCCGAATGGGGCCAGACCACAGCGAGCGACTATGTCCGGCGTCTGAACCACTCCTGCCGGCGATTGGCGGACCGTCCGGAAAGCGGGAGGCCGCGGCCGGATCTGCGCGAGGGCCTGAGATCGCTGACGGTCGCCAACCACATAATTTTCTACAGGATTGATCCTGCCGCCGTCATCATCCTGCGCGTTCTTCATTCCCGCCAGGACCCCGGGCCCGCGCTCCAGTCAGGCGCTTAGGCCCTGCCCGCCCTGCAGCGCCCCTGCGCGCGGTGTTGCCGCCTGCATCCCCCTGTGCTAGTTCGGCGCCGGGTTCTAACGGACGCTTGGGCTCAGGCCAGTCGCGCCGTCTAAAAACTTACGGTCCTTCAAACGTTTGCGTCCGCCGGCAAGGTGCGGCCCGCAGGCGGACATCATGAGAAGAAAGCGGCGCTAACGGTGACCACCGGACAGGATGCGATCACGAGCGAGGCGGGCGGGCGCTATGCGCGCGCCCTGTTCGAGCTGGCGGACGAGGCAGGCGTGCTGGACGCCGCCGAGGCCGATATGGCGGCGCTGGCCGCCGCCTTTGCCCAGTCAGACGAGCTGCAGCAGGCCATGGCCAGCCCGGTCCACAAGACCGGCGACAAGGCCGCCACGCTGGACAAGCTGGCTGATGCGCTGAAATTTCATGACCTGACGCGGCGCTTCGTCACAGTCGCCGCCCGCAATGGCCGGGCTGGCGGACTGGGTGATATGGCGCGCGCCTTCGCCGCGCTGGCGGCCAGACGCCGCGGCGCCATGACGGCTGACGTGGCCAGCGCCGACGCGCTGAGCGCCGCACAGCTGAAAGAACTCGCCGCAGCGCTGAAGACCGCGCTGGGCAAAGACGTGGAGATCCGCGCCGAGGTTCGGCCGGACATGATCGGCGGGCTGATCGTCAAGGTCGGCTCGCGCCTGTTTGATTCTTCCCTGAGCACGCAGCTCGAGGGTTTGCGCAAATCGTTGAAAGAGGCCTGACGCCATGGACATCCGGGCTGCGGAAATCTCCGCCATTCTCAAAGAGCAGATCAAGAATTACGGCGCCGCTGCGGACGTGTCCGAAGTGGGCCAGGTATTGTCGGTGGGCGACGGTATCGCGCGCGTGCACGGGCTGGATGAAGTCCAGGCCGGCGAGCTGGTGGAATTCACCGGCGGCGTGAAGGGCATGGCCCTGAACCTGGAGCGCGACAATGTCGGCTGCGTGATCTTCGGCGACGACCGGGGCATCAAGGAAG
>JBHYFR010000253.1:0-2678 GCA_051859425.1 Oceanicaulis sp. | reverse complement strand
CGAAAATGGCTCAAACCCTACTCACGAAGCTGAACATCTGGGACAGCCCCAACAATAAAGCCGGGCGGATCGTCTCCGCCCGGCTTTTTCATGCCGTCAGTGAGGCTTGGGCCCCTACTCCATCATCGCGTCACGAAGGCCGCGGAACTCGTTGCCCTCGTGCCAGTTGGGCCAGACATCGCTGTCGGTGATCCGGCGCGCTGCGGCGTAGAAGAGTTCAGCGTCGACGACATAACCCGAGAAATCCCAGTCCGGATTGAACTCGTCGCTGGGCTGGTGATATCGCGCGCGATAGTCCGCCGCGATCGCCGCGCCATGGTCGCGGCCGAACTCCACATGGTCGATCCCGCCCGAGGCGTAGATCATCGGCACGCCGCGCCGGGCCAGCGAGATATGATCCGAGCGGTAGAAAGAGCCCGCCTCCGGATTGGGCTCCGGGGTCAGGACGCGCCCGCGCGCCTCGGCTTCCTCGCGCAGGATGTCGTCCATCTGCGAATTGCCCAGACCCACCACGCGCACATCGCGCACCGGTCCGGTGGGCAGGAGGGCGTCGAAATTGAACCCGCCCACGGTCTGGCTCAGGGGAACCAGCGGATTGCGGGCATAGAATTCCGAGCCCAGAAGGCCCTGCTCCTCGGCGGTGACCGCCAAGAACATCACCGAGCGCGCGGGACGGTTGTCAGCGCTGGCGAAGGCTTCAGCCAGCTCCAGGATCATCGCCACGCCCGTGGCGTTATCGATGGCCCCGTTGAAAACCTCCACCTCGCCGGTGTCGGCGGTGCGCTCACCCAGATGGTCCCAGTGCGCCAGATAGATCAGATGCTCCTCGGGACGCTCCGCGCCGGTCACGCGCCCGGCCACATTGCGCGAGCTGATGCGGCGCAGATCATTGTGGATTTGCGAGGACATGCTGGCGCCATTGAGCGGCACGGGCGCAAAGCCCGGCTCGGCGGCGGCTTGCGCCAGGGCCTGGAAGTCCAGGCCCACCACCTCGAACAGACGTTCGGCCACGGATTCCTGGATCCAGCTCTGCACTGGCACGAAGCTCTCATCCCCGCCATCGAGAATGAGCTGCGGCCCGTTCCAGGAATTCTCAACGATGGACCAGCCATAGCTGGCCGGCGCGGTCTGGTGAACGATGATGGCGCCCGCTGCGCCCTGGCGCGCGGCTTCCTCGAACTTGTAGGTCCAGCGCCCGTAATAGGTCATGGCCCGGCCATTGAAACGGCCCGCCTCGGGGCGGGCATAGCCGGGATCATTGACCAGCATGACCACCGTCTTGCCGGTGACATCGAGGCCTGCGTAATCATCCCAGCCATATTCCGGTGCGACCACGCCATAACCCACGAACACCATCCCGCTGTCCTGGACCGCCACATGTTCCACCGGGTCCTGGGACCAGTAGGTCACGTCGCGCCGGCCATGCAGGCCCATGGACTCGCCATTGATGACGATGTCAAAGCTGGAGCGGCTCTCGTCCTTGGTGGATTCGATCAGCGGCACGCTCTGGAAGAACGTCCCGTTCTCCCCGGCGGGCTCCAGCCCGATGCGCTCCATCTCCGCCGCGATCCAGTCCGCCGAGGCCTCGCCGCGCGGATCGCCCGGCATGCGCCCGGCAAACCGGTCATCGGCCAGCGCCTCGATACGGTAGCGGAAATCGGCTTCGGCAAAGCCCGGGCTCGTCTCCTGATGGCCGGGAAACTCCCCGGTCTGTTGCTGCGCCGGCGCTGCGCCCTGCGGCGCCTCGCAGGCGGCCAGCATGAGGGCGGCGGCGCCCGCCCATCCCATCCAGTGTCTCATATCGTCTCTCCTCCCTGATGCGCGGTGATGCGCAATACGGGGCGCATCCTGCATTGCCCGGCCCGATTGGCAAGCCGCCCGCCCCTCGACATCGCGGCATCGCCCCGCCATGCTGTCGGGCGAACAGCGTTCACCCGTCCGCCGTCAGATGCGCGGGGATCGCCAGGGGAGGACGCCGCCATGGACGCAGCCGCGCTCGACGCTGCGCGCATCAGCCTCGCGCCAGGCGGGGATGTGATCCTGCCCCTGGCCATGGCGGTGATCATGCTGTCGGTGGCGCTGACCCTGAAGCTGGAGAGCTTTGCGTTCCTGAAGACCGCGCCCTTGCGCTTTCTGGGCGCCGCGTCGGTGCAGATCATCGGCCTGCCGCTTTTGACCCTGATCGTCATTCACGCCATCACCCCGCCCGCCTCCATCGCGCTGGGCATGATCGTGGTGGCCTGCTGCCCCGGCGGCAATGTGTCCAATTTCTACACCCTGATGGCGCGCGGGGATGCGGCGCTGTCGGTGGCGCTGACCTCGGTCTCCTCTTTAAGCGCGGCGCTGCTCACCCCGGTCTCCATCGTCATCTGGACCAGTCTTTACGCGCCGTCAGCCGCGCTGGTGGACGAGATCAATCTGTCGGCCCTCACCTTCATCGTCTCCATGACGCTGATCCTCGCCCTGCCGCTGGCGGCGGGGATGGTTTTTGCGCGCTATTTCCCGAAGAGCGCGCGCGCCGTGCGGCCCTGGCTGGTCTGGAGCGCCATCGCTGCGCTGGTGCTGATGGCCGGAGGCGGCGTCGCATCCAATGGCGACCTGATCCTGGGCGCCGGGCTGACCGTGGTGGCCATCGCCATCGGCCATAACGCGCTCGCCCTGATGCTCGGGGCCGTGTC
>JBHYFR010000252.1:0-2798 GCA_051859425.1 Oceanicaulis sp. | reverse complement strand
GGGCGCGGGCTGGCGTTCGAGCGCATTGATGTGGAGCTGGACCTGGAACGCGCCGGCATCGCGCTGCCCGCAGACCTGTGGGAGAAGGCGCCCGGCATGCCTGCCGCCGCCCGCTTCACGCTGGATTTGCAGCCCGGCGGCGCATCACTTGAAAACTTTGTCCTGGCCGCTGAGGGCGCAGACCTGCAGGCCTCGGCGCGGCTGGGTCCCGATGGCCGCCTGCTGGCTGGCGAGGCGTCCACGATCCGCCTGGATGGCCGCTTTGATCTGGCCGCGCGTGCGGACAGGCCGCGTGGCGAGGATGGTCCGCTGCGCCTTGTTCTGACAGGCGCTTTCCTGGACAGCCGTGATTTGTTGAGCGTGGACGGGCCTGATGGCGGGCTGGGCGGGCCGGTGATCCTGGAAGCGGCGGTGGACGATGTGCGCGTGCGCGGCGTGCAGTTCACCAATGTGGATATGTCGCTGGAGACCAGTGAGGAATATCTCGAACGTTTCAGCCTGGATGCTGACATGGCCGGTGGTCCGGTGCGGGTTGAGCTGGCGCCGGATACCGGCGGGATACGCCGCCTGTCAGCCACGGGGCCGGACGCCGGCCAGCTGCTAACCGCTTATGGCGGCTATGATAACGTCACCGGCGGAGCGTTGCGCCTGAGCGCGGCCGCGCCGCCGCGTGGACAGCCGGGCGGATTTTCCGGCGAGGTGGAGGCGCAATCCTTTACCCTGGAGCGCATGCCGCTTTTGACCCGGGTGCTGGCGGCGGGCTCGCTGGAGGGGCTGGCCAGCCTGCTGGGCGGGGGACAAGGGATCGAATTTGAACGCCTGCGCGCCGATTTCGTCTGGGAGGACGGCGTGCTGGAGCTGCGCGAGGCGCGCGCCGCCGGGCCGTCTCTGGGGGTCACGTGGAGTGGTGTGGTGAACCTTGAGGGGTCACGCATGGACATTGACGGTACACTTTTGCCCTCCTACGGGCTCAATTCCGTCCTTGGCGGACTGCCGTTCATCGGCGGGCTCCTGACCTCGCGCACGGGGGAAGGCGTGATCGGGGTCACCTTCTCGGTGAACGGCCCGTTCAACTCCACCCGCGTCAGCGCCAATCCGCTGTCGGCCCTGGCGCCAGGCGTGCTGCGCCGGATTTTCGAGGGCACGTCGGCGGAACGCGAGCTGGATGCGCTGGAAGCGGCCCGTCAGGCCCGCACCGGCGCGGCCCAGGGCGAGGCTGAAGCCGAAGCGCCATCACTGACGCCGCAAGGCGAAGGCGATGACGCGCCCGCAGATGAGGCTGGTGACGAAGCTGGCGACGAGCCCGGCGACGACGCTGGCGAGGACGCCGCTGATGAAGATGCGCCGGGGGACGGGGAGACGCCATGATCGTCGCCGGGCTGATGAGCGGCACGTCGCTGGACGGGGTGGACGCGGCCATTCTGGAGACCGATGGCGAGACCATCACGCGCTTCGGCCCGGGTCTGGAAACGCCCTATACGAAGGACGAACGCGCTGTCCTGAAAGCCGCCGTGGATGCGGCGCTGGTCTGGCGCTTTGCCGGCCCCGCGCCGGCGATCTTCACTGAGGCGGAAACCGTCCTGACCCACGCCCATGCGCGCGCGGTGGAGGCGGTCTGCGCCGCCGCCGGCATGGCGCCCAATCAGCTCGACCTCATCGGGTTTCACGGCCAGACCGTCGTCCACGAACCGCCCGCCAGCGGACGGCCCGGCCGCACGCTGCAGCTGGGCGACGGTGCGGGCCTGGCCGCGCGCCTCAAGGCCCCGGTGGCCTTTGATTTTCGCAGCGCCGACATGGCGGCGGGCGGGCAGGGCGCGCCGCTGGCGCCGGTCTATCACCGCCTCTTGGCCGACTGGTCGGGGCTGGAACGCCCGCTGGGCGTGCTCAATATCGGGGGCGTGGCCAATATCACGCTGATCGGCAAAGACGGCTCTCTCACCGCCTTCGACACCGGGCCGGGCAATGGCCTCATCGACGCCTGGGTGGAGGAGCGCACCGGCGCCCCCATGGATTCCGGCGGCGCGCTGGCCGCCAAGGGCCGCGTGCTGGAGGCGGGCCTCGCCGAGCTTCTCGCCCATCCCCATTTCGCCCTGGACGGCCCCAAATCGCTGGACCGCTGGGACTTTTCCATCGATGCGGCGCGCAATCTGACCGTGGAGGACGGCACCGCCACCCTGGCCCAGTTCACCGCCGCGTCCGTGGGGCTGGGCCTGTCCCGCCTGCCCGAACGGCCCAAATGCCTCATCGTGTGCGGCGGCGGACGCAAGAACGCCGACCTCCTCACCCGCATATCCGCCGCCTGCGCCATACCCGCCATCCCGGCCGAAGCCGTCGGCTGGCGCGGCGACCTCATCGAAGCCGAAGCCTTCGCCGTGCTCGCCGCGCGTACCGCCAGAGGCCTGCCGATCAGCTGGCCGGGGACCACGGGGGTGGGAGAGGCGATGAGCGGGGGGCGGGTTGTGGGGGGTGGGTAGGGGCAATTATGCGTTTTTGATCAAAACTTGATCAAAACTTCACGCGCACGTTTCCAAAATAACACGCAAGTGTCATCGCTTATCTGAATGTTCCGGTCACCCGCAAGATCGCGGTTGACAGGGGATAATCCATGACACGTTTGCTCACTACCGCGTCCTGCCTGGCGCTTGCCACGGCGGTCTCAGCGCCCGCACTGGCCGCTGAAACCCAAACCGCCGCCGATGACTCATCGCGCGACACCATCATCGTCACCGGCACGCGCACCACCAACCGCACCGCGTTCGAAACCCTGGCGCCGGTGGACGTGCTCACCGGAGAGGCCA
>JBHYFR010000251.1:0-2810 GCA_051859425.1 Oceanicaulis sp. | reverse complement strand
ATGTAAACATCGCCCTGCCGCACTGCATCAAGCGCAGTGCAGCCGCCCCGCGCCAGGGCGCCCGATGCAAAACGGGGCGCCCCGAGGGGACGCCCCGCCTCACATCAATAGCCAAACGCCCTCAGGCTCAGGCGTCTTCGGTCTGGCGCGCAGGCAGGTCGCGGCGGGTGCGCTGCTCCTCACCGATGCGCGCGATGAACTCATCCAGGCTGAACACGCCCAGATCGCCCTGATCGCGATGGCGCACGGCCACGGCGCCGGCCTCGGCCTCCGCGTCGCCCACCACCAGCATGTAGGGGATTTTCTGGGTCTGGGCGTTGCGGATTTTCTTCTGCATGCGCTCATGACCCAGATCGGCCTCGGCCCGCACGCCGCCGCTGGCCGCGCCGATATCGGCCTTCAGCAGCTTGCGGCGCACCTGCATGGCGTAATCCTCATGCCGGTCGGCGATGGGGATGATCATGGCCTGCACCGGGGCCAGCCAGACGGGCAGCTTGCCGGCATAGTGCTCCAGCAGAATGCCGGTGAAGCGCTCCAGCGAGCCGAAGAGGGCCCGGTGCAGCATGACCGGCGCGCGCTTCTCGCCGTCCGGCGCGATATAGGTGGCGCCCAGCCGCTCGGGCAGGTTCAGATCAACCTGCAGCGTGCCGCACTGCCAGTCGCGCCCGATGGCGTCGCGCAGCACGAACTCCAGCTTGGGACCGTAGAAGGCGCCCTCGCCCGGATTATGTGTGTACGGCAGGCCGGTGGCCTCGATCGCGGTTTTCAGCGCCGCTTCAGAGCGGTCCCACACCGCGTCCGAGCCGATGCGCTTTTCGGGACGGTCGGAGAATTTCACCCGCACATCCTCGAAGCCGAACTCCTTGTAGATATCGATGACCAGCTTGCACACCTCGACGCTTTCCCCGGTGATCTGGTCTTCGGTGCAATAGATGTGGGCGTCGTCCTGGGTGAAGGCGCGCACGCGCATCAGCCCGTGCAGCGCGCCCGAGGCTTCAAACCGGTGCACCTTGCCGAACTCGGCGATGCGCAGCGGCAGCTCGCGATAGCTGCGCAGGCCGTGCTTGAACACTTCCACCCCGCCGGGGCAGTTCATCGGTTTGAGCGCGAACACCCGGTCCTCCACCTCGTCGGTGGTGAACATGTTCTCGCCGAACTTCTCCCAGTGGCCCGACCGCTCCCACAGGCGCCGGTCCATCAGATCGGGCGTGTTGATCTCCACATAATCGGCCTCGATCTGGCGGCGGCGCATATAGTCGATCAGGCTCTGGAACAGCGCCCAGCCCTTGGGGTGCCAGAACACCGCGCCGGGCGCCTCTTCCTGGAAATGGAACAGGTCCATCTCCCGGCCCAGGCGCCGGTGGTCGCGCTTTTCAGCCTCCTCGATCTGGATCAGGCGCTGCTCCAGCTCCTCCTTGGTGTCGTAGCCAAGGGCGTGGATGCGCTGGAGCTGGGCGTTCTTCTGGTCGCCGCGCCAATAGGCGCCGGCGATGGAGCGCAGCTTGAAATGGCCCACCTGGCCGGTGTGATCCACATGGGGACCCCGGCACAGATCGACGAAATCGCCGGTGCGGAAGAAGGTCACGCTTTCGGCGCCCTCGGCCACCACGGACTCGTCGCCGGTCTCCTTGGCGATGGCGGTGGAGCCCTTGTCGCGCAGGAGTTTGAGCAGCTCCACCTTCAGCGGCTGGTTCTCGCGCTCCATATAGGCGATGGCGTCCGCGATCGGCAGCTCCTCGCAGGCGAAGCGGTGCTTCTCGGCGCGCATCTCCTTCATCCGCTTCTCGATCTTCGGCAGATCCTCCAGCGTCAGCGGCTCGTCCAGCGCGATGTCATAGTAGAACCCGGTCGCTGTCGCCGGCCCGACGCCAAACTGCGCGGTCGGGAACAAGTCCTTGATCGCGGCGGCCATCAGGTGCGCGGCCGAATGGCGGCGCGTCTCGACAGGAAAGGCGTCTTGCGACATGGGTTCGGGCTTTCAGACTTGAGCTTGAATGACGAACAACCCGCGCCCGCCGCATGCGGACGCGAGGTTCAAATCATGTAAGCGCTCCGCCCGGCCCTGTCCACGCAGCGCTTGCGTGCGCCGCAGCATGGACCCGGGGCCCTGCGACGCTCTGCGTACGGGTCAGCCGCGCACGGCCGGGTTAGGATGACCAATCAGACACTGAAACGGCGGGACATCTCATGCTCAACCGGCCCCATATCGAGTTCATACAGGCCCAGCTGCTGCCCTGGCGGCGCATCGGGCCGAGCCTGGCGCGCCCGGACGCGGAGTTCAAGTTCCTCAGCCGCGATCCGCAAACGGGCGCCTGCTCGATCCTGATCCGCTATCCGCCCGGCTGGCGGCGCGAGGGGCCAGAGCACATCGCGGCGGCGGAGGAAATCTACGTGCTCGACGGGGCGCTCGAGATCAATGGCGCCGTTTTCAGCCATGACGTCTACGGCTATTTGCCTGCGGGCGCGACCCGCAACACCCTGAGCGCGCCGCAAGGCGCCGTCGCCCTGACCTTCCTCGACCGCGAGCCGGCGCTGACCGCCGGCCCGGGGCGGGCGGGCGAGATCTTGCGGGTGGATGCGCTGCATACGCCCTGGGACATGAGTCTCAACGATCCCAAGCTCGCCCATCTGGGCATCAGCCGGAAAGACTTGCGTCTTGATCCGCAAACCGGCGAGCGCACCTTCCTGTCCATGGTCCTGCCCCATTCCGAACCGCCCGGGCGCAAGGGTCCCCAGGAGCATCATCCGGTGGTGGAGGAATGCTACATGATCAACGGCCAGCTCACCGGACCACACGGCACGATGGCGCC
>JBHYFR010000250.1:0-2819 GCA_051859425.1 Oceanicaulis sp. | reverse complement strand
CGGCGACTGGGCGGGCGATCTGCTCTATCCCACGCTGGCGAAATACGGCCTCAGCACCGGGCGGTTTGATCCGGACGGTCAGGATGATCTGCGCCTGACCGGCGCCATGATCACCAACGCCGTGCGTTGCGTGCCGCCGCAGAACAAGCCGGTGGGCGAGGAGATGAGCCATTGCCGGCCCTTCCTGGCCGCGCGCATCGCCGCCCTGCCGCAGCTCAGAGCCATCATCACGCTGGGGCGCATCGCCCACGACAACACGCTCAAGGCGCTGGGGATGAAGCTGTCGGCGTTTCAGTTCGGCCATGGCGTGCGCCATGATCTGGAGGGGCCGCGCGGGCCCCTGATCATGTTCAACAGCTATCACTGCTCGCGCTACAACACGAATACGGGCCGGCTGACCGAAGCCATGTTCCATGACGTGTTCGAACAGGCCGGCGCAGCGCTGAAAGCGCGCTGACGCGCCGGCGTCCTAGCGCCCGCTGGCCTCGTCATCACCAGCGTCATGGCTGCCCTCATCGCCCGCTTCCAGCGCCTCGAGCGCTTCGGCCTCGCGCATGGCGGCGACGAAATCGGCGGGCAGGGCAGGCAGGTCGCGGCGGAACTGTCCGCCCACCATATCGCTTTGCAAGGTCAGGGGGGCTGACCCGCTCTCGGACATGCGCGCGCGGTAGACCTGCACATTCTCGATCACCCGCTGGACGTAGTTGCGCGTCTCGGAGAACGGGATGCTTTCCACCCAGTCGATGGGATCGATATCGCCCGTGCGGGGATCGCCATAGTTGGCCACCCAGGTGCGCACCCGGTGCCCGCCGGCATTATAGGCCGCCAGCGCCATCACCAGAGAGCCGTCATAGGCGTTCACCACCTGATCGAGATGGGCCATGCCCAGCATCATGTTGTACTGGGGATCATCGGTCAGCCAGTCGAGATTATAGGGCACGCGCAATTGCTGGGCGGTCTGGCGTGCGGTGGCGGGCATCATCTGCATGATGCCGCGCGCCCCGGCGCCGGAGATGGCGCGGGCGTCAAACTCGGTCTCCTGGCGGATCACCGAAAAGGTCAGCGCCGCGTCGGGGAAGATAGGCGCGTTGCGCGGCAGTTCGATGATCGGATAGGCGCGCTCGGCCAGCGCCGTGCCGGCGGTGCGGCTGGCCTTGGCGGTGCGCACCGCTTCGCGCAGTCGCATGTGGTCCATGGCGATATCGGCCAGCATGGCCACTTCCTCGGCCGTCTCGGCGGCATTGGCGAAGTGGTAGACAAACACGCGGAAGAAGTATTCCGAGCCGCTCTCGGCCAGCAGGCGCACGGCGCGCACGTCGGTGCGCGCTTCAAACGCGGCGCGCACCTCAGGCGCAGGATCAGGATCGGGCGGCAGCACGATTTCGGCGGCGTCAGGTCCCAGCGCCAGAATGGCCAGCTGGCCGTAATACGCGGTGGGATGCTCGGCGGCGGCCAGGAAGCGCTCGCGCGCCAGGTCCAGCTGCCCGGCGGCTTCGGCCGCGCGGCCCTGCCAGTACTTGGCCCGCGCCAGAGAGACCGGCGTGCGCACGCCCTCTTCCAGCGACAGGAAATGCTCCAGCGCTGTTTCAGGCTGGTTCAGGCCCGTCAGTGCGATCCAGCCGGCGTTGAACTCGGCGTCGGCGAAATCCACGCCCGCGCTCATGCCGTGGCTGGCGGCCAGCTGATAGGCGGTGTCCCAGTCGCGCTCGCGCACCCGGTCCAGGATCATCAGCTTGCGCTCGGTCCACATGGCCGACAGGGCGGCCGTGTTCTGGTGCTGGTCGGGCAGTTCCAGCAACAGGGGCAGGGCGTCGCCAACCCGGCGCTGGCGGCGGAAGCGCGCGCGTTCGTAGATCAGGCCCGGATTGGCCTGCAGCGAGGCGGGCACGGCGTTGACCGCCGCGTCCACGCCCGCCTGGCGCGCCGCCAGCGAGATACGCGCCTGGGCCAGGCGCTGCTCACCTTGGGAAAGCTCCGGGATCAGCCGGCTGGCCGCCGTGCGCTGACCGGCCCACAAGAGATAGTCCACCCGCTCGGCATGATCCTCGCGCGTCAGGATGGAGCCAAAGCTGCGCAGCGTGTCGGTCTGGAAGCTCAGGCGCATGGACTGGCCGCGCCAGGCGGTGCGGATTTCCTCGCGGCCTTCCTCTGCCCGGCCCAGCGCAATCAGCGCGCGGCCTAGCGCGACGCGGCCTTCGCCAGTCCGCGGCTCGCGATTTTCAAACCAGGCGGCGACCATCGCCGGGCTGAACCCTGAATCCTCGATCTTCCACTCGGCCTCGCGCTGGATCGCCGCCTCGCGCGGCCAGCCGCCCAGCTCATCCAGAGCCAGATGCAGGTCGGAGAAGGAGGCGCGCGGATTGCTGGTGGCCATGCGCCACATCAGGATGCGCCGCGCCGCCGGGTCGCCGACCTCATACGCGGCCTCGCGCACAAAGCCCCAGTCATCATCATTGGCCGCGCGCATGGCGCGCCGGAACAGGTCAAAATCGGCGTCGCTGAGCGATGTGATGTGATTGGGAACCGGCGGCGCCAGGCGGGGCGTAGGCGTCTGCGCACTCGCCGCCGAACCGATTGCAGCGCTGGCGGCCAGCACGGTCACAAAACGCATGATCATCGCAGATATCCCGCTTCGAGCGCCCCACAGCCCCAATGCTGATGCACGCCGGGCCGTCTGTCCACGTGCTTGAGCGCCCTTGGCGCACGAGGGTTGCAGTCGTATGGTCCGCGCCCCTGATTTTCCGAAGCTTTGGACGGACTTTCTCATGCTGCGCGGCTCCATCACGGCTCTCGTGACGCCCTTCAAGAATGGCGCCGTG
>JBHYFR010000249.1:0-2904 GCA_051859425.1 Oceanicaulis sp. | reverse complement strand
CTGAGGCCTGGCGCAAGGGGTTCGAGCCCGCGCGCACCGTGAAGACCGGCGCGCTCAAGGTGGTTCTGGCCGCACCGGGAGAGCGCTCATGACCTTGCGCATCGTATCGGCGGACGAGCGCCTGCGCGAGGCGGCGGGCAAGACCACCATGGCGCTGTTCGGCCCCAGCGGCGCGGGCAAGACCACGCTGCTCAAGACGCTGCCGCCCGAGCATACGCTCTGCATAGATCTCGAAGCCGGTCTCAAGTCGGTTCAGGACTGGCCTGGCGAGAGCATCGCGATCCGCCGGTTCAGTGATGCGGTCGACATCGCCTGCCTGATCGGCGGCGCGAACCCGTCCGCCCAGCCCGACGAGCATTTCTCGGAGGCTCATAACGCGCATCTGCGGGCGCAGCATACCGGGCTGGCCGAGAAGATCGACACCAAGCGCATCATCTTCGTCGACAGCATCACCGATCTCACCCGTCAGGCCATGGCCTGGGCCAAGACCCGGCCAGAGGCGCTGTCAGAGCGCACCGGCAAGCCGGACACGCGCGGCGCCTACGGGCTTCTGGCGCGCGAGGTGATCGGGCTGTTGAAACACCTCCAGCACGCGCCCGGGCGCACGGTGATTTTCGTCGGCATCCTTGAAAAGGTCGTCGACGATATGAACCGGGTGAGCTGGCAGCCCCAGATGGACGGCGGAAAGGTCGCGCGCGAGCTGCCCGGCATTGTCGATCAGGTGCTCACACTGAGCCTGTTCACCCCTGAGACCGGCCAGGAGGGCGCCAGCGCCTGGCGCCATGACCCCGACAAGGGCGCCCATCGCCGCCTCGTGTGCCGCTCGGGCAACCCCTGGGGCCTGCCGGCCAAGGACCGTTCGGGCCGTCTCGACCTGACCGAGCCCGCCGATCTCGGCGCGCTTCTCACCAAGATCAATCAATCCGCAAAAGGATAATCGCGATGACCTTCGACATGAATGACGTGGAGCCCCAGCAGTCGGGCGATCTCATCCCGGACGGCGTTTTCGCCAAGGTGACGATGTCCATCCGCAAGGGCGGGGCGGACGGGATGGGCGAGGCCGACCGCGGGCTTCTCAAGGCCTCCAGCCAGCCGGGCAGCGATGTGCGCATGCTCGATGCCGAGTTCACCGTGGCCGAGGGGCCGTTCGCCCGGCGCAAGTTCTGGCAGAACTTCACCGTTGAGGGCGGCAAGCTCGACGAGCAGGGCCAGTCCATTGGCTGGAAGATCTCCAAGGGGGTGTTCCGCGCCATGATCGACAGCGCGCTCGGTCTGGACCCGCAGGACATGAGCGAGGCGGCCAAGGCCAAGCGCGTGCTGCGCGGCCTGGCTGATCTCGACGGGATCACGTTTGTGGCCAAGATCCAGATCGAGCCCAACCGCAACCCCGCCTACAAGGACGCCAACAAGCTCGACCATGTGGTCCTTCCCACGGCGCCTGAGTGGCGCAAGGTGATGGCAGGCGAGAGCGTCCCGGCCCAGCCCTCGAACAAGCCCCGGCCCGCCGCAGCGCCCACGGCGCCCGCAGCCCCGGCGTGGGGACAGCCGCAGACACCCTCAGCACCCGCAGCGCTGGCCCAGGCGCCTGCCGTAGCGCCGGCCTCTGGTCCGGCCTGGCTGAACCCGTGAGCGAGGATGAGTGGCAGGCCCATGTCACCATGCAGTGCGCCATGGCGATGGGCGCCTGGCTTGAGGCGCGCGGGCGCCTTGAGCGGCCCATCGCCAGCCTTACCCGCAAGGATCTCGAATGCCTCGCCGTAGCCGCCATCACACGCTTCGTGGTGCTCAACACCATGCGCGCCGAGACAGCCTGTTCGAGCGCGAGCGCGGGCCTCGACGCTTTCCTGAAGGGGTAGGCCTTTGCGCCGTGTGCGGCCGTCAGGAGCGCGGATATGGCTTCTGCCGCGCGCTTCGCCCCGATCTTCATCCACGCTGGCGCTTCTGCTCATGCGTCTGTCAGGACGCGGGCGTGCGCCTCTTCAAGGAGCATGACGCCATGATCGACAAGACGGACATGGAAGCGCGCGCCATTCGCGAAGCGCGCCGCGAGCTGGCCGAGGCGCTGAGCGAGCTGGGGCTGATGGAGCCCTTCCTTGCACGCCCGGGCGCAGACATCGACCGGGTGATCGAGGCGTGCGTTGACGGGTTCCAGGCCTCCATGCAGCGCCAGTCAGACGCTGGCGACTGCCCATTTTAAGAGGCGCGCTCCGATGATCGACCTCAACCATCGCTCACGCTTCGTCTATGGCCGGGTCATTGACGCGCCTGCGCCGCCGGGCGCGCGGATCAACACGCTGATCGATGACGCCCTCGTGGCCGAGCGCGCGGGGCAGCGGCCGCGCGACTATCTCGGCGCCAGCCGCATCGGCGAACCGTGCGCGCGCCGCCTCGTCTATGAGATCACCCACACGCCGCCAGACCCGGGCAGCGAGCTGGAGGGGCGCAGCCTGCGCATCTTTGCAGCCGGGCACGTGTTCGAGGATCTCGCCATCAGCTGGCTGCGCAAGGCGGGCTTTGATCTTCGCACGCATACCCGCACGGGCGGCCAGTTCGGGTTCGAGACCGCAGGCGGGCGCATACGCGGCCATGTGGATGGCGTCATCGTAGCAGGCCCGGAGATCGGGCTCACCTGGCCGGTGCTCTGGGAGCACAAGGCGCTGAAAGCCTCTTCCTGGTCGCATCTGATCAAGAATGGCGTGCAGGTTTCCACGCCCGTCTATTACGCGCAGATGCAGGTCTACATGGCCTATATGGGGCTTGGCAGCGGGCTGCTGACCGCGCTCAACAAGGACACGTGCGAGCTTGTCCATGAGCCCGTGGCGCTCGATCCGGGCGCCGCGCAGGCGCTGTCAGACAGGGCTGTTGACGTGCTGCGCGCCGCGGATGCGGGCGAGCTCCCGGCCC
>JBHYFR010000248.1:0-2916 GCA_051859425.1 Oceanicaulis sp. | reverse complement strand
GACGCGGTGCGCCTGTCCACGCTGCGCCTGATCCAGGCGGCCATCAAGGACCGTGATATCGCCGCGCGGGCCGAGGACCGGTGCAAGGGTTGCGGCGAGGACGAAATCCTCGCCCTCCTGCAAAAACTGGTCAAGCAGCGCGAGGACAGCGCCAGCGTCTATGAAACCGCCGGCCGGCTGGATCTGGCCCAGCGCGAACAGCGCGAGGCCGAGATCGTGCGCAGCTATCTGCCCGAGCCCATGGACGAGCGCGCCATCGCCGAGGCCGCCCGTGAAGTGGTGGTGGAGTTGGACGCTGCGGGCCTGAAGGATATGGGCCGCTGCATGGGGGCGCTGAAAGAGCGCTATACCGGGCGCATGGACTTTGCCCGCGCGGGCCAGGCCGTGCGCACCCTGTTGCAGAACCCGGCCTGACGCACGAGCCAGGTGCGTTTGGGCGCCAAGCGCGGTATGGTCCGCGATCAGGCGGGAGCAGCAGCATACAGTATGGCGATACCCGACGGCTTCATTGACGAGATCAAGGCGCGTATCCGCCCGTCCGAGCTGATCGGGCGGACGGTGGCGCTGAAACGTCAGGGCCGCGAGTTCGCCGGGCTGTCGCCCTTCAAGAAAGAACGCACGCCCTCGTTTTTCGTCAATGACGACAAGGGCTTCTACCATTGCTTCGCCAGCCAGGAGCATGGCGACATCTTCACCTGGCTGCAAAAGACCCAAGGCCTGAGCTTCATGGAAGCGGTGGAGACGCTGGCCCAGGAAGCCGGGCTGGACGTGCCCCGGACCGAACCGGCCGATCCCGAGCGCGAGGCGCGCCGCCAGCGCACGCTGGACTGGAACGAGGCCGCCCATGAATGGTTCGCCCGCCAGCTCGCCTCGCCTGCGGGATCGACGGCGCGCGCCTATCTGGAAGGGCGGGGGCTGAAAGCGGCGGATTTCGCCCGGTTCGAGCTGGGCTTTGCGCCCGACAGCCGGCGCGGCCTGACCCAGGCGCTGATGCAGAAGGGCGCCAGCGTGCGCGATCTGGCCGAGGCGGGGCTGGTGATCGAGCCGGACGATGGCGGCGAGGCCTATGACCGGTTTCGCGGCCGGATCACGTTCGCCATCCGTGACCCGCGCCGGCGCATGGTGGCGTTCGGGGCGCGCGCCCTGTCCAAGGACCAGCGCGCCAAATATCTCAACTCGCCCGAGACGGCCCTGTTTCACAAGGGCTCCACCCTCTACCGCTATCCCCAGGCGCGCGCAGCGGCCAGCGAGCCCAAATCGGGCGTATCGGGGCTGATCGTGGCCGAAGGCTATATGGACGTGATCGCCTTCGCCCGCGCCGGGATGGGTCATGCGGTGGCGCCGCTGGGCACGGCGCTGACGGAAAACCAGATGGCGCTCTTGTGGCGCGCCGGCGGCGAGCCGGTGATCTGCCTGGATGGCGACGCGGCGGGCCAGCGCGCGGCGGCGCTGGCGGCTGAACGCGCCCTGCCGCTGATCGCGCCGGGCAAGACGCTGCGCTTTGTCTTCCTGCCCGACGGGGCCGACCCCGATGATCTGTTGCGCGACAAGGGCGCGCGCGCCCTGCGCGAGGCGGTGGCCCAGCCGCGCCCGCTGATCGACGTGTTGTGGGAGCGCGAGCTCAATGCCGGCCCGCTGGACGATCCCGACCGCCGGGCGGCCTTCCGCAAACGGCTGCGGGAGCTCTCCGCGCGCATCGCCGATCCTGACATGCGCGCCGAATACCGCGCCGAGTTCGACGCCCGGATCAATACGCTGTTCGGCCGCGCGCCGCGCGGGGCGGGGCGCGGGGGTCGAGATTTCGGGCGGAACCGAGACTTTGAGCAGCGCCCGCACCCGACAGCAGAAGCTGCAAAGCGAGCAACTGCTCCAAAGGACCGCATCGACACGCCGAAGGCGCGCCAGGTGCTAGCCGCCGCTATCGAGTATCCCACCATCGCCGCCGCCGAAGCGGAAACTCTCGCCGAACTGCCCTTCGGGCCGCTTGACAGCCTGCGGGATGCAGTTTTAGACGCCTGCCTTGATCCGGCGTTCGATCCGGATGAAGGATTGGCCACAAGGCTGGCGGCGCGCGGGTTTTCAGGCGCGCTGGCCCGCCTGTCCGCCGACCGGGCCGCCGCCCGGGCCAGCCTTGGGGGGGAGGATGCCGGCGCCGATGACCGCCTTGAGGCTTGGCGCAGGCTGTCGGCTTCCTATATGGAGCAAGTTGTATTCGACGACCGCATAGCCGAGGATCGCGCCCGTATCGAGGGAGCTTATAACAGCAGCGACCCTGACGCCTTCAAATCCAGCCTCGCCGCCCTGCGGCGGGGCAAAATGCGTTAGCGCGCTTCACCCGCGCTTGAAAAGCCGCTCACTGGGAGCCCGACCCCCGCATGACGAAAGCCGCCGCCGAAACGCCTGACGCCGCCGCCGAGACCCAGGACGGGCCGCTGCTGGATCTCAATGATTCCACCGTCAAGGCGATGATCAAGGCGGCGCGCAAGCGCGGCTATGTCACCCATGACGAGCTGAACAAGGTCCTGCCCAGCGAGGAATACAGCTCCGAGCAGATTGAGGACATCCTGGCCCAGCTGTCGGAACTGGGCATTACGGTGGTCGATTCCGAAGACGATGTGGATTCCGACGAACCGGCCGCAGACGCGGGCGAGGACGATGGCGACGAGGACCGCCCGCGCGCGGTGGCCAAGAAGGCCAAGTCCGAGGTCGCCGGCCAGAACACCACCTCGGCCCAGGACCGCACCGATGACCCGGTGCGCATGTATCTGCGTGAAATGGGCACGGTGGAGCTGTTGTCGCGCGAGGGCGAGATCGCCATCGCCAAGCGCATCGAGGCCGGCCGCAATGCGATGATCCGCGGCCTGTGCGAAAGCCCGCTGACCTTTGAAGCCATCATGGTCTGGCGCGACGAGCTGC
>JBHYFR010000247.1:0-2974 GCA_051859425.1 Oceanicaulis sp. | reverse complement strand
AACAAGCGCATTGTCGGCATGCGGGAGCTGGAGGACGCCAAGGACAAGGTCATGATGGGCCCGGAGCGCCGCTCCATGGTGCTCACCCAGGACCAGAAGGAAAAGACCGCCTATCACGAGGCCGGCCACGCCATTGTCGGCCTGGAACTGCCACTGTGCGATCCTGTTTACAAGGCCACGATCATCCCGCGCGGCGGCGCGCTGGGCATGGTTGTGTCGCTGCCGGAAATGGACCGGCTCAACTGGCACAAGGACGAGTGCGAGCAGAAGCTGGCCATGACCATGGCCGGCAAGGCCGCCGAGATCCTGAAATACGGTCCCGAGCACGTGTCCAACGGTCCCGCCGGCGACATCCAGCAGGCCAGTGCGCTGGCCCGCGCCATGGTGCTGCGCTGGGGCATGTCGGAGAAGATCGGCAATATCGATTATTCCGAGGCTCACGAAGGCTACACGGGCCAGGCGGGCGGCTTCTCGGTCTCGGCCGAAACCAAGCGGGTGATCGAAGAGGAGGTCAAGCGCCTCATCGAGGACGCCTATGCCCGCGCCGTCTCGATCCTCGAGGAAAAGCGCGAGGACTGGGAGCGCCTGGCCCAGGGTCTGCTCGAATACGAGACCCTAACCGGCGCGGAGATCACCAATCTGCTCAAGGGCGAGCCGCCGGTGCGCGACACCAGCGTGCCGCCCAAGGCCGACGCGGATGAACCGCCCGCCGGCGCCGTGCCCGAAGTCGACGCGGATGAGGACGAGCTCGCCGCGCCCGGCGGGCTTGGCCCGAAGCCCGGCCTCGCCTGAGGCCGGTGAGAGCCGGACTTTCAAGGCCCGCGCCCTGCACGGCGCGGGCCTTTTTCATTGCCACACCGCCCTGATCGCGCTTCAAACGCCCGCATGACCGACCCGCACGCCCCCCGCTCGCCCGCCCGCCCGCTCGTGATGGGCGTGGTCAATGTGACGCCCGACAGCTTTTCCGATGGCGGACGTTTCCCAGGCCCTGACGCCGCGTGCGAGCATGCGCTGGCGCTTCTCGATCAGGGGGCGGACTGGCTCGATATCGGCGGCGAAAGCACCCGGCCCGGCGCTGAACCGGTCGGCGAGGTCGAAGAGATGGACCGGGTCCTGCCTGTGATCGAAGCGATCCGCGCGGCGCGCCCTGACGCCCTGATCTCCATCGACACCGTCAAGCCCGGCGTGGCCGGCGCCGCCATCGGCGCGGGGGCATCCCTGTGGAATGATGTCAGCGCGCTCGCCGGTGAAGGCGCGCTGGAAATGGCGGCGGGTCTGGGCTGCCCGGTCTGCCTGATGCACATGCGCGGCGAGCCGCGCACCATGCAGGATGCGCCGCGCTATGATGATGTGGTCACCGATGTGGCCCGCTTCCTGGGCCAGCGCGCGGGGGCGGCCATCGCGGCGGGCGTGGCGCGCGAGCACATCCTGCTCGATCCGGGCATCGGTTTCGGCAAGACGCTGGCGCATAATCTCGCGCTTCTGGGCGCGCTGGAGCATTTCGCGGGGCTGGGCTTTCCGATCCTTGTGGGCGCCTCGCGCAAGCGCTTCATCGCCGGGATCGATCCGTCCGCGGCTGTGGCCACGGACCGGCTGGGCGGCTCGCTGGCCACGGCGCTGCACGCCGCCCGCGCCGGGGCGGCCATGGTGCGCGTCCATGATGTGCGCGAGACTGTGCAGGCGCTGGAGGTTCAGGCGGCGATCCTGGAGGCGCGCCGGTGAACCGCGTCGCACCGCAGACGCTGGCCGAGTTCAAGGCGCTGGGCTGCGACGAGATCATCGATGTGCGCTCGCCGGGCGAATTCGCCGAGGATCACATGCCCGGCGCGCTCAGCC
Source organism: Oceanicaulis sp. (assembly GCA_051859425.1). Lineage (GTDB taxonomy): Bacteria > Pseudomonadota > Alphaproteobacteria > Caulobacterales > Maricaulaceae > Oceanicaulis. The sequence goes on along the minus strand of JBHYFR010000247.1, from coordinate 1,138 downwards.
TGCCGGTGCTGGACGATGCCGAGCGCGCCCGGGTGGGCGCGATCTATGTGCAGGAGGACCCGTTCCTGGCGCGCAAGATCGGCGCGGCGCTGGTGGCGCGCAACACGGCGCGCCATATCGAGAGCGTCCTGCACAGCCGCCCCGGCGCCTGGCGCCCGCTGGTCTATTGCTGGCGCGGCGGCCAGCGCTCGCGCGCCTTCGCCACGATATTGTCCGAGATCGGCTGGCGGGTCAGCGTGCTGGATGGCGGGTATCAGCGCTATCGCCGGGCCGTGAGCCAGCTTGTGTATCACGCCCCCTTCCCCGCCCCGGTGATCTTGCTGGACGGCGATACCGGGGCGGCCAAGACAGCGGTTCTGGACCGGGTGCGGGCGCTGGGCGGGCAGGTCATTGATCTGGAGGCGCTGGCCGGCCATCGCGGCTCGCTGTTCGGCGCCCTCGCCGCGCCCCAGCCCAGCCAGAAAGCGTTTGAAAGCGCGCTGGCCGCCGCCATCGACGCCCTGGACCCGGCCCGCCCCGTGCTGATCGAAGCTGAATCCAGCAAGATCGGCGCGCGCATCCTGCCGCCGTCTGTCTGGAGCGCCATGGCCGGCGCCCCGCGCCTGATCATCAGCGCCCCGCTGGAGGCGCGCGCGGCCTATCTCGCCGCCGCCTATGGCGATATCGCGGACGATCCCGCGCGCCTCGACGCGCTCATCACCCGCCTGCAGCCGTTTCATGCCAAGGCGCTGATCAGTGAATGGCGCACGCTGGCCGTAGACGGCGCGCTGGAAGCCCTCGCCGCCGGCCTGATGGCCGAACACTACGATCCGCGTTACGCCCGCCAGCGCAAACGGTTCGAGCCCCATGTGCGCGCGCAGTTCGAGGCGGAGACGCTGGACGGGGAGAATCTCGACGCGCTGGCGCGGGCGGTGTGGGGGGCGATGGAGGGGTAGGGGGTGATGCTGGCTCCCCCACTTGGGGCAGAGAGACCATGGGCCCAGTTCTGGGCGCATGCGACCTCATCTTCCCGTCGTTCCTTGCTGAGCCATTTTCGCAAGCGTCGCAGGCTGTCAAGGACGACCGAGCTTTCGCTCGGTCGCCGCGCGCGGCGGCCCAAAGGGCCGTCCTTGACAGGCTGCGACCGCCTTGCGGTGTC
>JBHYFR010000246.1:2383-2985 GCA_051859425.1 Oceanicaulis sp. | reverse complement strand
GGCATCGGGGATCAGCGACAGCGCCACCACGGTGAAATCGAACACATTCCAGCCTGATTTGAAGAAGCGGTGACGCTGGACGATGAGTTTCAGCACGATTTCGACGACGAACACGCCAATAATCAACCGGTCGGTCCAGTCCAGCACCGAGGCGACAACCGAGGGCAGATCATACGTCAGAAGGCCCAGGATCGCGGCGTTGATCAGGATCAGCGCGGTGATGGTGTGCCGGAAGCCTCCGCTCTCGATCAGACGGGCGATGCGGCCTTTGGGCGGCGGGGCAGGGTCCAGGGCAAGGGTCATGGCGCAGCCGGGCTCGTCTGGGGGACGGGATGGCAGAAGTAGTGTGCGCCGGCCTGCGCCGCAATCGCGATCAGGCCGCGTCCGCTGCAATGACGTGAACGGCTTCAGGGTCCAGCGACAGGCGCACCGCGTCGCCCCGGCGGTGACGGGCAGACAGGAGCGTGCGCGCCATCACCTCGCGGCCGCCTTCGGTGAGGTGGCAGACCAGGCGCAGCTGACCGACGCCGGCCCGCCGCTCGGTGACGGCCGCCAGCGCGCCCTCTGCGTCCGCGCGTCCGACCTGAATGGATTCCGGCCGC
>JBHYFR010000246.1:0-2373 GCA_051859425.1 Oceanicaulis sp. | reverse complement strand
GCAGACCCGGTCCCCGTCAGTAAAGCCCGGCGCGGGGGCATCGCCCAGCGGGGTTGCGGCGCGCCCGTCTGATACCGTGGCTTCAAACGCCTCCACCTCGCCCAGAAGCCGGGCGGCGGTCAGCGAGGCGGGGCGCAGATACAGCGCGTCCGGCGCGCCCGTCTGGATGATGCGCCCCTCGCTCATCAGGGCGATGGTGTCGGCCAGCGCCAGCGCTTCTTCCGCGTCATGGGTGACCAGCAGGGTGGCGGCCTCGCTCTCGCGCAGGGCGCGCGCCGTGGTCTCGCGCAATTCCGCCCGCAGGCGCCGGTCAAGGCCGGAAAACGGCTCGTCCATCAGGACCACATCGGGGTGAGAGGCCAGGGCGCGCGCCAGCGCCACGCGCTGCTGCTCGCCGCCGGATAGCTGATGCGGGAAGGCGTGCGCTCTCCCCTCCAGTTCAACCGACTTCAGGCGCGTCATCGCCTGTGTGCGCCGGTGGGCGCGGTCGCCGCCGCGCAGGCCGAAGGCGGTGTTGTCCAGCGCCGACAGGTGAGGAAACAGCGCATAATCCTGAAACACCACGCCGCAGCGGCGCTGTTCGGGCGGCACGTGCACGCCCGGCCCGCTCCAGACCTTGTTCTCAAAGCGGATCTCGCCGCCGTCCAGCCGCTCAAGCCCGGCGATGGCGCGCAGCAGCGATGACTTGCCCGAGCCGGACGGGCCCAGAAGGGCGGTGACGCGCCCGCAGGTCAGGCGCAGATCGGCGCCGTCCACCGCCGGACGGCCCGGTGCGAAACGCACCGTGGCGGCGCGCACATCAAGGACGCGGTCATCCAGGATCAATGGCCCGCCCCCGCTTTCACTGAGTCCGCCTGCAGGCCGTCTGCGCGCCCGCCCTCCGCACCCACGATGCGCCGGGCGATCCAGATCATGGGGGGCAGGGCCACAGCCGCGATCAGCAAGGCGGGCAGGGCCGCTTCGCCAAGGCGTTCGTCGGATGCGTAATTGTGCGCAATCACAGCCAGCGTGTCGAAATTGAAGGGCCTCAGGATCATCGTTGCGGGCAGTTCTTTAAGCACTTCAACGAAAACCAGAAGGGCGGCCAGCAGCGCGCCTTGCGTGATCAGCGGCCAGTGCACGCGCCGGGCGGTCTCGTTGGCGCTGGCGCCCAGCGTGCGCGCGGCGCCGTCGAGGGTTGGCGTGACACGCGACAGCGCGCTGTCGGCCGGGCCGATGGCGGCGGCGGCGAAGCGCGACAGATAGGCGAAGATCAAGGCGGCGATACCGCCCGTCAGCATGACCGGGAAGACGCTGCCGAACAGGCTGGTCCAGGCGGCATCGATGCCGGTCTGGATCAGGCCAAGGATCGCCAGCACGCCCAGGGCCGCCACGGCCCCCGGCACCGCGTAGCCGAGGCCCGCCACGCGGGCGGCCAGCGCGCCCCGGCGTGTGCCGGTGCGCAGGGCATAGGCGGCGGCCAGACCAATGAGCGCCGCCAGCACACCCGCGATGGCGGCGAGCAGCACAGCGTTCTGCGCCGCGCTGACAAGGTCGCGCGTCACCGGCGCGCTCAAGGCGCGGTAGGCGAGCCGCCCCAGCGGGATCACCATGCCCAGCAGCACCGGCGACAGGCACAGCGCTGCCGCAGCGAGGGCGCGGGCGGGAGACAGGACGATGCGCCGCGAGGGGCGGCGGCGGCCCGAGGCGCTGGTCTGGCGGGCGCGGGCGCGCTGGGCGCGTTCCACAGCGAAGATCAAAAAGGCGATGGCCACCAGGATCAGGGCCAGGCGCGCGGCGTCGGCCGTGGCGCCTTCACCGGCCCAGGCGCGGATCAGCCCCACGGTGAGGGTCGGCGCGCCCAGATGGGAGACCGCGCCGAAATCAGCCAGCGTCTCCATCACGACGAGCGCCAGTCCGGCGGCGATGGCGGGGCGGGCCATGGGTATGGCGGCGCGCAGGAACGCCTCGCGCGGACGGGCGCCCAGGGTCCGGGCGGCTTCATAGGCGTCCGATGACTGGCCGGAAAAGGCTTCACGGGCCAGCAGATAGACATACGGGTAGAGCGTCAGGCCCAGCACCAGTCCGGCCCCGATGGCGCCGCGCACCGTGGGCAGCATGCCCAGCGGACCGGCGGCCTGGGTCAGGTCGAACCAGCCATAGGCGGCGGCGTAGGCTGGGACGGCCAGAGGCAGGGCCAGAAGCCATTCAAACACGCTGCGCCCGGTGAACTCATAGCGCGCCACCAGCCAGGCCAGACCTGCGCCCAGCACCACGGCAAGGCTGCCGGAGATGAGCGTCACGTGCAGCGTGTTGAGCAGATAGACCGGCAGGCGGGTTTGCCACAGATGCGCCAGATAGCCAGACCATTCGCCAGAAACGGCGAGCGCCGCC
>JBHYFR010000245.1:0-2988 GCA_051859425.1 Oceanicaulis sp. | reverse complement strand
ACGATCCCAACACCCTGATCCTGAGCCTTGAGCGCAAGAGCGCCGATCAGCTTGGTTTCGACGCCAACCGCGCCGCCGCCTATAGCGAAGCGCTCGCGGCTTTTGATGCGGTCGACGGCCTGGGAACAGCTGTGGCCAGCCTGCGCACCCAGGGCGACTTCTTCAGAGCCTATGACCAGTTGCTGCCTGACTATGCCGGCAGCGCGATCCAGTTTGCCCTGGCCTCGAACGACGCCTCGGCCGGCGCCCTCGCCGCCCGTCTTGAGAATGCGCGCCGGGCGCCGGATCAGATGGCCGGCGTCTGGATCCAGGAGTTCGCCTATTTCGTGGACCGCGCCGGCGGGATGGTGACCGATCCGGGTTATCGCGGCCATGGCATCGGCCTGGCGGCCGGCGTCGACATCCCGTGGGGTCCGTTCTACGCGGTGGGGATCAGCGTGTCGGGCGCCAGCAGCGACATGCGCCGCCACGAAGGCTTCAATGATCCGATGGTGGCCTTCACTGGTCAGTTCGGCGCCTATTTCGGCCTGGATCTGGGCGGGTTTGACGTCTCGGGCTCGGCAGGCGTCGGGTTCGACCGGTTTGAAACCGAACGCACCATCCGCATCCAGGACTTCAGCGCCGTCACCATGGCTGACTGGAGCGGCTGGCACATGACGGCCTCGGGCCGCGTCGGGCGTGATTTCACCCACGGGCGCTGGATGATCCGGCCGGAAGCCACGCTGACCTATCTGGCGCTGTTCGAAAGCGCGTTCAACGAGACGTCCACGGGCCTGAACGCCGACACCAACGCCCCGCTGGCGCTGTATATCGATGACCGGGAATCCTCGACCCTGCTGGGTGCGGCGACCCTGACCGCAGCACGCCGCTTTGGCAATGACACCTCCTGGTGGCTGCCGTCCCTGCGCATCGGCTATCGCGGCGAGTTCTCCAGCCGTTCGCCGGAAACCGTGGCCCGCTTCGGTCCGGACGGCACACCGTTCACGCTCAACCCGCGCGCGATCCCGGGCTCCGGCGTACTCATCGGCTTTGGCCTGTCGGCGGGGTCGAACTATTCGACCTTCACCTTCGGGTATGACGCGGATGTGCGTGACGATTTTATCCGTCACACGGCCCGCATCCTTATTCGCCTCACCTTCTAGGCGATTTTAGTTGCACCCATACGGGTAGGCGCTATCTTGATAACGGTCCGGACGCAACAGTCCCCCCATGCGTGTTGCCCGGACGGCTGGCTCGGCCTTGCCCCCTTGAGGCCCGCCCGCGCCCCGACCCGGTCCCCGGCGCCTGACACAGGAGCCGGGGACCGCAGCGGCGGGTTTTGAGCGCTTGTTAACCCTGCTCCCGCACTCTCGCGCGCATGATCCGCTGGAGCCATGTCCTTCTTCTGGCCGCCGCCCTGGCGATGACCGGTTGCGCCTCGCGCCCGCCGGCCCAGGCCCATGACGCCTGCCTCTTGCTGGAAGATAACCGGTCCTGGTGGCGCGCCCTGCAACGCACCGAGCGCCAATGGGGCATCACCCCCGGCGTCCAGCTGGCTATTCTGAAACGGGAATCCAGCTTCAACGCCCGCGCCCGCCCGGCCCGCCAGCGCCTTCTGGGCATTGTTCCGCGCGCGCGCCCGTCCTCTGCGTACGGGTATGCCCAGGCCCTGGACGGCACCTGGGACTGGTATCAGCGCGACACCGGCAACCGCCGCGCCCGGCGCGACCGCTTCGACCATGCGGTGGATTTCGTGGGCTGGTATGCGCAAAAGAGCAACCAGCTGTCGGGCATCGCCCTGAACGATCCGTACAATCTCTATCTGGCCTATCATGAGGGCCATACCGGCTTTAACCGGCGCACCTATGCCGGCAAGGACTGGCTGCAGCGCGCCGCGCGCGAGGTGGAGCGCGATGCGCGCCAATACGACCAGCAGCTGGCCGGGTGCCGGCGACTGCAGCGGCGCTCTCGCTTTTTCTGATGCGCTGACAACGCCTGTCAGAAGCCTTTCCAATCGCGCCCGCACCCGTCCATTCTGGCCCGTGACATGGCTCACGATTCGCAAAACGATCTGTTCAACGCCGGGGCGCCGGACCCGCGCCCCAAACCGCAGCCGGAGGCTCAGCCTGCGCCGGTGAAACCGGCTGCGCGCGCGGCTGCGCCCAAGCCCCCGGCGCCTGCTCCCGCCCCCTCAGGCGGCGCCAGTTATGACGCCTCGTCCATCGAGGTGCTGGAGGGGCTGGAGCCGGTGCGCCTGCGGCCGGGCATGTATATCGGCGGCACCGACGAGCGTGCGCTGCATCACCTGTTCGCCGAAGTGCTCGACAACGCCATGGACGAAGCCGTCGCCGGCCATGCCGACCGCATCGAGGTGAGCCTTGATGACGAGGGCTTTGTCACCGTGGTGGATAATGGCCGGGGCATCCCGGTGGACCCTCACCCCAAATTCCCGGGCAAGTCGGCGCTGGAAGTGGTGCTGACCACGCTGCACTCGGGCGGCAAGTTCTCCAGCAAGGCCTATGAGACCTCCGGCGGCCTGCATGGCGTCGGCATCAGCGTGGTCAATGCGCTGGCCGAGCGGCTGGAGGTGGAAGTCGCCCGTGACCGAACGCTGTGGCGCCAGACTTTCGCCCAGGGCGCACCGCTGGGTCCGCTGGAAAACGCCGGCCCGGTCTCCAACCGGCGCGGCACATCGGTGCGCTTCAAGCCGGATGCGGAGATTTTCGGCGCCCGGGCCGCGTTCAAGGCGCCGCGCCTGTTCGCCATGGCCCGCGCCAAGGCCTTCCTGCGCCGCGGCGTGCAGATCCGCTGGCGCTGCCCGGCTCATCTGGTGGAGGGGACCGACATCCCGTCCGAGATCACCCTGGCCTTCCCCGGCGGCCTGGCCGACCGGCTGGCCGAGCTGTGCGGCGAATCGGGGCTGGTGCTCGATCTCTTCGCCGGCCGGGTGGAGCGCGACGGGCGCATGGGCGCGGTGGAATGGGCGGTGGCGTTTGCCGAGAGCGGGTT
>JBHYFR010000244.1:0-2996 GCA_051859425.1 Oceanicaulis sp. | reverse complement strand
GGCGGCCATCACGCAGAGGCCGGTCGCCAGAGCAAACAGCGGCAGGGCTATCGGGTGCTGATACGCGTTCATGCCGCCTCCTGCGTGAAACAGCGCCATGCTAGCGCGAGCGCACGGTCCGCGCCACACCGCATCGAAGGCGCATTTCCCGCTCCCGCGCGCTGGCAAAGCGCGTTAAACCGGCTCCCATGACCCAGCGCCCCATCCTCGCCATCGCCTATGATTTTGACGGCACGCTGTCGCCGGGCTCCATGCAGGAGCATTCCTTCATCCCCGAGATCAAGGAATCCAAGGAGGCGTTCTGGGAACGCGTCAATGGCGAGGCGGCGCGGCTGAAGGCCGACAATATCCTCATCTACATGCACGAGATGGTCAAAGCCGCCCGCAAACAAGGCGTGCGCTGCCGCAAGGAGGATATCGAGCGCCATGGCGCGCGCGTGGGGATGTTTCCGGGCGTCGCCGAGGGCTGGTTCGACCGCCAGCGCGAGCGCGGCGCGGCGGCGGGGCTGGAGGTGCAGCACTTCATCATCTCGTCAGGGCTCAAGGAGATGATCGCGGCCAGCGCCATCGGGCGCCATTTCACCGCCATTTTCGCCTCGGAGTTCAAATATGACGCCAATGACGTGCCCGAATGGGCCGCGGCGGCGGTCAATTACACCAACAAGACCCAGTTCCTGTTCCGCATCAACAAGGGCGCCCTCGATCCCGGCGATCATGAGGCGGTCAACCGCTACATCCCCGAAGACGACCGCCCGGTGCCGTTCCGCAACATGATCTATGTGGGCGATGGCGACACCGATGTGCCGTGCATGCGCATGGTCAAGGAGCAGGGCGGGGTGTCCATCGCCGTCCACCCGCCCGCCGACGAGGCGCTGGCGGCCAAGACCGCCCGGCTGAAAGCCGACCGCCGGGTGCATTTCACGGCCGAGGCCGATTATTGCGAAGGCTCGGCGCTGGACGTCTATGTGGAGGCGGTGATCGGCAAGATCGCCGCGGTGGAGCGCCTGCGCGCGCTGGAGCGCGGCCAGGGGTGAGCCTGCGGCGACGCGCCCCATCGCGCGCGGTCTGAAAGGGCGCCATTAATCCCTAAATTATTTAGGGATACTCGCCATGACCCGCCGCGCCACCCTCCTGCACCACGCCACCCGCCGCACGCCGCGCTACACCAGCTATCCCACCGCGCCCCATTTTCATGAGGGCGTGGACGCCGATACGCTGGCGGGCTGGCTGGGCGCGCTGGACCCGGCCCGGCCGGTTTCGCTCTATGTGCATGTGCCCTATTGCCGGTCGCTGTGCTGGTATTGCGGCTGCAACACCCGCGCGACCACCCGCGCCGAACCGGTGGCGGCCTATCTCGAACGCCTGCTCATGGAGTTGGAGCTCACCGCCGCGCGCCTGCCAGGGCGCATGGCGATCTCGCATTTCGCCATGGGCGGGGGCACGCCGGCCATTCTCTCGCCCGACCAGATCACCCGTCTGATGGACGCGGTGCGCGCGCGCTTTGACCTTCTGCCCGGCGCGGAGCTCTCCATCGAGATCGACCCGCGCCATTTCACCCGCGCCGATGCTGTTGGCCTTGCCCGCAACGGCTTTACCCGCGCCTCCACCGGCGTGCAGAGCTTTGATCCGGCGGTGCAGGCGGCCATCAACCGCATCCAGCCCTGGGAGCTGGCGGCCATCGCCTTTGACCGGCTGCGCGAGGCGGGCGTGAGCGCCATCAATATCGACCTGCTTTACGGCCTGCCGCGCCATAGCGTGGCGAGCGCGCGCGCCAGCGCCGAGGCGGCGGCCGATCTGGCGCCGGACCGTCTGGCCGTATTCGGCTACGCCCACGTGCCCCACATGATGGCCCATCAGCGCCTGATCCGTGACGAGGACCTGCCCGATGCGCGCAGCCGCGTCGATCAGGCCGACGCCATGGAGGAAGCACTCACGCAAGCGGGCTATGAGACCATCGGGATCGATCATTACGCCCGGCCCGAAGACCCGATGACGCGCGCGCTCAAAGCGCGCACCCTCAAACGCAATTTCCAGGGCTACACCACCGATCCGGCGGACGCGCTGATCGGGCTGGGCGCCTCGGCGATCTCGGCTTTGCCCCAGGGCTATGTGCAGGCCCACAGCGATGTGCGCGCCTGGGGCCAGGCGGTGGAGGCCGGGCGCCTGCCCGCGCGCCGGGGCGTGGCGGTGACGGCACAGGACCGTTTGCGCCGCGCCATCATCGAACAGCTGATGACCTATCTGGACGCCGACCCGGCAGCTATCGCCGCGGACCATGGCCTGCCGGCGCCGCAGGCTGACCTCACCGAGCTGGAGGTGGCGGGAATTGTGCGCCGTGACGGCGCGCGCATCGCCATATCGCCGGGGTACCGCCCGCTGGCGCGCCTGGCCGCTGCGGCGTTTGATGCGCATCTCACCACAGGCGCCGCGCGCCATTCGGTCTCGGTCTGACATCGGTCAAGGCGCCCCGCCCCCTCGCATGCGCACGCTTCAGGCTCTATCTGTGACATCACACAGCGTCAGGAGCCGACATGACCATAGATGCGTTCGCCGCCTTCGAGTTTGACGCCGCCGATGCGGGCCGCGTGCTGGACCAGGCGCTGGCCGGCGCCGATGACGGGGAATTGTTCCTGGAGACCTCGGCGTCAGAGTCCCTGGCCTTCGATGATGGGCGGCTGAAAATCGCCAATTTCTCGTCCGAGCGCGGCTTCGGCCTGCGCGCCGTGTTTGGCGAGACCACCGGCTTTGCCCATTCCAGCGATCCGGGCCTGGCCGCCCTGACGCGCGCCGCCGAAACGGCGGCGGCCGCCCGCAAGGGCCGCGACGCGGTGATGGCGCCGCCCCCGGCGCGCGCCAATCAGCGCCTGTATGACGATGTGGACGTGATCGCCGAGCCGGGCTTTGAGGCCAAATCGGCGCTGCTGGCCGAGATCGACGCCTGGGTGCGCGCGCAGGATTCCAGCGTGGTGCAGGTCTCGGCCTCGCTGGCCGGGTCG
>JBHYFR010000243.1:0-3010 GCA_051859425.1 Oceanicaulis sp. | reverse complement strand
AAAAACCGGGCAGGCGCGCCAGCTTCTCGTTGAGGCGCGGATTGTGCTTCATGGGGCACGAGCCCAGCGGGTAAAGCCCCAGATCGATGGCGTAATTCTTACGGGACAGACGCACGTAATGGCGCATGGTCTCCGGCTCGGCCAGGCCCGGCAGGCCGATCTCGGCGGTGCGCTCCAGCCCGCCCACGCGCAGCGGCGCGCCGGACGGCTCGGGCAGGTCAACCCCGGTCACATCCACGCGTCCGCGCTCGAAGATCAGCGGCTCGGCCTGGTCCAGCCCACGCGAGCCGGAAAACGTGTCGGTATAGGCCCCCGCATCATGGGCGTGGAGCGGGCGGGAGGGACGTCCTTGGGTGTTCATGGCCATCACAGCACCTCTTTCAGGCGCGTCTCGAGCGCGTCGAGATCAGCTTCGGTATTGGTTTCGGTCGCCGCCAGGATCAGGAGATCATCGAGCCCGGCGCCCGGATAGAGGCGGCTGGCGGGCACGCCGGCCAGCACGCCGCGCGCGGCCATGGCCTCCACCACGTCTGCGGCGGGACGCGGCAGGCGCACGGTGATCTCGTTGAAGAAGGCGCTGGTGATCACCTCCACCCCCGGCAGGGCGGCGAGGCGGTCGGCCATCGCGCACGCGCGCTCGTGATTGAGCCGGGCGAGCGTGCGCAGGCCCGCCTCGCCCAGCAGCGTCATGTGAATGGTGAAGGCCAGCGCCATCAGGCCGGAATTGGTGCAGATATTCGAGGTCGCCTTGTCACGCCGGATATGCTGCTCGCGGGTGGACAGGGTCAGCACATAGCCGCGCCGCCCGTCCGCATCCACGGTTTCACCGGCCAGGCGGCCGGGCATGTTGCGGATGAAATTGCGGTCATTGCGGCAGGCGAACAGGCCCACATACGGCCCGCCGAACTGCAGGCCCACGCCCAGCGACTGACCCTCGCCCACCACGATGTCCGCGCCCATGGCGCCGGGGCTCTCGATCAGGCCCAGCGACACCACTTCGGTGAACACCGCGATCAGCAGCGCGCCCTTGGCGTGGGCGGCTTCGGCCAGCGGGCGCAGGTCATGGACCTGGCCGAACACGTCCGGGTTCTGAACCACCACGCAGGCCACATCGTCAGTGATGGCGTCGGCCAGCGCATCCAGCCCGCCGGGAACCGGCGCGGCGGCGTGGATGTCGATATCCATGTATTTGGCCAGGGTGCGGGTGGCGTCTGCGTAATGAGGATGGAGATTGCCGCTGAGCACCGCGCGCTGGCGCTTGGTGATGCGCGCGGCCATCAGCACGGCCTCGGCGCACGCGGTCGAGCCGTCATACATGGAGGCGTTGGCCACATCGGTTCCGGTGAGCAGCGCGACCTGGGTCTGGAACTCGAACAGGGTCTGGAGCGTGCCCTGGCTGATTTCCGGCTGGTAGGGCGTGTAGCTGGTCAGGAACTCAGAGCGCTGGATCAGATGATCCACCGTGGCGGGCACATGGTGCTTATAGGCGCCCGCGCCCACGAAGAACGGCGCGGCCGAAGCGCTCAGATTACGTCCCGCCATGGCGGTGAAGGCGCGCTCCACCTCCAGCTCGGTGGCCCGCCGGGGCAGGTTCACCGGGCCGTCCAGGCGGGCGGCTTGCGGCACGTCGGCGAACAAAGCATCAACGCTGGACACGCCAATGGCGCCCAGCATCTCGCTGCGGTCTTCAGGGGTCAGCGGCAGATAGCGCATCAGCCTCGCTCCAGTTCTCTCATCAGCGCCGCCGTCTGGCGCGCTGTCGTTCAGTGTTTGCCTGGCCCGGCAAGGGCTGGCGGGGCATCCCGCGAGCGGGATGAGATAGTCTGGCCCGCCTGCCCCGACAGATCAGGACTGCAAGCCGCTCAGCATCAGGCGATGTGAGCCTTGTAGGCGGCCTCGTCCATCATCGCGTCGAGCTCGGCGGGCGCAGACAGTTTCATCTTCACAAACCAGCCCTCGCCCTCGGGCGCGTCATTGACCTTGGCGGGCTCGCCTTCCAGCGCGTCATTGACCGCGACGATCTCGCCCGAGGCCGGGGCGTAAACTTCCGAAGCGGCCTTGACGCTCTCGACCACGGCCATGTCAGCGCCCTGGGCGACCGTCTTGCCGATCTCGGGCAGTTCGACGAACACCACATCGCCCAGCTGTTCGGCGGCGTAGGCGGTGATCCCCACGACAGCGATATCGCCCTCGATGCGGATCCATTCATGGTCCTTGGTGTAACGGGTGGTCATGGCGTGTCTCCTCCAGACAATCAGGTCAGCCGCGATGGAAACGGTGCGGCGCAAACGGGGTTTTGGCGATTTCGGCCGGGCGCGCCTTGCCGCGCACCATCAGCTCGACGCCCTGGCCGGGCTTGGCCAGATCAGCGCGCACATAGCCCATGGCCACCGGCGCGCCGACTGTGGGTCCGAACCCGCCGGACGTGACGGCGCCGACGGTCTGGCCATCCACAACGATTTCCGTGCCCTCGCGCGCCGGGGCGCGGTCGCCGGGCAGGATGCCGACGCGCTTTTTCTCCGGCCCGTTTTCTATCTGGGACAGGATGCGCGCAGCGCCGGGGAAGTCAGCGCGCTCGCGGCGTGACTTGGCCAGCGCCCAGACAAGGCTCGCCTCCACCGGAGTGATCGTCTCGTCCATGTCGTGGCCGTAAAGGCAGAGCCCGGCTTCCAGACGCAGCGAATCGCGCGCGCCCAGCCCCACCGGTTTCACCCGCTCATCAGCCAGCAGCCGGCGCGCCAGGGCGTCGGCCTCACCGGCCGGCACCGAAATCTCGAACCCGTCCTCGCCGGTATAGCCCGAGCGCGAGATCAGCACGTCATGACCGGCCAGCGAAAACGCGCCTGCCTGCATGAACACCAGCTTGGCCGCGCCGGGACACAGGTCGGCCATCACCGCGCCCGCCTGCGGCCCCTGCAGCGCCAGCAGGGCGCGGTCGGTCAGCTCGTGCAGCTGGGCGCGGCCGGCGAAGCGCGCGCGCATGTGGGCGAAATCGCTGTCCTTGCAGGCG
>JBHYFR010000242.1:0-3035 GCA_051859425.1 Oceanicaulis sp. | reverse complement strand
TTGCATGTGTTAAGCCTTCCGCCAGCGTTCGTTCTGAGCCAGAATCAAACTCTCATGTTGATTCGACTAAGCTCGCTGTTGCTCTCTCAAAGTGACGGAGACAGAAACGACCGAAGTCATTTCAAATTCTCCACACCTAATGAGAAACGTAAGCAAACGTCGTCTCGGTGGACGCCCTCGCCCAGTGGGCTGTTGCGTCCGCAGAGCGCCGCCGCCTGCGTTTCTCTTTCCAATCTACCAACAATGTCAAAGAGCCGGCATTCAGGCGGGCCGCAGCCCGGTCTTTCCGCCCCGAACCGCTCTGGCGAGCCGCCCGGTCTGCAAGGAGCGCGGTGTCTACTGACGCGCCACCCTTAAGTCAATCGCCTCTGTGCAGCGCGCCGGAAACTTGTTTCCAGCGATGCGCCTGACGGCGAGGAGCGCGGTATCTAGTGAGCCGCTATCCCCGTGTCAACCACCTCAAACGAAGCCCTTGTCAGCGCTATCTGCCGGGCTAAAAAGAGCAAACGGCTCTTCCTCGGCGCGGCTGACACGCCGTCGATGAACTCCCGTCCTAAGCGGAGAGGCTCAGCAGTATGAAGCGCTTCGATCCTGTTCGCAAGAGGAAAGTGCCGCGAGGCCCGGTCCTTTTTGCGTCAGCGCCGAAGCAGTCCGCCGCCGAGGAGGGGGGTTCTATCCCCCTGCCCTGACCGGAGCAACCCCTCATGACGCTTTTTTTGCATCATGGTGGTGCGCAGGGGCCGAATCCTCAACGGGGGCAAGCGCATTCAGGCTGTTTCAATATACGCCTTGAGCGTTTCGGCCTCGGCTTCGGCCTCGGCGATCTTGCGTTTGACCACGTCGCCGATGGAGATGAACCCGATCATGCGACCGGATTCGGTGATGATGATGTGGCGCACGCGCCGGTCGGTCATCAGCGCCATCAGCTCATCCACGTGCGCGCCGGGCTCGGCGGTGATCAGGCCGCGCGTCATGGCGGACGAAACGGGCATGGACAGCGCGGCGGCGCCATGGTCGGCCACCATGCGCACCAGATCACGCTCGGAGAACACGCCGCCTGGCTGGCCGTCATCGTCCAGGACCACCGCAGCCCCGATGCGCTCCTCGCGCAGCACCCGCACCGCCGCTTCCAGCGTATCCCCGGGGCGGATGGCGATAACTTTCGAGCCCTTGTGGGACAGGATTTTGCCTGCCGTCATATTCGCCTCCTTCAATGTGGCGATATCGGCTATGATCATGCCTGAAGGCGGCGCGCTGCGCAAACGGACGCTCATAACAGCGGGGGCGGCATGGGTGACGGATACCTCAAGCGGCTGGCGCGCGACCTGGACCGCTGGATCGCGGACGGGCTGGTGCCGACGCAGAACCGCCAGGCGATTCTCGACAGCGCCGCCCCCGCCCCGCGCCGGTGGAGCGCGTCCGGCGCTGCCGCGATTCTCGGCGCGGTGCTGCTGGCCCTGGCGGCCCTGAGCTTTGTCGGCGCCAACTGGAGCGCGCTGCCCAAGATCGCCCGCTTCATCCTGATTCTCGCCGCCCTCTGGGCGAGCCTGGGCGGATCGGCCGCCGCCTTCGCGCGCGGCGCGCCCGGGCTTGGCCATGCGCTGGCCTTGCTGGGCGCCGCGCTGTTCGGCGCCGCGATCATGCTCACCGCCCAGACTTTCAATATGAGCGCTTTTCGCAATACCGGCGTGCTGATCTGGGCGGGCGGCGCGCTGGCCACCGCCCTGATCATCCCCTCGCGCCCGGTTCTGGTTCTGGCCGCAGGCGTGGGCGCGCTGTGGGCCTGGCTGGAGGCGGGCAACCCCTTCGCGCCCGGTCCCGTCTGGGCGTATCTGGCGCTGTGGGCGGTGACGGCGCTGGCCGCGGTGCGCCTGAAATCATCGGTCACGCTGCACCTGCTGGCCGCCGGGCTGGTGGTCTGGATCGGGCACGCGCTGTTTGAGGGGCTCGGTCAGCGCGAACCCGATCCCCGCTTCTTGATCTGCGCCTTCATTCTTGTGACCGGAGCCCTGGCCATGGCGGCGTCGCTGGCGCTGGATCGCCGGGTGGAGGGCGCGGGCGTGCTGGCGGGGTGGATGGCCTGGGCGGCGTCGCTGGGCGCGCTGGTCCTGCAGGGCGCGCACGAATGGAGCGATGATCAGGCTCCGGTTCCGGCCCTCGCCTACGCTCTCATCGCCGGAATCGCGTTTGCAGCGTTTGCAGCCTTCGCCCTGTGGCGGGTGCGCGCCGGGACGCTGGAGCGCGGGCCCGCGGCGGCGCTGACGGCGGCCGCTGCATTCGTGCTGGCCTGGCCTGCGGTCATGCTGGACCAGTCAGCCGCCGAGATGGTGCTGGGCGCGGTGATCTTTGCCGGCGCGGCGGCGCTGGTGCTGGCCGGCGCCGCCCCCGGGCGGCGCTTCGCCGGGGCGCTGGGGGTCACCATCTTCGCGCTGCAGTCCCTTTATGTATATGCGCGCCTGTTCGGCGATCTTTTGAACACTGCAGCCTTCTTCTTTATCGGCGGGCTTTTGCTGATCGCCCTGTCCGTCGGCATCGGGCGCTGGGCGCGCCGGCGCGATCCAGCACCGGCTGCACAATCGGGAGATCAGCCATGAGCGCGCCCCTGCGCCTTCTCATCATGGCCGGGGTCATGACCGGCGTGCTGATCGCCATGGCCGCAGGGCACGCCGTCCAGCGCGCGGGCGGAACCGAAGTGCGCCTCGACATGCTGGCCGTCGACCCGCGCGACCCGCTGCTGGGTCATTATGTGGTGATCGAGACCGGACTGCACCGGCTGGACCTCAACGCCTACGGTCCGACTCAGGTCGGCTTCAGACGCGGCGGCGATGTCTTCGTCACCCTGCTCCGCGACGAGGCGACCGGCGCCTGGAGCCCCGCCAGCGTCCATCACCGCCATCCCGGCGAGGGCGTGGTGATCCGGGGCAAGGTGGAGCGTGTCTTCCCGCGTCTGCACTGGGTGGAGGGCGAGGATGGAGAACGGGTGCGCGGTCCTGAGAGGCGGCTCGGCGAGCTGCACGTGCGCTATAATCTGGAGC
>JBHYFR010000241.1:0-3046 GCA_051859425.1 Oceanicaulis sp. | reverse complement strand
CCGACGATTGAAAGCACGTCGCCAGAGTGAGTCATAACCCACTCGACGCCTTGTTTAGCTCGTTCAGCCATAAAAATCTCCCTTGTTGAATGAGATATATAGCCTAGCTCATAAAAATGTCCAAACGATGCCGATCACATTGGCTTGGCATATTTACGGCCCTTCCAGCTGTTTTAGCTAGCGCCGTATGAGAAGCGCTACACCAACGCCGCGCTAGGCCTGGTCGCGGTATCGCGCATGGATGATGTCAGCTACGCGGCCAACCACCCGCTCTTGTCGCGCCTGGCGGATATGGAACGGGCGGCGGAGTAAACCCCGCCGCCCGCATCAGGCTGGTATGCCAGAGCAAAATCCTAGAAGTTCGCCCGGCGCATGCCCTGCAGGGAGTCCAGCACCGCGCGCGCATCGTCGGCCGGCTTGCGCTTGCGCTTGGCCTGGGGCTGGTAGGCCATCTGGGCGTGGGCTTCGCAATAGGCCCCGCCGGGACGCGTGGCGCGGCCGCAGAAGCGGAACTCGGCGTCGGACGGATCGCCGATCGGCCATTTGCACATGCCCTCGCGCAGGGTCAGGACGGTAGCGTATTCGCCATTGGCCATGCGCTTTGCGTCCACCGGGGCGGGCGCCGTCTGGGCCGGTGCAGGCGCCGGGGCGGGTTCGGCCGCCGCACTGGCGTGTACTCTGGATGCAGGGGCGGCTGCGGCGGCAGGGCGCGAGGGCGCGGCGCGCCCTGACAGGCCCAGACGGTGCACCTTGCCGATCACCGCATTACGCGTGACCCCGCCAAGCTGCTTGGCGATCTGACTGGCGCTAAGCCCGTCAGCCCACAGTTTTTTCAGGGTTTCGACCCGTTCTTCAGTCCAAGCCATGGCGGTGCGCTCCTCGCCTGTTACGCTATGAATTCCGAGGGCGGGCGCTCGGCATGAGACGCCACCCCTAGGCCTTCGCTTTCGCGAGACCCCTATATGTTGGGGTCAGCCACGAAATACAGTATCGGCTGGAGCACGGGGCACAAGATGCGCGCCGCTCACACCTGTGGAAAGGTGATTCGCAATCGCAGCGACAGGGAAAATGGCGCCTTGCGCCGGGCGCCAGCGCAGCATCAGCGCCGGCGTGAACCGGGCGTGGTTCAGGACTGCGCCAATCCGGGCCTTACGGACTGGACGCTGACGCCGCCGAGGCGGCGACACGGGCGGCGGCGGCGCGGGCATCGGCTTCGCTGGCCAGCAACAGGGCCGCGCGCACCGCGCCGACCTCGATCCAGAATGACCGCGTCACCCGCCCGTCCAGCTGTACAAGATCGATGCGCACGCCCTCCCGCGGGGTGAGAGCGGCCAGCGCGGCCAGCGCCTCGTCGGGGAAGGTGAAACCATAGGCCGTCGCGCCGCCGGCGGGGGCCAGATGCCCGGCGGCTTCGGGCGCCAGGCGGCCATTGGCCATGAAGCGCTGCTCGCCTCCGGCCCAGGCGCCCCAGGCGCTGACCGGATGGCCGCCGGGCGCCGGGCGCAAGCCGCCAATGGTGCGGTCCACGGGCGCGGCCTGGCGGGCCGGGTCGCGCATGACCATCACCGCGCGCGGAGCCAGGGCGGCGCTGCGCAGCGCCAGGGCCGGGGCGCGCGCGCCGCGCGCCTCATACAGGCCGAAAGCGGCGGGCTGATCGTCCATGATCTGCATGACGCGCCAGCCGGGCCGGCCGGCAAAGGCGGGCGGGCGCACGGTCCAGGACTGGCGCCGGCCGGGCAGGGTGGGCTGGGTCAGTTCAGCCAGTCCGGTCAGGCGCGCACGGTGAGCCTCGGCGCTGGCCGTCAGGATGGCGTCATCGCAAGCGGGCGTACGGGCAGCGCGCTCATAGCGGTCCAGCCGGGCCTCGTCGGCGCCGGAGACAATGGCGTCATCGCGCGCCTGGTCCAGCACGATATCGAGAAAGCGCCGTTCCACCGGGGTCAGCAGGCTGCAGGCCGCGTCGCCCGCCCGCAAGCGCAGCAGCGCTTCGTGGTCAGGCGGGGGCGGCGCGGTGGCGGCCAGGAGCAGGGCGGTCAGGGCGGGTGTGATCATGCCCGCGAGTTTTACGCGGCGCGTCTTGACGTCCGGTTTACGCCGTGCCCGATCAGCAGCAGGAGGACGGCCAGCGAGAAGGCGCCCAGCGCTATCCAGCGGTCATGGCGCCGGATCTGGTCGCTTATCCACACCGCGCTGAAGCGCGGCGAGGCGCTGGGGCCGAAGCTGGTTACCGCCGCAGCGTCCCAGACCACCGCACGGCCTTCGAGCCCTGTCCACAGGCCCGAGCGCGCCAGACGCGCCGCAGCCCGCGAGAAATCCGCCCCCTCGGGCGCGGTGATCAGCGCGATACGCCGCCCGCCCGTGTCTTCAAAAAGAGCGGCCATGCCGGTGACGCGGGCGCTGCGTGTGGTGTCGTCGGCGAAGGCTGTGGAGGTGTAATTGCGCCGGCGCGGCACACGATTGGCCGCAGCGCTGGCCGCCGCGCGCACTTCAGCGGGCGCCGCCGCGATCAGACGCGGATCGATCGCGCTTTGCGGACCCAGGATCATCAGGTCGTGGCTCAGCGGCGCATCGGCCAGAGTCTCGCCGTACCAAGCGTAGAGCCAGGCCGATCCCGAGGCCAGGGCGGCGCGCGACACCACGGCCAGGGCGGCGGCGCGGTCTTCGGGCGCGGCGGAGGCGAAGACCACAGCGGCGCGCCCGCCCTGATCGGCGCCGAAGGGCGCCCCGCCATGGGCCAGCGCCTCCAGGGCGGCGCCCGGGCGCACCGGGGCGGCCAGTCGCTCCAGGCGCGGCGCCGACAGGGCGTCGGCCAGCTCAAAGCGGACCGCATGCAAATTCATCGACCGGGCGGCGAACAGCCGGGCCGAGGCGATCAGCGCTCCGGCGTCGCCCGCCGACAGGCGCACCTGGGCGGGGCTGGTCATGTCGATGGCCGGCAGGCCGCCGCTGGCGCGCGCCTCGGCGGTGACGGTCAGCTCGGCCACGCGCGGATCGCTGACCAGGATCGGCGCTTCACCCATGCGCAGGGCCAGGCCCTGGGCGATCA
>JBHYFR010000240.1:0-3070 GCA_051859425.1 Oceanicaulis sp. | reverse complement strand
ATCAGATCGGCATCAATCCGCCGGCCATCGGCCAGCACCAGCGCGCTGGCGCGGCCCCGGACCGTCTCCACCGCGCGCACCGGCGCATCGCCCAGCACCACGCCGCCCGCCGCGCGCAAGGCCTCCAGCCAGACCGGCCCCAGCGCGCGATTGTCGATCTGGCCGTCTGTGACCAGGCGCACCGCGCCCCTCGCCGCCCCCAGCGCCGGCTCGGCTTCGCGCAGGACGTGCGCGTTCAGACGCTCGGCGTCCACGCCGAACCGCGCGGCCTGCGCCAGCGCCGCCGCGGCGCGCGCCTCGTCCGCCTCATCCAGCAGCGGGACCAGCACGCCCGGCCGGCCATGGCCCGGCGCCAGCGCCGGCTGCGCCCCGGCGATATCCGCCCACAGCGCCCCGCCGCGCGCGCACAGCGACGCAAAATCGTCCGCAAGGGTGTGACCGGCGTCCAGCTCGAACAAAGTCTCAAAGCCCGGCGCCAGCATGCCCGCCGACGCCCACAGCGCGCCGCGCCCCGGTGTTGCGGCGTCGGCCAGCGTCACGGCGTGCCCGGCCCGCGCCAGCGTCAGCGCGCAGGCAAGCCCCGCCGCGCCTGCGCCGGCGATGGCGATGCGCGATGGGCCGCGCGGCGATCTGGCAGGGGTGGACATCACGGGTCGGGTGCGCCTCAATCAGGCCATGGTGAGCGTGTAGACGCGATAGGGGCGAGGCTCAATGTCAGGCCCCAGCCCGGCGGCGATCCGCCGCTGTGATGACAAGAGGAGGCGCCCCCATGGCGACCCGCAACCGGACCGAAACCAAAACCCGCACCCTGCCCGCCGCCGGGCCGGTCCTGGCGTCCATGCTGCTGGCCGCCAGCGCGCTGGCGCTGGCCCTGATCGCCGCGCCGGTCCACGGCGCTGCGGTTCAGGACAATGGCTCTGACGCCCGCGCCGGGGATGACGCCGATCCGGCGCGCTGCGTCACCATCCGCACCATTTCGGGTTACACCGTCATCGACGACCGCCATTTGCTGATCCGCAGCGGGCCGAGCCGGCACTATCTGGTCACCACCCGCCAGCGCTGCTCGGGCATGCGTTTTGGCGTGCAGATCGGCACAAGCTTCCGCGAGAACCAGCGCATCTGCCAGCCGCACATGGAATACATCATCCCGGACGATGGCTGGCGCTGCCTGATCGACACGATTGAAGAGGTCGACGACCCCGACCACGCCCGCGACCTGATCGCAAGGCGTGCGGCTGCGGCGGGGTAGCAGGGGCATGAAGGGGGCATGACCGTCATCGTCAAGCCCTTATACATTCAGAAGAATTTCCTGTTCCGCAGGAATATCCGGATCCGTTATCAAGACATCACGCATGTCTCAATGGGTTGCGTTTTGACCTTGTTCGACGAGTCCTTTTTCCGGATCAGCGCCCCAAACGCGTCCATCCCGATATTTGAGGATCACAAGGACGTATTTTTGATGTTGCAGCACCTGGCGGCTAACGGAATCGAGTTGCCGTCAAACTGGCTGAAGGACTTTGTAGCTCTGAGACCGGGAGATGAGGTGTTGCTGTATGGCTAGAATTGTCCGGTTTCTTGTCATCACCGCCGCAGCCGCCGCTCTGGCCGCGCTTGTCTCCATTATTTTCGCCTATTTCAGGGGCTATGACCGGGAGCTGGACGCGGTTATTTTTCAGGCTGTTGTCATGGGGATCCTGTTTGGATGCCTGGACATCGCCAGCCATGGCAAAAGACGGAAATAGAAGCAGGCATTTGCGCCTCCCCCCCCCAGCGCTCCGCCTGCGCCGCGCGCGGCGTCTGCCCCCTACTCCGCCGCCGGCTTCAGCGGATCATGGCTGAGCCACCCGAACACCTGCGGCCAGAACACATCGCCCAGGCGGGCGCGGAACAGGCCGTCATGGCCGATGGGGCCGCGCCCGAGATCTTCGCGGCGCACGATTTTCATTTCGCTGGGCGCGTTCTCATAACGCTCCAGCAGCCAGCGCACGCCGCCCGGCGTGGCGATGGGATCGTCATCGGGCACCCAGGCGCGCACCGGGGCTGAGAAGGCGCGCCAGCGCGCGTCCAGCCCGTGCTCGGCGAACAGGTCGCGGAACCCGTCCCGGTTGACGCCGAACGCCCGCCAGTCGCGCCACACGCCCGGCGCCAGCGGCGCGCCGCGCCACATCGCCCCGCGCGGAATATGGCCGGTCATGGCCAGCGCCGCCGGGCCGTACAGCCGCCAGAACGCCCACGCCGCCGCCCGCATGGGCGGCGCATGATGGCCCCAATAAGGCCCGGAGGATGACACGAGCGCCAGAGCGCGCACCGGCACGTGCGGCTCGATCAGGCCGGCGAACTGCCCGCCCACCGAATGGCCCACCACATCCACCGGCAAGCCGGGATAAAGCCCGCTGGCATGGGCGGCGGCGGCGGGCACGTCATAGCGCGCCCAGTCGAGCATGCGCGCCGGATCATCGCGCACCGCGCCAGCCAGTGAGCCGCCCTGGCCGCGATAATCAAAGGTCAGCGCCGCCCAGCCGCGCGCCGCAGCGGCCTCAGCAAACGGGCGGTAGAAGTCTTGCGTGTAGCCGGTGGCCGGGTTGATCACCATCACCGCATGGGGCGCCGCATGGCGCCCCGCACCGGCGCGCGCAGGCGTGTACAGCCGTCCAGCCAGCACCCGGCCGTCACCGGCAGTGATCGCGGTCTCGCGCGTGTCTGCAGCTTCACTCAACGCCATGCGCATCGCCCGTTGCGCCACGCCCGATTGCACCGGACGCGCGCCTCCCCCAACCAAAGGGCACCATGGCGCCCGTGGCCCCGCGCTTCAACCCCGGGGCGTGCGCGGCATGAAGGGTCGCCGCACCAAGCCGGGGGCACAAATCGGTTTCTGCCGCCGTGAAACGGTACGCGGCCCATGGTCCGAGGATGGCTGTGTGTCCCCGGCTTTCGCCAGATTATCGTGCGGGCGGAGAACAGCGCTGGCTTTCGCAGAATACGACCTCATCTCGCCGTCATTCCTTGCCGGGCCATTTTCGCAAGCGTCGCCGGCTGTCAAGGACGGCCCTTCGGGCCGCCGCCGTGCGGC
>JBHYFR010000239.1:0-3081 GCA_051859425.1 Oceanicaulis sp. | reverse complement strand
CGGATCGCTCTCCGCCACTTCCTCGCGCCGGTCGTCGCGCTGGAACGCGTTGAGGCCGAATTCCTCGCGCTCGCGCTGTTCCGCGCGGGCCGCCGCCTCGGCCTCTGCCGCCGCGCGGGCGGCAATCACTTCGCGCTGCTCCGCATAGGTCGCATCGAAACAGGCAAGGCGCGCAGCATCGTCGGTGGTGGCCGCACAATCGGCGTAGGGATCGTCGGCCTGCGCAAGAGCCGGTACGGAAACGAGTGCGGCGAGCGACAGGCTGGCGGCAGCGGCAAGACGAATGATCATGGCGGGCGTCCCGTTTGAATTGGTTGCAGGTGTGACTTGGCGCGTCGACGGGCCTCGCGTCAACACCTCTTGAGCGGTCAGTCCCGCTCGCCGAACAGCGCGGTGCCCACGCGCACATGGGTCGCGCCCAGCATGATGGCGGTGGGGAAATCGCCGCTCATGCCCATGGAGCGGCCTTCAAGGCCGTGATCATCGGCAATCTTGGCCATGAGGGCGAAGTAGGGTGCAGGTTCGATTCCTAGCGGAGGCACGCACATCAGGCCGGCGACCGGGATATCCGCCTCGCGCGCCTGTCCCAGCAGGGCGGGCAGATCGGCAATGGCGCAGCCACCCTTCTGCTCCTCCTCGCCGATGTCCACCTGCACGAAGCACGGCACGCGCCTGCCGGTCTTGTCGAAGGCCCTGGCCAGCGCTTTCACGAGGCTGGGCCGGTCGAGCGAGTGGATGCAATCGAACAGGGCGACGGCATCCTCCGCCTTGTTGGACTGAAGCTGGCCGACGAGGTGGAGCTGGACGTCCGGATAATCCTCGCGCAGCGCAGGCCACTTTTCCTGCGCTTCCTGCACGCGGTTTTCGCCGAACACGCGCTGGCCTGCTTCCAGCAGTGGGCGGACCGCGTCGGCGGCGTGCGTCTTGCTGACGGCGACCAGCGTCACCTCCTCCGGCTTGCGGCGGGCGATGGCGCAGGTCTTGTCGATCTTGGCCTGCACTTCTGCCAGGCGTTCTGTGGCGCTTTTGCTCATAGGCGCGCTATAGCGTGGGGATGAACGGTTTCCAGTCCCTGCCGAACCTGTGGCTGCTTTCCGATGCGCGCAACGATGCCGTGCTGGAGGCGCGGCTGGGCGAATTCCGTGAACCGGTGGGTTTCGTCTATCGGCACTACCACCTGCCCCCGGCGCAGCGGCTCGCCCGGTTCGAGAGGCTGGCGCGAATAGCGCGGCGCAAGGGGCACCTCGTCATCCTGTCCGACAGTGCGCTGACTGCGCGCGAATGGGGCGCGGACGGGGTCTACGGCGCACCGCTGTCGATCTATCCGACGCGGGGCGACATCGTAACCATCGCCACGGTCCACGACATGCGCGAAATGGCGCAGGCCAACCGCATCGGCGCGGACGCGATAATGCTCTCGCCAGTCTTCCCCACCCGCTCGCACCCCGGCGGACGCGTGCTTGGCCCGGCAAGATTCCGTACGCTGGCGAGCCACGCCAAGATGCCCGTCATCGCGCTGGGTGGAATGAACGCAGAAGAAGCGCGGCGGCTGGGTTGGCCAAGATGGGCAGCGATAGACGGCCTCTCCTGAACGGCCCATTGGGCCGCAAGGGCGAACGCCCGTCCGCAGGTGCCGCGAAGCGAAGCGAACTGCACCGAGGATGATCCGGCGGAGGCCGGATCGAAAAGCATATATTGACCCCGGAGTCCCGCTATGGGATTCTGACGACCGGGACGTACCATTAGGGGATCAGCCATGGCCAGCAAGGCCGCCAAACCGAATGCAGACTGGCGCGCCGCGTTTCGCCGGTCGCTGGCGCGCAGCGCGCAGCTGACGGGCGCGGTGGTGCTGTTCGCCTTCACCGCGTTCCTTGCCATTTCGCTGGTCAGCTACAGCCAGACCGATCCTTCGCTTTCAACTGCGGCTGGCGACACCATCGACAACTGGATGGGCGCACCGGGTGCCTTCGCCGCCGATCTGGCGCTGACCGCGTTCGGATGGGTTTCCGTCCTGCTCCTGCCGCTCACCTACGCTTTCGCGCGCAAGCTTTGGCGCGACGCGGACGAGGACGAACGTTGGGGCGGCGCCTGGTGGCGCACCGTCGGCGTGCTGCTGGTGGCCATGGTGCTGCTCGCCACGGCCTTCTCCCTGGTGACGGACGCGCGGCAGCACAGTTGGCCTGCCGGGTTCGGCGGGCTTGCAGGGCTACTGGGCGAAGGCGCGCTCGAAGCGCTTGCCGGACTGCTGCCCGAAGGCGGGCGGTTCTGGGGCATCCTGGCGGGCGGGCTTGCCTGTCTTGGCGGGGGAGCGCTGTTGGCGGGCCGCGTGTTCGCGGTGGATTGGGCCGGATTGCTGACCATGCCGGACTGGGGGCGCTTCCTGCCCCGCCTATCCACATCGGATAACCCTTTCAAACCAGAAGAACC
Source organism: Oceanicaulis sp. (assembly GCA_051859425.1). Classification (GTDB taxonomy): domain Bacteria; phylum Pseudomonadota; class Alphaproteobacteria; order Caulobacterales; family Maricaulaceae; genus Oceanicaulis. The sequence goes on along the minus strand of JBHYFR010000239.1, from coordinate 654 downwards.
AAAACGGCAAAAGGCCCGCCGCGCCAAGTCAAGGCAGGAAACTGACGACGACGATGCCGACGCCGCCCCCGCCGTGGAGCGTCGCCCGGTTGAGATCGCCGACCCCGCTGCCCCGCCGCGCCGGGCCAAGCCTTCGACGAAGACGCAGCAGCCCGACATGTTCGCGGACTATGCCCTGCCCAGTATCGACCTGCTGGAAGACGCGGCGATCGACAATGCGCCGCCGCTCGACAAGCTGGCGCTGGAACGCAACGCCCGCCTGCTGGAAACCGTGCTCGACGATTTCAATGTGAAGGGCGAAATCACCGCGGTGAAGACCGGCCCCGTCGTCACCATGTACGAACTGGAGCCCGCGCCCGGCATCAAGGCCAGCCGCGTGGTGGGCCTCGCCGAAGACATCGCCCGCAACATGAGCGCGATCAGCGCGCGCGTCGCGCCGATTCCGGGCAAGACGGTGATGGGCATCGAACTGCCCAACGCCAACCGCCAGACCGTCAGCTTCAAGGAACTGTGCGAGAGCGAGGCCTTCGTTGATGCCAAGGGCAACCTGCCGATCATCCTGGGTAAGGGAATCTCGGGCGACCCCATCGTCGCGGACCTTGCCGCCATGCCGCACCTGCTGGTGGCGGGCACCACCGGCTCGGGCAAGTCGGT
>JBHYFR010000238.1:0-3094 GCA_051859425.1 Oceanicaulis sp. | reverse complement strand
GACCACTCCCAGCGCCATGTCTCCGGCGAGGTCCGCCTCAAGCTCTACAAGGGCAATGTGATGGTGGTGGGCCGCAGCTCGCCCGCCTCGCTCTACTCGCTGGCCCACGTGACGTTCGAGGAAGATCATGTCTACGACCAGAAGGACGCCGAAGGCTTCATCCGGCTCAACGCCCTGCGCCTGCGCCTGATCGCGGACCGCAAGAAGCGCCTGGGCGAGAACGATTAGGGTGAAACGGCGCGGCGGCCCCTAGCGGCTGCCGCTCACCGCAGGGCGGGCGTCGCGGGCGGCCAGCATCACCGGGGCGGCGTCGCCATTCACCGGCGGCTCGCCATTGGCGAACACCACGCTGTCACGCAGGGCGATCAGCCGGTCGCGGTCCGCCGTGAAGTGCGGCAGTTCCTCGCGCGTCAGGCGCCGGCCCGTGGGCAGGTCCAGACGCATCGGGTTCAGCGGGCGGCCGTTCTGGTGCACCTCATAGTGCAGGTGCGGCCCGGTGCATGACCCGGTGCAGCCCACATAGCCGATCACCTGGCCCTGGCTGACGCGCGAGCCGGCGCGCACGCCGCGCGCAAAGCCCTGCAGATGGGCGTAGACCGTCTGATAGCCGTTGGCGTGACGGATGCGCACATAGTTGCCGTAGCCGCCGAACCAGTTTGCGCGCTCCACCACGCCATTGCCTGCAGCCATGATCGGCGTGCCGCGCGGCGCGGCGAAATCGGTGCCGTTGTGGGGCCGGTTGACCTGGTGGATCGGGTGGAAGCGCATCCCGAAGGAGGAAGAGATGCGCGCGCCATTCACCGGCATGCGCATCAGCAGGCGCTGGGCCGCCTCGCCCTCGGCGGTGTAGAAGCCCACCTCCCCGTCCGGGGCGGTGTAGCGGAAATACTCGATGGGCGAGCCCCGGCCGGCGAAATTGACATAGACGATGTCGCCCGAGCGCACGGTCTCGCCGCTGCGGTTGACCTCGCGCTCATAGACCATGTCGAACGTGTCGCCGGGCTGGATGGTGCGGAAATCCACCGCATAGCCCAGAATGCCGGCCAGCTGGACCACCACCCGGTCCGTCGCGCCCTGCTCGATCGCCGCCATGTAGAGGCTTGAGCTCACCTCGCCGCGCACGCGGACAAACTCGCGCTGCAGGGTCAGGGACGCCTCACGCGCCCGGAACCGGTCGCCGGAGCGCGCGACAGTCAGCGTGCGCTCCACATCGGGACGGAAGGACAGGCCGGCCAGGCGCCGCTCGCTGGCGTCCCAGCCCGGCGGGGTTTCAAAATAGAGGGTCATGTCCTGCCCGGCGCGCAACCGGCGTACGGAAAACACCGGGTCCAGCGCAGCGATGGCGCGCGCCGCGTCCACGCGGTCGGCGCCGGCATTGGCCAGCACGCTGGCCAGCGTCTGGCCGGAGCGCACGGTGACATCAATGCTCTCCACGGCGGCGCGCAGGGGCGCGGCGGTGAACAGCGCATGCTCGGCCTCGATAACGGCGCGGGCGTTGTCCAGCACGGGCGCGGTCCGGGCGGCGCCGGAGGCATCGGCTGTCTCGCCGGCAATTTCCGACAGGGCCTCGATCGCGCTGGCGTTGGCCGCGACCGGCGGCGCCATGTCTGCCGGGGCGCCGGGACTGGCGAACCGCAACAACAGCGCGCCCACCACCACAAACAGGCCCAAGGCCAGCGTGGCGAAAAACACCAGTGTACGGGAGCGGCGGGCGTCATTCAGACGTACGTCGAATCCTGACATGGATGCGGTTATCCCTGTTGCTTCATCAGGTCTGAGGCCCCATCTCCCCTCCGAGACGGATTTTGACAGGCTGACGTCAGAGCACTGCATCCCGAAACGCAAATATCAGACCAATGCGGCGCAGTCCGCATTTTCAGTCACCGGGACGCGTGCGATGGTGGCGCACACAGACCCGCTTGCCAAGGTCAATTAGCCTTAAGGGGCGTTAACGATACGACAATGCCCCACGGGCCCGTGTGAGAAAAACTGCAGGTATCATGGCCAAGACAATTCTCCTCGCCGTGACGTTGGGCGTTTTGCTCGTGGCGTCCATCCTGTTCGCGATCTGGGGCATGAGCGGCGGGGATTTGCAGATCACCTGGCATGGCTGGCTGGCCATGGGGCTGGGCGTGGTATTGTCGCTGGCGCTGGGCGGAGGGCTGATGACGCTGGTCTTCTATTCGGCCCGGCACGGCCACGACGATATCGACAACGAGCCGTGAGCGGCGCGCCGGCATCGTCGCGCAGCTTGTTAACCTCTGGCGCGCTGCGAATCGGCTAATGCTCGGGCCATGAGCACGCACGACATCCCCTCTGCTTCCGAGCTCGCGGCGCTTCTGGCCTCGCGGGTGTGTCACGATATCGCCGGGTCCGCCCAGGCCATGCGCGCCGCACTAGGCGTGCTGGACGATCCCGGCGCCGCCGACATGCGCGAGGACGCCATCGCGCTGTTGCGGTCCGGCGCGGTCCAGGTCGGCGCCAAGCTGGAATATGCGCGGGTGTGTTTTGGCGCTGCGGGCGCCCGAGGCGGCGAGATGAGCCTTGGCGAGATGCGCACGCTGAGCGAGGCAATGTTCGCCGAGGCTCGCCCGGACATCGTCTGGAAGCCGGCCGAGGGCGTGATCGACAAGACCGCAGCGCGCATTCTGCTCAATCTGGTCTGGCTGGCGGTGGACGCCCTGCCGCGCGGCGGCACGGTCACCGTGGAGGCCCACGCCTCGGCCGGTGGCGGCGCCCGTCTGCGCGTGGTGTCGGCCGGACCGCGCCTGCGTCTGGATCCGTCCTACATCCTGGCCCTGCGCGGCGAGCGTCCCGAGGACGGTTTCGACGGCCGCTCGGTGCAGCCCTATTATGCCGGCCTGATGGCGCGCGAGAGCGGCGGGCGGGCTGAAGCGGGCGTCAGCGAGGAGCGCATCGAGTTTTCCGCCCTGACCGGCCCGGGCCAGCGCGTGCAGGCCGCCGAATAGGCGCCGCCCCCTCGGCAGGGGCGCCCCGCGCAAGATACCAACGTTGCATTAACCCAGTTCATGACACCGTCCTCGATGCTTCACGCACTCTGGGATCCGGGCGGCGCCATGGACGATCTGATCAG
>JBHYFR010000237.1:0-3242 GCA_051859425.1 Oceanicaulis sp. | reverse complement strand
ACGGCGCTGAGCCGGATAAGGGTCTCAATCGTATTGCGCGCATTGAGCCAGCGCGGGCGCGCCTCGGTGTCAGCGGGCGAGAGCAGCGCCTGGGCGGCGGGAAAGCCGTGCTCTGAAAACGCCTGGTCCCACATCTGGATCAGCAGGGCCTGACCGGCGGCGGCGGCGGCCTGCTTGTGCTCCAGACTCAGGCGCTGGCGGGGCCCCAGCCCCAGGCGCGGACGCCCCAGCGCCACAGCTCCCGAAGAGACCAGCACCGTCTCCTGTCCCCGTCCGCGCAATTCGGCGATATCGGCGGCCAGGGCGGCGAACCTGTCGGCCCTGGGCGCGCCGGTCTGGGGATCAATCAGCTGGGACGAGCCGATCTTGATGACGATGCGGCGCGCAGCAGCCAGGCGTTCGTCAGCATTCACGGCGTCCATCCGGTGTCGGCTTGCGAGGCGGACTGGGCGGCGTCTGCAGCCGCTTGCCGCTCGGCGGCCTGGCGCGCCTGCACCGCCTCCCACACCTTGAACATCAGCGGGCGCACGCCGTCGCGGGTGGCGCCCGACAGGCGCAGCACGTCGCGTCCGCTGGCCTTGCGCAGGGCGGCCTCGGCAGCATCCAGCGTCTCGTCGTCCACTGCGTCGACCTTGTTGAGCACCACGATCTCGGCCTTGTCTTCCAGCCCGCCGCCATAGGCCTCCAGTTCGCCGCGCACGATGGCGTAGGCGCCCGCCGGGTCTTCGCCCGACGCGTCCACCAGATGGACCAGGATGGCGCAGCGCTCCACATGGCCCAGGAAGCGGTCGCCGATCCCCGCGCCTTCATGAGCGCCCTCGATCAGGCCGGGAATATCCGCGATCACGAAGCGCGCGCCGGGCGCCAGATCCACCACGCCCAGATTGGGATGCAGGGTGGTGAAGGGGTAGTCGGCGATCTTGGGCGTGGCCGCGCTGACCACCGACAAGAGCGTCGACTTGCCCGCATTGGGCAGGCCGATCAGGCCGGCGTCCGCGATCAGTTTCAGGCGCAGCCAGACCCAGCGCTCCTCGGCCGGTTCGCCGGGCTGGGCGATGCGCGGGGCCTGGTTGCGGCTGGTGGTGAAATGGGCGTTGCCCTTGCCGCCGCGCCCGCCCTTGGCCAGCAGCACGCGCTGACCGGTCACCGCCAGGTCGGCCAGGATCGTCTCGTTATCCTCATCCAGGATCTGCGTGCCCACCGGTACTTTGAGCACCACGTCCGGCCCGTCCGGTCCGGTGCGGTTGCGCCCCGAACCATGGACGCCGCGCCCTGCCTTGAAGTGCTGCTGATACCGGTAGTCGATGAGGGTATTGAGCCCCTCCACCGCCTCGGCCCAGACATCGCCGCCGGCGCCGCCATCGCCGCCATCGGGGCCGCCGAACTCGATATATTTCTCCCGCCGGAAGGAGACACAGCCCTGACCGCCCTGGCCGGACTTGATGTAGACGCGTGCTTGGTCGAGGAATTTCATGGGCGAAGCTCTATCCGGTCTTGAGGCCGATGGGTAGCGCCATGGCGCGGTGCGGGACGCTGGCCAGGCGTCCGATGGAATACATGGTCGTGGTCTGGCCGTTATCGGTATAGGCGAAGCCCAGCTTTTCCAGCACCCGGCCCGAGGCCGGGTTGTCAGCAAAATGGCCCGCCGTCAGCCCGGTGAAGCCGCGTTCGCGGGCGAGGTCGATCATGGCCGCGGCTGCCTCGCTCATAAACCCATGCCCCCAGAAATCGCGCGCCAGCCAATAGCCAAGATCGCGCGAGGCCTGCTTGCGTCCGTGCAGCCCGATCACGCCCATGGGCGCGCCATCCTCGCGCCGCGTGATCAGGCGCGCCTGGCACAGCCCTGCATCCTCGCGCGCCTGCATGATCAGGATGAACATCTCCGCGCTCAAGGCCGGCATGGGCACGGGGACGCGCGCCACCATGCGCGCCACCTCCGGGCGTGCGCCCTCGCGGGCGAGGAAGGGCGCGTCGGACAGGCGCATCGCGCGCAGGGCCAGCCGGTGCGTGATCCGGTCCGGCGGGGCGTCGGTTCTGGTTTCGGGCGCCGCATGCATGGCGGCCTCCTTGGTGCAGACGGGGCGCCGGGGGAAGGCGCACGAAAAAGGGGAGGCGGGCGACCCGGCTCCCCTCTTTTCAGCTGTCTGCCGGACCGGATCGCCCCGATGGGGTGAGGCGGTCCCGCGTCCTGTCGCGCCGCCCTATTCAGCCGCTTTGGCAAGCGGCGCAACGTTCACGAACGTGCGCTGGTTGGCCTTGGTGCGGAACTCCACCCGGCCCTCGGTCAGGGCGAACAGGGTGTGATCCTTGCCCATGCCGACATTGTCGCCGGGATAATATTTGGTGCCGCGCTGTCGCACGATGATATTGCCCGGGATGACCGCCTGGCCGCCGGATTTCTTGACACCCAGGCGCCGGCCTGCGGAGTCGCGGCCGTTGCGTGAGGAGCCGCCTGCCTTTTTGTGAGCCATATCTGCTCTCCTTTAATCGTGCCGCAGACGCATTACGCGCCGGCCAGTTCCTTCGCCTGGGCGATCCACTCGCCCGATTCCGCTTTCGCCTTCAGGCCGGCGATCTCGCCGTCCAGGCGCTCGAGATCCGCTTCGGTCCACGCCGCCACCTGGGCGAACGTCGTGACGCCTGCTTCGGCCAGCTTCTTGGCATAGGCCGGGCCCACGCCGTTGAGCTTGGTCAGATCGTCCGCGCCGGCGGCCGCCTTGGGCTTCGCGGCCGCCTTGGCGGGCTTGGCCGGGGCCGCTTCGGCGGCCGGCTGCTCTGCCGGCTTGGCCGCTTTTTTCTTGCCGCCGAGCGCGGATTTCGCGCCGGGCTTCAGGATTTCGGCGATGGAGACCACCGTGATCCACTGGCGGTGGCCGCGCTTGCGGCGGTAATTCTGCCGGCGGCGCTTCTTGAAGATGATGACCTTCTTGTCCTTGCGCTCATCGAGCACTTCGGCCGTCACCGACGCGCCATCCACGGCCGGGGCGCCGACCAGGGCGTCGCCCTCGCCGCCGATCATGAGGACCTGGTCAAACGTGACCACGTCGCCCGCTTCGGCGTCGAGCTTCTCCACGCGCAGGACATCGCCTTGCGCCACCCGGTACTGTTTCCCGCCGGTTTTGATCACCGCGTACATAGGTCTCTTCCTTCTGATCCGATACCGTGACCGCGTGCGCCTCGACGAGGCGGCCTTCGCGCGGGCCGGGACCCTTTTTCTTCGCCGGTTCTGTTGTGATCCGGCG
>JBHYFR010000236.1:0-3257 GCA_051859425.1 Oceanicaulis sp. | reverse complement strand
GAGATCGCGGGTCTTCACCCTTGCGTTCCAGTTACGATGCAGAGCCCTGACCTCGGGCATGATCTTGTCGAGCCCGCGCCCGGTGACCGCCGAGACCGGGATCAGCGGCGCGCCCTTGATCTGCGGCAGCAGGCGCTCGAACATCTCGCGCAGCTCGGCCAGGCGCGCCTGCTTGTCGGCCACCAGATCCCATTTGGACAACAGTACGATCAACCCGCGCCCCTCGGCCTCGACGCGCGAGGCGATATTGAGATCCTGGCGCTCGAAGGGCTGCTCGGCGTCCACCAGCAACAACACCACTTCAGCGAACTTCACCGCGCGCAGCGTGTCAGCAGCGCTCATGCGTTCGATGCGGTCATCCACCTTGCCGCGCTTGCGCAGGCCGGCCGTGTCGTGCAGGCGCACGCGCCGGCCTTCCCACTCCCACTCGATGGCGATGGCGTCACGCGTCAGGCCGGCTTCCGGCCCGGTGATCACGCGCTCCTCGCCGATCAGGGCGTTCACCAGGGTCGACTTGCCCACATTGGGCCGCCCGACCACAGCGATGCGCAGCGGCGCGCCCTCGTCTTCCTCAACGTCAGCGTCGGGGTCGAATTCCGGGTCCACATGATCGGTCTCGTCCGGCGCCTCGGCCGCGCCCGCTTCGGCCGGAACGTCCAGATCGATCTCGTCAATGATGGCCGCCAGGCGGACGAACAGATCGCTCATCCCCTCCCCGTGCGCAGCGGATACCGGCACCGGCTCTCCCAGACCCATGGCCCAGGCCTCGTCCAGTCCGCGATCGCCCTTGGCGCCCTCGCACTTGTTGACCGCCAGCACCACCGGCTTGCCGGACCGGCGCAGCAGTTCGGCGAAACGCGTATCCAGCGCGGTCACGCCCTCGCGCCCGTCGATCAGGAAGATGCAGACATCGGCGTCCTTCATGGCGCGTTCGGTCTGGGCGCGCATGCGCACTTCAATGCCGGTGGATGCGTCCTCATACCCCGCCGTGTCGATCAGGCGCAGGTCCAGATCACCCAGACGGCCACGCGCCTCGCGCCGGTCGCGGGTGATCCCCGGACGGTCATCGACAATAGCCAGCGGCTTGCCGGCCAGCCGGTTGAACAGGGTGGACTTGCCCACATTGGGGCGGCCGACAATGGCCAGTGCGGGCAGGCGTTTCACCGGATGCTCCGTTCGCCGCTCAGCGCGCCGCGCGCCTAGCGCAGCGCGATCAGGCGGCCGTTATTGGTCACAACCACGACGGTCTCGGCGGCGATCACCGGCGCCACGAATACCGGATCGCCCAGATCGCGCGTTGCGGTCACGGCCCCGGTGGCGGCGTCCACGATGGCGAGCTCGCCCTGCGAGGAGGCCAGCACCAGACGGTCGCCCGCCAGCACGGGACCAGCCCATGCGACGCGATTGCGCCGCCGGCGCTCGTTTTCAAACTGGCGCAGCTGGGTCAGCCAGCGCACATCGCCCGTGCGCCGGTCAATCGCGGTCAGCTGGGCGTCAATCGTCACCAGGAAGATGTAATCGCCCGCCAGGGCCGGCGTATGCACGCCCCCCGCCGGCAACGACCATAAACGTTCGCCCGTGCGCAGGTTGAGCGCCGCCATCACGCCCGAATGGCTCATGGCGTAAACCCGGTCGCCGATGACAACGGGGCTCGCGGCGATATCATTGATCGACGACATCGGCGTCAGGCCGCCCGCGCGCGTCAGCGCCTCGGTCCACAATTCGCGCCCGTTGGGCACGCTCAGCGCCGCCACTTCACCCGAGCTGTAGGGAGCAATCAACGTGGCTCCCAGAACCGCCGGGCTCGGGGTCGCCAGAACACGGGCTGTCTCGGCGATCGAGCGGTGCGACCAGACAACTGACCCGGTAGACGCATCAAGCGCCATCAACTCATTGTCGTCCGTTGTGACGAACACACGCCCGTCAGCAATCGTCGGTGCGGAATGGTAGGGCGTGAGCGCTGCGCGCCGCCACAGCTCCTCGCCGGAGCGGGCGTCCAGCGCCACGAAGAAGCGGCCGCCGGTATGGGCGAAGAGGCGCCCGGAATCGTAGCCGATCGATCCGCCAAAAGTCGGCGCGGGACCGGACCGGCCCACAAACGGCACCCAGGAGCTGCGCGCAGAGGTGCTTTCATTGCTGCGAATCTGCCTGCTCCACACCTCAGAGCCGGTATCGAGCGAACGGGCCGAGATACGGCCGTCCGCGTCCATCGCATAGACCACGCCGTCGGCGATCACAGGCCGGGCGCGCACACGGCGGTCGCGCGATGAGCCCGATCCGATGTTCACGCGCCAGATCCGGTTCAGTTCGCCGGACGCGCGCGTGTGCTGCATCGCGTGAGTCGGAAACCCGTCAGACTGCGGCCAGGAGCTGTTTACATAGGAGCGCGGCAGCGTGATCGCTTCAGCGTCGTCAGCCGCCGCCAGACGGGCGTCAAGCTCCAGCACAGGGATGCGCTGATCGCGCGGCGGCGCATTCGGATCGTCCCGCTCAGGCCCTGAGAACGGGTTGATGCGGCTCAGCTGCTCGCCTGCGCCACATCCCGCGAGGGCCAGGGCGGCGCAAAGAGCGAGTGTCGCGCGAAACAGTCTGGCAAGGCTCATCGCCCGTCCTCCTCATCATCAGCACCGGCATTGCCGGCCTGCTCACGCAGGCGCCGCAGGGCCTCGATCGGGTCGTTCTCGTCAGGCGTTGTCGCACTCTCGTCCAGGACGCGGCGCAGGGCGTCAGACATGTCCTGGCGCACATCACCGTCAACGGCGGTCTCATCGGCCCCGTCCTGGGGAGCGGCCTCATCCGTGATCGGCGCAGCCAGTTCCTGCGCAGGGGCATTCTGGGCGATATAGGCCAGCGCCTCACGCGCCCGTCTTTGAACACCTGCAGGCGCATCGAGCGCAAACGACAGCAACTCATAGCGGCGGCGCGCATCTTCCCAGCGCTGGTCGCGCAGGGCGGCGGCCGCCATCAGCTCGCGCGCCAGCGGGCCGACCGCGGACCCAGGACGCGTCAGCGGCTCCAGGCGCAAATTGAGGTCATCAAGAGCAAGCTGATCAAAAACCGCCAGGACGGCGCGATAGCGGGCGATATCCCGGGTCAGCGGATCAGGCGACCGCTCCCCCGCCGCCTCGAACAGGCGCGCTGCTTCTTCGGCATCACCACTGGTCTGGGCGATTGCGGCGCGGCGCATCAGCGCCAGCGCTGCGTAACCGCGCGGTCCGGTCTCCGCCAGGCGCGCGAAGGCCGCATCCGCTTCATTC
>JBHYFR010000235.1:0-3265 GCA_051859425.1 Oceanicaulis sp. | reverse complement strand
CCTGCTCCGGCATGCCAGGCGCGCTTGTCTTCATCTACCAGGGCGAAGACGCGCCCGTCCTCCTCCACCAGATAATGCGCGCTCACCTTCGCGGCCGGATCGCGCAGCCGGTCCAAGGCCGCCTGCCCGGTTTCCATACCGGTATAATGGAGCACCAGAATGGAAACAGGCTGGTTGCGGGCATTGAAATTCGGGGACGGGGCGTCAACAGGCGTCAGGCTCATCGCGGCTTTCTCAAAACCGTTTCCACAGGCGCGGTGCGCGAACGGCGCGCCGCTACGATGCCAACACCGGCCAGCGCCAGCAAGCCGCCTGTGACAAGCTGCCAGGTCACTTCGTCGCCCAAGAGCGCCACCCCGCTGATTACGCCGATCAGCGGCGCCATCAGGGTCAGCGGCGCGATGAGGGAGGCGTCATAGCGGCGCAAGAGCCAGTAGAACGCGCCGTGGCCGAACACATTGACCAGCACCACGGTGAACACCAGCGTGGCGAAGAACGGCCAGCCGCCCGCCAGCGTGGCGCTGATCTGGTCACGCTCGAGCACCCACGACAACAGCGCCAGCGGCGGGAAGGAAATCAGCCCGATCCAGGCCTGCAGCTTCAGCGCCGGAGCAGGCGTGCGCTTGATGAAAATGGCGCCGGCCGCTGCGGCCATGGCCGCGCCCACCCCGGCCCACAGGCCGATGGTGAAGGAGAACTCAGCCGGCTTGAACACCACCAGCGCCGCCCCGGCAAACGCGATCGCCATGCCCGAGGCGCGCACCCAGCCCACCCGTTCAGACAGGAAAATCACCGAAAGCACGGTGGTGAACGGCACCGACAGCTGGACCACGATGGCGATAGCCGAGGGCGTGGCGTAGCGCAGGCCGATGAACAATAGCGCAAACTGGATCGCGCCCATGGTCAGGGCCGCGCCGATGACCGGCCCGAAGGGGCGCGGCACGGGCAGCAGCCAGGGCGCCAGGATCGCATACAGAAGGGCGAATCGCAGGAAGGCGAAGAATAGCGGCGGCGCGCCGTCAAACCCTTCGACAATGACCGGCGTGCCCGACAGCGACCATTTCGCCACCACGAAATTCACGCCCCAGACCAGGCATATGACAAACAGAAGGGCGAAGTGGCGCAGGCTCATGGCGTGGCTCTATCGGAGCGCACGCCCGGCGGCAAGGCGGTGCGGGCGGGTGTTTCACGTAAATGTGAAAGGGTGCGCCTTAGCGGCTGTGCAGCGCGCGTCCCTTTAATTGTGAAGCAGGAACTGAACGGTTCAGGCGCGCTCTTCGGGCTGGTCGCCGTCCACGGTCCAGCCGTGGGGGCCGCGATGGGCTTCGAGCACCGTCGGGCCGCGGCGCGCCGGGCGGCGTCCGCGCACCTTGGCGTACAGCCACCACGCCCCGGCGCCGGCCAGGCCGAACGCCGCGACGATAAAGGCGGCCATGGTCACGAGGGCGGCCAGGACAATGCCCATGGCGATCACCGCACCGGCGATCAGCGCCGCAAGGACAGCGCGCACAGCGGCCAACAGGCCATGAGACGGGAATGCCTGGGTCTGGGTCATGGGCGGGCTCCTGCGCCGGACAACGGATCGCATGCTGCGCACGCGAACGCGCGTCATCCACAAGGTTGGGGTTTCGCCGCCCCGCGTCAATGGCTGGCGCCTTACAAAGGCGCCATAAACGCATAAATCCCCGCCGCGCACGGCGCGCAGCGGGGATATCGGCCCGGTCAGCACGCCCTAGCGGCCGTCATTCACATGAAAGCGGAACCGCATATTGGGCGCCACAGTGATGCGCTGGCGCACCTCGGCATAGCCCGTGGACGCGCCATAGCCCGCCATCACGTCCCAACACCCCGCGGAAACAGGAAAATTATAGCTGCGCCCGTGGGGGATCACGACGCCCTGAGGCAGGCGGTTAAGGCCGTATGTGCTGGCCCGGCAGTCCGAAATCAGAACCGCGGTGAGGGTGCGCCCGGAATTATTGACCACCTCGATCACGCCGGTCGGCTCGCCCGGGCGGATCAACGGCCCGCCGGTGATCATGCTCTCGCAGCCCGCCACCAGCGTCACCGCAAGCGCGAGGCACATCATTTTCACAGTTCTGATCAGCATCGCCGCCATGGCCGCCCCCTTCATGCAAAGACCCGGCAGGCACAGCGCCACACCGGTCAACGCCATGCTTGGCCGAAGCGCAAGGCCGCGCATACCCCCTGTTCAGGGCGGGGGGGATGCCTCTTGAATTCTTGTAATAGCGTTGCCCCCACCCCGGCCCTCCTCCGGAGTGCAGGTCAATCGCATTTGGACCGGCATTGCCGGGTTTAGTTGATGACAGCGCTGTTCGGACTCCCTCCCCCTCGGGGGAGGGAGTAAGAGTGCCAGCCTCTAATGCGATTGCCTTCCCCGAGGGGGAGAGAGAAAACGGCTGCGGTGATAGCCATCCGTGAGCGTGTCTGGCGACATCAAACCGGCGAGGCGCCACCGCCCACTCCCTCCCCTTGAGGGGGTCGGACGCCGAAGGCGTTTGACGGGGGTGGGGATGAAGCCGGAGCCCTCAGCCAGACTGCGCCTCCAGCCGTTTCGGGCGGACGCCGCGCGCCTGCATCACTGCACCATAGGCGGCGTTGATCACGGCCATTTTCTCCACCGCGATGCGCTGCATCTCCGCCGGCGCGCCGCGCGCGATCAGCCGGTCGGGGTGGTTCTGCGACGCGATGGCGCGGTAGGCCGCCTTGATGTCGGAATCGGTGGCGCTGCGGCTGACGCCCAGGATCACGTAAGGGTCATCATCCGGGGCGGCGATATGGGTGTATTTGATGCGTTCAAAGTCCTGCTCGTCGAAGCCGAATATCTCCGCCACGGCCTGCAGATAGGCTTCCTCCTGCGCGGTCACGCGGCCATCGGCCTTGGCGATGTGAAACAATCCGTCCAGCACGTCTTCCAGAACCGCCGGGTGGTGGCGGAAGCGTCTGGCCAGGCGCCGGGCATAGCCGTCAAAGCCCAGCGTGGTCTGCTTGGCCAGATCAAAGGCGCGCGCCAGCGGCGCCTCGAAGCCTGGCGGGGCGCGGAACACCTGGGCGAAGGCGGCGACCTCCTCACGGCTGACCTCACCATCGGCCTTGGCCATTTTGGCGCCCAGCCCGATCAGCGCCATGGCGAACTCGGCGTCATCCACCCGCCGGCCCGGCGGGCAGTCCTCATCCGCGCAGTCGAACGGGTCTTGCGATCCGGTCAGCAGGGCGGCGAGCTTGCGCCAGAAATCCATGGCGGGTC
>JBHYFR010000234.1:0-3277 GCA_051859425.1 Oceanicaulis sp. | reverse complement strand
CGGAATATTCCAGCGCGCCGAACAGATTATTGGTGTCGGTCAGCGCCGCTGCGGGCATGTCATGGGTGCGGCACAGCTGCGCGATCTCGCTGATGCGCAGCGCCCCCTCCAGCAGCGAATAGGGCGAGCGCACACGCAAATGGACAAACGGGCGCTGGCTCATGGGACGGGTCTCCGCGCGGCGGGATTCGCAACACTCGCGAACCTTAGACGAGGCCAGGCGTCACGGTCAGCCCGGCGCACGCACCCCTAGGCCGCCATGGCGGCCGAAACGGCCAGCGCCAGGGTGACAAATCCGGCGATCACAGCGGCCGAGGCGATATCTTCGAGAACATGGCGCATGACTGGCATCCTTCTGGCGGCGCGCCGCATTCAGCGGCTGTTCCTGTTTTGTTCCAGTGCATAGTTTCTCTTTTTGTTCTCGCCGTCAAGCGCGAATCGTGCGATGCGCGCCATGATTGGCAAAGCTGTGGAAAATCGGGGGGTTGGCGTGGCGCCTCACCCGGCAAAAGCCGCTCGGGGCCGCCGCTGGCGCGCCGTCAAACCGTTCAGCTATCCGCCGTCCAGGGCTTCAACCGTCCCTGCTCCACCGTCACCACCCGGTCCATGCGCTCGGCGAGGGCCAGGTTGTGGGTGGCGATGAGCGCGGCGGCGCCCGCTTCGCGGCAGGCGGCGGCCAGGGCGTCGAACACCTGATCGGAATGGGCGGGGTCCAGATTGCCGGTGGGCTCGTCGGCCAGCACCACGCGCGGATTGTTCACCAGCGCGCGCGCGATCGCCACGCGCTGCTGCTCGCCGCCAGACAGCTGCCCGGGCCGGTGGGTGAGCCGCCCGCCAAGGCCGAGGGCTTCCAGCCGCACCCGCGCCGCTTCCTGCGCCTCACGCACGCCCCTGCCCGCAATGCGCAGCGGCAGGGCGACATTCTCCAGCGCGTTGAGCTCGGGCAGGAGGTGATGGAACTGGTACACAAACCCGATCTCGCGCCGGCGCAGCGCCGTGCGCGCACGCTCGGGCAGGGCCAGCCCGTCCTGCCCGGCAATGAAGACCTGTCCGGCGGTGGGCGTCTCCAGCAGGGCGGCGGCATGCAGCAGGGATGACTTGCCCGAGCCCGACGGCCCGACCAGTCCCACAAGCTCGCCGGGATAGAGATCGAGATCGGCGCCGGTCAGCACTTCCAGGCGCTCGGCCCCGGTCTCGTAAACGCGCGTCAGGGCGCGGATGGATACAACCGGCTCACTCATTGCGCAGCGCCTCTACCGGATCGATGCGGCCTGCCCGCCAGCTGGGGAAGAGCGTGGCCAGCAGCGCCATGGCGAAGCCCCACACCGACACGAACACCACTTCGGTCCAGTCCACCCGCGCAGGCAGGCGGTAGAGCTTGTAGACGCTGGGATCGAAGATATTGACGCCGGTCAGGAGCGCGATGCCGTCCTGGATCGGGCCGATGAAAGCCACGAAGATCAGCCCCAGAATGATGCCGCACGCCGTTCCGAACGAGCCGATCGTGGCGCCGGCGATCAGGAAGATTCGCATCACCGCGCCGCGCGTGGCGCCCATGGTGCGCAAAATGGCGATGTCGCGGGTCTTGTTCTTCACCAGCATGACCACGCCGGAGATGATGTTCAGCGCCGCGATGGCCACGATGATCGACAGGATGAGCCGCATGGCGATGCGCTCCACCTGCAGCGCGTTCCAGAAGGCGGCGTTTTCCGCGCGCCAGTCATAGACCAGCGTGCCCGGCGGCGCGATGGCGTTGATGCGCGCGATGGCCGCCTCGGGCGCGTCGGCATTGGTCAGGCGCACATCGATATAATCGCCCGCCGAAGACCGGTTGAAGAACAAGGCGGCCTGTTCAATCGGCATATAGACCAGGATGGAATCGAGATCCTGCACGCCCACGCTCAGCACCGCGCCCACCAGATAGGATTTGGAGCGCGGCGCCACGCCCAGCGCCGTCTGGGCGCCGCGCGGACTGACCAGCGTCACGTCATCGCCCGCCGACACGCCCAGGCGCGCCGCCATGGCCGAGCCGATGACGATGATGTCGCCGCCATGGCGCCCCTCGCCAAAGCCCTCGGTCGTACCCGCAACCAGGCCCCCGCCGGCGTCCGACACGCCGCCCGCGCCGGTGACGATGTCGAAATTCACAAAGTCCGAGGCGCGCACGCCATTGACCTGGGCAAACGCCGCCTGGCCGCGCGCAGACGTGACCAGCGCCTGGCCCAGCGTCACCGGTCCCGCCTGGCGCACGCCCGGCAGGGCGGCGATGGCGTCGGCCAGATCGCTGGTCTGGGTATTCAGGTCATGGGGCAGCTGCACATAGACATGGGGCTGCACGCCCAGAAGCCGGGTCAGCAGCTCGTGGCGGAAGCCGTTCATGATCGACATCACCGCGATCAGCGCGGTCACCGCCAGCATGATGCCGACGAAGGAGATCACCGCCACCAGCGTCACGCCCGCCTGCTGGCGCCGGGCGCGCAAATAGCGAAAGGCGAGCATGAATTCAAAGCCGCTGAACGGCCCTGCCCCATTGGCGCCCGCCGCGGCCGCGCCCGGCCCGGCCTTGTCTGATCCCGGCGTGGGGGTCATGCGGTGCTGGCCTCCACGATCCGCGCCACCGCGTCAGCCAGGCTCAGCTCCACGCGCTCACCCGTGGCGCGGCGTTTCAGCTCCACCTTGCCTTCCTTGATCCCGCGCGGGCCGATCACCAGCTGCCAGGGCAGGCCGATCAGGTCCATGGAGGCGAACTTGGCGCCCGGCCGGTCGCCGGTGTCGTCCAGCAGCGGATCCAGCCCGGCCAGCGACAGCGCGTCATAGGCCTCGCCACACGCCGCGTCGGTGTCCGGATCGCCGGCCTTGAGATTGATGATCCCCGCCCCGAACGGCGCCACGGCGTCGGGCCAGACAATGCCGTTCTCGTCGTGATGGGCCTCGATGATGGCCCCGATCAGGCGCGACACGCCCACGCCGTAGGAGCCCATATGCACCGGACGGTCCTGACCGTCGGGATGGGTGACGAAGGTTTTCATGGGATCGGAATACTTGGTCCCGAAATAGAAGATATGCCCCACCTCGATGCCGCGCGCCGACAAACGCCGCTCTGCGGGCGTCTCGGCCTCGAACCGGGCCGCGTCGTGCATGTCCTCGGTGGCGGCGTAGAGCGCGGTGCGCTGGTCCACCAGACCCTGCAGATCACCTTCAAAGTCCACGTCCGGACCCGGCGCGCCCATATCGATGAGCTGGCTGTCGCAGAACACGGCGCTCTCGCCGGTCTCGG
>JBHYFR010000233.1:0-3279 GCA_051859425.1 Oceanicaulis sp. | reverse complement strand
GGCGCGCGGTGTAGCCGACATTGTCGAGGTCATTGTGCTTGCCGCCGGCGCGCACGCATTTCTGCGACGACACGGCGCGCGGCCGGCTGCGCGTCTCGGCGCCTGTGAAAGCGTTCTTGAACGGAACCATGCCGGCGTTGACGAACAGCAATGTGGGGTCGTCCTGCGGCACCAGCGGCGCAGACTGGACCTGTTCATGATCCCGCGACGCAAAGAAGCCGAGAAACTGGCTGCGAATATCGGCCAAGGCTGTCATCAGTCACTCCGGGCGCGCGGCGCGCCATAGCCCAAATCAAGACGCGCGCCGGAAGCGCCCGCCTGTTCAGCGCCCATATACGTGCGGGCGCCCGGCTTAGCCAAGCGCCCGCTGTAGATTGTGCAGTCGCGTGAGGGTGATGCGCGGCGCGCGAACCCTCAGCCCCTAGCCGACAGCCTCTTCATCGCCGTCATCATCCATCTCGCCCGGGCCGACCAGCAGCTCCTCGGCGATCAGGCCTGCATTGGCGCGCACCTTGGCCTCGATCCGCGCGGCCATGTCGGGATTGTCGAGCAGGAATTTGCGCGCATTCTCCCGGCCCTGACCGATGCGCTCGGAGTCACAGGAATACCAGGAGCCTGATTTCTCGATGATATTGCCCTTCACACCCAGATCGATCAGCTCGCCGGTCTTGGAGATGCCCTCGCCGAACAGTATGTCGAACTCCACCTCGCGGAAGGGCGGGGCGACCTTGTTCTTGACCACTTTGACGCGGGTCTGGTTGCCGATCACCTCGTCGCGATCCTTGATTGAGCCGATGCGGCGGATATCCAGACGCACCGAGGCGTAGAATTTCAGCGCATTGCCGCCCGTAGTGGTTTCCGGGCTGCCGAACATCACACCGATCTTCATGCGGATCTGGTTGATGAAGATCACCAGGCAGTTGGATTTGGAGATGGAGCCGGTCAGCTTGCGCAGCGCCTGGCTCATCAGACGCGCCTGCAGGCCGGGCAGCGAATCGCCCATTTCGCCTTCGAGCTCGGCGCGCGGCGTTAGGGCCGCCACCGAGTCGATCACCAGCACGTCCACCGCGCCCGAGCGCACCAGCGTGTCGGCGATTTCAAGCGCCTGCTCGCCGGTATCGGGCTGGGAGACCAGAAGCTCGCTGACATCCACGCCCAGCTTGCGGGCATAGATCGGGTCCAGCGCGTGCTCGGCGTCGACAAAGGCCGCCACGCCGCCGGCCTTTTGGGTTTCCGCCACGGTGTGCAAGGCCAGCGTCGTCTTGCCCGAGCTTTCCGGCCCGTAGATTTCCACGATACGGCCCTTGGGCAGGCCGCCCACGCCCAGCGCGATGTCCAGGCCCAGCGAGCCGGTGGAGATGGCTTCGATATTCTGCGCCGGGCGCGAGCCCAGCTTCATGACCGAGCCCTTGCCGAAGGCCCGGTCAATCTGGGAAAGGGCGGCGTCGAGCGCCTTTTGCTTGTCCATATCGTCCGCCTTTACAACGCGCAGCTTGGCCTCGGCCATGATCCTGTCTCCTTCTGGCATGCCCGCCCGAGTCGGGCAATGCAGGGCTCATGTCCAAAAAAGTACACAGTTTGTTCCCGGAACGCAAGCGGAACAAAAACCCGGTCCGGCAGGAGGTGTTCCTAGCGCCCCGCCTCGGCCAGTTCCTGCTTCACCCGCTCGGCGAGATCCTTGATCTCGAACGGCTTGGGCAGGAAGGAGATCGCCAGATCGGCCGACAGCGTGTCGGAGAAGTCCTCCTCGGCATAGCCGGAGATGAACACGATGCGCGCTGATCCCAGGAGATGGCGGGCCTGCTCCAGCAGTTTGGGACCCGTCATGCCGGGCATGACGACATCGGACAACAAGAGATCAAAGCTCTCCGGTTCAGCCTCGAGAATCTCCAGAGCCTCCTCGCCATCGCCCGCCTCGACCACTTCATAGCCTTTCCGGCGCAAGGTATTGGCGGCGACCGAGCGCAACATCTGTTCGTCCTCGACAAACAGGATGCGGCCATGGCCGGCCTGGTCGCGCGGTTCCGGCTTGGCGGCGGACGACACCGCTTCCACCGCCAGCGCCTCGGCTTCCTCCTCGCTGGGCTCATGGCCGGGCAAGTAGATGTGGAAGACCGTCCCTTTGCCCGGTTTGGATTCCACGAACAGGAAGCCGCCCGACTGCTTGATGATGCCGTACACCGTCGACAGGCCGAGGCCGGAACCGCCCTGATGGGCCTTGGTGGTGAAGAACGGCTCGAAAATCTTGGCCCGTGTCGCCTCGTCCATCCCGATTCCGGTATCGGCCACATGGATCGCCGCCCACGGGCCTTCGACCGCCTCTGGCGCGCCGGCCCGGCGCACTTCGGCGGCGTCCACCGCCTCTGTGGTGATGGTCAGCACGCCCCCGCCCTGGGCTTTCATGGCGTCGCGCGCATTGGTGGCGAGATTGACCAGGATATTATCGATCTGCACCCGGTCGGCGCGCACCAGCGGCAGATCGCGGCCATGGCGGATATCCAGCCGGACGGTTTCCTCCAGGATCTGATTGAGCATGTGGCTGCAATCGGACAGCACTTCGGACAGATCAAACACCGTCATGCGGAAGGTTTGCTTGCGCGAGAACGCCAGCAGCTGACGCACCAGCCCCGTCTGGCGCGCGCTGACCGAACGCAGCTGCTGCAGATCATGATAGCTGGGATCGCCCACCGGATGGCGCGCCAGCAATTCGCCCAGATGAAACTTCACCACGGTGAGCATGTTGTTGAAGTCATGGGCGACGCCGCTGGCCAGCTGGCCCACCGCCTGCATCTTGCCGGCCTGATCGACCTTCTGCTCCAGCTCTTTCCAGCTGGTGACGTCCATGACATAGGCCGCCCGCTTGCCCGCACGCGCAGGGGTCAGGAACAGGTGAACCGTGCGCGCGCCCTGGCCGCAGATCAGGCTGGCCTCGCTCGGCTCGCCGCGCCCCGCAAGGGCGGTGGCAAACACCTGATCAGGCGTGTCGCCGCTCTCGATCCTGAACAGGTCCAGGAAACGCTTGCCCGGGATCGCCACTCCGCCCGACAGCGCGATGAGCGCCGGATTGGCGTCCTCGATCACCGCATCTTCCAGCGCCATACCGTCAAGGCGCGCCACGCCGAAGGGCGCAGTCGTGAACATATCGTCAAAGGTGCGCCCGCCCCGGGCGGCGCCGCCCGCCTCAGCCAGCTGGGCGATGCCCGGCGGGGCGCCGGCTGGCGACAGGCCATAGACCACCACGCGCGCGCACGCCGGCGTCGCCTCGCTCCAGTCCAGCGC
>JBHYFR010000232.1:0-3291 GCA_051859425.1 Oceanicaulis sp. | reverse complement strand
TTCCGGCGCGCCTGACCGCGCCCCGGTCCGAACGCGCCGGCGGGGTGATGGCCATCGACCCGGCGGCCCGCGCCAGCCTGGAGATCGAGCGCACGCTGACCGGATCGCGCAAGGGTTCCCTCATCGACGC
Organism: Oceanicaulis sp.; assembly: GCA_051859425.1. Taxonomy (GTDB): domain Bacteria; phylum Pseudomonadota; class Alphaproteobacteria; order Caulobacterales; family Maricaulaceae; genus Oceanicaulis. The sequence continues at coordinate 3,161 of JBHYFR010000232.1, read as the reverse complement.
CATCGACCGCACGGTGACCGCGCCGGGCGCGCGCCTGCTGGCCGAGCGCCTGGCCCGCCCGTCCATGGATCTGGACGCGATCAATGCCCGGCTGGACGCTGTGGGCTGGTTTGCCGATGACCGGGCGGCGCGCGCCGGCGTGCGCGAGCGGCTCAAAGCCGCCGGCGATCCGGCCCGCTGCCTGACCCGGCTCCTGCTGGGGCGGGCGGGGCCGCGTGATCTGGCCCAGCTGGCGCGCGCCCTGAAAGAGGGCGAGCGCCTGATCGCAGGGCTGTCAAAAGACCGGCTGGCCCAGCCGCCCGCCGCCATCGCGCAGGCGCTGGACGCCTTGTCGCTGGCGGCGCGGCCCGCTCTGGCGGCTCTGGTGGCGGATGCTGAACGCGCGCTCGCGCCCGAACCGCCGCTGCTGGCGCGCGATGGCGGCTTTGTCGCGCCGGGCTGGGACGCGGCGCTGGACGAAGCGCGCAGCCTGCGCGACCAGTCGCGGCGCGTGGTGGCGGGCCTGCAAAAGACCTATGCCGACCAGACCGGCGTGGCGGGCCTCAAGGTCAAGCACAACAATGTGCTGGGCTATTTCATCGAGGTGACGGCGCGCCATGGCGATGCGCTGATGGGCGACACCGCCTTTATCCACCGCCAGACCATGGCCAATGCCGTGCGCTTCTCCACGCCTGAACTGGGCGAGCTGGAAGCGAAAATCGCCCAGGCCGGTGAGCGCGCGCTGGCGCTGGAGCTGGAAACGTTCGAGGCGTTTCGCGCACGGGTGGAGGCCGAAGCCCCCGCCATCCGCGCAGCGGCCGCCGCGCTGGCCGCGCTGGATCTGGCCGCCGCCAGCGCCGAATGGGCCGCCGAGAGCGGCGCATCCCGGCCCGTGGTGGACGACAGTTTCGCGTTCGAGGTGGAAGGCGGGCGCCATCCGGTGGTGGAGGCCGCGCTCAAGCGCACCGGCGAGGGCCGCTTCACCCCCAATGCCTGCGCGCTGGACGGGGCGGGGACGGCCCATGCCCGGCTGATGCTGGTCACCGGCCCCAATATGGCGGGCAAATCCACCTATCTGCGCCAGAACGCCCTGATCGCCGTGATGGCCCAGGCCGGGCTCTACGCGCCGGCCGCCAGGGCCCGCATCGGGCTGGTGGACCGGCTGTTCTCACGCGTAGGCGCGGCTGATGACCTGTCGCGCGGGCGCTCCACCTTCATGGCCGAGATGATCGAGACCGCCGCCATTCTCAACCAGGCCGGGCCGCGCGCGCTGGTGATCCTGGACGAGATCGGGCGCGGCACGGCGACGTTTGACGGCCTGTCCATCGCCTGGGCGGCGGTGGAGCACCTGCATGAAGTCAATCGCTGCCGCGCCCTGTTCGCCACCCATTATCACGAGCTCACGCGCCTGGTGGACGCGCTGGACGCCGCCGCCAACGCGTCCCTGCGGGCCAAGGAATGGAAGGGCGAGCTGGTCTTCCTGCATGAGGTGCAGCCCGGCCCCGCCGACCGCTCCTATGGCGTCGAAGTGGCCCGCCGCGCCGGCCTGCCGCCCGCCGCCGTGGCCCGCGCGCGCGAGATTCTCGACCGGCTGGAATCCGACGGCGCCCCGGCCGCCGCGCTGGCCGACCTTCCCCTCTTCTCCGCCACGCCGCCCGCCCCGGCGCCCAAACCCAGCGCCGCCGAAGAGCGCCTCAAAGCCATCGACCCCGACGGCCTCAGCCCCAAAGACGCGCTGGAGCTGATCTATGTGCTCAAGGGGATGGTTTGACCCTGACTCGACACGGGCGCTGACTCGCGCTTGACTTGTGCATCGTCGGCTTTGGGGGGAACGAGGAACTCGGACATGCCTGTAGTCAGACCGGGCGACCGGCAATCGCCCTTGTCCCGATTTGTCAGGCGCGTGGCTATAGCCGCGTCCCTCAGCGCTGCTTTCAGCGTTCTCACACTGGCCTTGACGGGGTGCTCCGAACGCTCGGTCGAGGTGCGCATTATTGGCGGGTTTGATCCCGAAAGCGCGCGCGACATTCATGGCGCGCCGGTGACACTGCCGAACGGTGAGCCGGGCGAGCTTAAGGTCTACGGTTTTGATGGGGCCTTTGAGATGGCTCAGGCCGAAGGCTGGAACGGCCGCCTGACGGTATTTGTGCTCAATCCGCCCGCCTATAGTCAGTACTTTCGCTTTTCGAATACGACCCGCGTGACGATTGATCATCAAAGGTTCAGATCATCCGTCATCGACCCGGCAGGGATGGACGCCATAGATAATCGGATCGCCCGAGCGCGAGGACAGGCCATCATCAGCCTGGCGCAGCCGGCCATATTCGGGTCGGACGGGACGCCTGACTTGCTACACTCGCAAGACGGCGTGACCATGATGAATGAGGCGCTGGATGCGCTTATGGCCCAATTCGGCGCCTTGGAACTGGTTCTGACCGGGCAATCGGGCTCCGGCATCATGGTCGCCAACCTTTTGGCGATGCGAGATGACATCGCCTGCGCCGTAATCACGTCAGCGCCTTTCGACCTGCAAGCGCAAGAAGTCTTCAATCCCGCCCATCATCACTACATGGGCGCACAGAACCCGGTGAGCCCCGTCGACTCTATCGAGGATATCCCTCATAACCCACGCCGGTGGATCATGATCGGTTATTCAGAGACCGACCAGATCGTGTCCCCCGTCTACCAGATTGAGTATGGCGAGCGCCTGATCCAGTTGGGCCATAATGTGATTTTGGAGGCCGCTGAGCCTGCGGACAATTCAGGTCACGACCCGGTCGTGTGGGGCGACACACAAGCACACGCCTGCGCGGCGAGCGCCGAGAACCTCCAGAGCAACGCCAACACCCCCTAACCCCCCGCCTTCTCCCCCGCGCCTTGCTCCTTCACGCCCAGCGCGTCGGCGAGCCGTGCCTTGGCGGACCCCGGGCGCAGGGGTTTGGGTTGGCTTTCGTGGGGGGCCCAACCGGCCATGTGGAGGATGTCGAAACTGGCCGGGATGCGCCCGTCCGGATCGGCGAAGCGCTGGGCGTAGATCTGCGCGGTGCGCACGAACAGGGCCTTCGCGGCGGGCGTGCGCGGGCGCTGGGTGAGGGCGCTGGTCTCGCCCATTTTGCGCAGATCGCGCATCAGGACGAAGGCGTTGCCATAGCGCGCGGTGACCCGGTCCACGTCCGAGACCG
>JBHYFR010000231.1:0-3319 GCA_051859425.1 Oceanicaulis sp. | reverse complement strand
AAGGCCGCGGCCATGGCGGTGCCCGCCCCGGTGTGAAAGCCGTAAAGCCCGGCGCGCGCCACGCCCATCACGTCCATGAAGGCCAGAAGCTGGCGCGCATAGTCCTCACGCTCCGGGTCTTTATGATCGAGCGGCGCCGATAGCCCATTGCCCGGCGTGTCGGGCGCGATGACGCAGGCGGTCTGCGACAAAATCGCTGCGATCTCATGGACCGCGCTGGCGCTTTCGGGCGAGCCGTGCAGGAGGATCACCACCGGCGCCCCCGGCGGTCCGGCGCGGCGGTAATGCACGGCGCCCCCCAGGACGCGCACCGCGCCGCGCAGGCCCCAGGCGTGTGCGAACGCTCCGGTCACGCGATCAGCCGCGCCAGGCGCGCAGCGCCACGAAGGCCAGCGGCAGAAGCGCGAACAGGTCCATGATGGCGATGGTGCGCAGGCTCCCTGCAGGCATGCCCGCGCGCCAGTAGGTGAACAGGAAGCCGATCACACTGATCGCCACGATCACGCTCATGGCCCGGCGCAAGGAGGGGTCCAAAAGGGCCATCAGGCAGGCGGCGATGACGGCGGCGAACAGCGCGCCGCGATGGACCAGCAGCACGCCGGCCTCGCCATCGGCGGGCACGTTGTAGAGCCGCTGGGTCAAAGAGGGCATGGCCAGCACCAGCGCCGGGGGCGCATGCACCAGAGCCAGCAATCCCCAGCTCAGCTTGGTCAGCGTTTCCATGCCTGGTCTCCCGCCCCGTATCCTATGAGGTGATGCTACACCTGCTCTAGAGCTTCACAAGCGCCTTGCCGAGATGACGCCCCGCCATCAGGCGCGCGAAGGCGTCGGGCGCGGCGGCGAGCCCGTCGGCTACATCCTCGGCGATGACCAGCGCGCCGGTCTCCACCAGCGGGCGGCACTCGGTGAGGAAGGCGTCCCAGCGGTCATAGAAATCATACACCACCAGCCCATGCAGGCTGGCGCGCTTGCCGATGATCAGGCCGAAGGGCACGCCCGGCGCAGGCTGGTCGTCGTGATAATGGGCGGCCAGGCCGCACAGCACCGCCCGGCCATAGGGGTTCATATGGGTCAGGGCCAGGGTCAGGATCTCGCTCGACACATTCTCGAAATGCACGTCCAGCCCGCCCGACAGCGCATCGGCCAGCTCATCCTTCCACCCATCCGCACGGTAATCGATGCAGGCGTCAAAGCCGTAGGTCTCGCGCACCAGAGCGCCCTTCTGCGGCCCGCCTGCGATACCAACGACTTTCGCCGCGCCGCGCGCCCGGGCGATCTGGCCCGCCGCGCCGCCCACCGCGCCCGCCGCCGCGTCCACCAGGACGCAATCGCCCTCACGCACCCGGGCCAATTGCGTCATGCCCGCCCAGGCCGTCAGACCCGGCATGCCCAGGCTTGAGAGAAACACCGAAGGAGACAGGCCGCCCGGCTCGATCACCCGCACCGCGCCCTCCAGCGCCGGCGCGAACTCGCGCCAGCCCGCCTCCATCAGATGCACATGCGCGCCTTCAGGGATCGCGCAGCGGCTCTCGATCACCACGCCCACGCCATGGCCGGGGATGGGCTCGCGCATGGGTTCAGGCGGGCGCTCGCCCATATGCCGCCCGCGCAGGCGCGCCCCCACATACGGGTCCATGGAGACATGGCTGAGCCGGATCAGCACGCCGCCCTCGGGGCAATGCGGCCGGGGCGCATCGATCAGGGCGAAGTCACCCGCCTGCGGGACATGATCGAGCGGCGCGCGCAACACGCCCTGCTGCATGGTGGATGTCATAGGCTGGTCCTGACGGCCTGAGCGAATTTGTCCGGACTATTTATCGCGGATGATGCGGGCCGCGCCAAGGCGTTGGTTCATCTGAGGGCCGGGCAGAGCGAGGCGGCAGCACCTTCGCAGCAAACCCGAAACGTCTTGAACAATCACCGTTCATTTGTATGGGATGGATGCCGATTTTTACCCGGAAGCACATCCCGATGGCCCAATGGGGATTATTGCTTGACTGATTCTAATGCCGCGAAGGCGATCCGCAAGGCGATGAGCAACGCCCGCTCCAGCGCGAGCCGGAAAGGGATGGCCTACTCACTCACATTAGACGCACTGACCGAGCTTTATGAGGCTCAGGCCGGTTGCTGCGCATTGAGTGGTCTCCAATTCCACGATGAGACGTTTCCCGATGCGCTGGTGAAGAAGCCGTTCTCGCTTAGCATTGACCGGATTGATCCCGCGAGCGGCTACACGCCCGAGAATGTTCAGCTGGTTCTGGTCGCCGTTAATTTCGCCCGCAATCAATGGGGTGACGACGTGTTACGCCAGATCAGCTGGGCGGTTACGGAGCACGAAAAGAAGAACACTGCCGAGTGGCGAAAACAGATTACCGCCTCCATCAAAAAGCTGGAAAGCGAGATTCCAAGTGCTTCGTCAGACCGAAGGCTACATCTGAGCCGCCGCATCGCGGGCTTGAAAGCCTCCCTAAAGAAAGGCCAATCCCGCCTTCGCTCAGCGGCGAGACGGGCTATGAAGCGCTAAGCTGGAGCCTGACATGGGCCTGATGGCCCCTCATCCTCTAGCCTTGAGGGCTACCTAACCCATTGTCAGGTAACGATGAAAGCGAGCCAAGGGCGTCTCAGGCCACGCCCTCGCTGGTGCGCGCGATCTGTTCGCCGGCGGTCTGGGCGGCGCGGATGCGCTGGTGGACTTCCAGCGGCTCTACATTGCCGGTTTCGCCCACTGGCGCCGTCAGAACGGGCAGGCGCACGGTGACGGTGGTCCCCTCGCCCGCCTGGCTCTCAATCGTCATGGCGCCGCCATGCAGCTCGGCCAGCTGGCGCACCAGCACCAGGCCAAGGCCGGAGCTGCGCTCGACGGAGTCGCGCCCTGACTGGCTCTGGGCATAGGGCTGGCCGAGGCGCGCGATCTCGTCCTGGCTGATACCAACCCCGCTATCGCCCACCGCCATCACCAGATCGCGCCCTTCGGCGCAGGCCATCAGCACCACCGCCCCGCCCTCGGGCGTGAATTTCACGGCGTTGGACAGGAGATTGAGCAGGATCTGGCGCAGCGCCTTGCGGTCGGCGTTCACATGGATCGGGGCATCACCGGCATCGACATAGAGCGTAACGCCCTGCTCGGTGGCGCGCAGGCGCATCATCTTGGTGCAGATGTCGGCGATATCGCGCACATCAAACTCTTCGCGCGACAGCTCGTAGCGGTCGGCCTCGATCCTGGACATGTCCAGCACATCGCCGATCAATTCGAGCAGATGGCGCCCGCTTTCATGGATCAGATCGCCATATTCGGCGTAGCGCGCCGGCAGCGGGCCGA
>JBHYFR010000230.1:0-3411 GCA_051859425.1 Oceanicaulis sp. | reverse complement strand
GAAGCGGGAGGACACCGCATCGTCGGACGTGGAGGGCGCGCCGTCGGTTTCGGTCTCGAACCGGTCAAAGCGCACGCCCGGCAGCAGGGTCAGCGACCCGGCGCCGCCCAGATCCAGCGTGGTTTCCAGCTGCGCCCAGGCGCCGGTGAACGCCGCCTCGCCCGTGGGCACGCCGCCGCGCGCATTGTCCGGCGTGTTTGAATCAAACCCGGCCTGACGGTCGCGATACCATTCGGCCCCGGTCACCAGCGCCAGCTCGGCGGCGCCGAGACTGAAGGCGGCGCGGTTCTCCGCGCGAATGCCCGTGGTGGTGAGATCACGCCCGACCACCCGGCCGCTGACCCGTTCGGTTTCATCCACCGCCGCTTCGTTGCGGTAGACCGAAAGCTCCAGCGCGAGCAGCGGCGATTCGGGATCGAGCAGTCCGCGCGCCCGCCAGGTGTCGGCGCTGACATCCTTGTCCACGAGCGGGTTGAGAGAGCCGACGGTCTCCGCGCCCTGTCCGTTATTGGGCTCCACCGCGCTGTTGCGAAAGCCCAGCCAGCCCGCTTCCACGCGCAGGCTGCCGCCCAGATCTGCGCCGCCGGACAAGAGGCCCGACCAGGTATCGTCATCGGCGGGCAGGTCCAGCCCCGAACCCAGCGCGATATCGCCCGACCGGCGCAAGCTGAGCGCCGCCATGGCGTCAAATGCGCCCGAGCGCCCGAACAGGGCCGCCGATCCGCGCCGCTCGTCATTGCCGGAGCGGTAGCCCGCCGAGACGCGCGCGCCGAAATCGCGGTCATCCGGGAGAATGTCATCAGCACGCAGGGTCTCAAACGCGATCACCCCGCCTGAGGCGCCTGATCCGTACAGCGCAGACGCGCCGCCGCGCACCGTCTCCACCCGGCGCAACAGGCCCGGATCGAGGAACAGCACACCGTCATGGCCGGAACTGAAATTCTGGCGGGCGCCATCCACCAAAAGGGTCACGTTCTCCCGCCCGAAGCCACGCAGGCGGATCGTCTGGCCGGTGCGCCGGGGACCGCCCGCCACTTCAACGCCCGGCAGGTCACGCAGGAGCTCGGTGAGGTCGATGGGGCGCAATTCATCGAGCGTCTCCAGCGTCAGGGCGCTGGCCATGCCCGGATAATCGAAATTGCTGAGCCGGGTGCGCGTGGTCGTGACGATGATGACGTCACTCGCCTCGGCGCCGGGCGCGGCCCCGGCATCGGTATCGGCCATCGCCGGCGCGGCGAAGGCCAGAGGCGCACAGGCGGCCCCCGCCATCAGCCAGATGCGCATTGAGCTTGTGAATGACATAAGCGGGCTCCTCTTGCAAATCACTCTCAATCGCTGCTTGATGGCGCCGATAATTTGCGTTTGCAAGTCAGAATCGTTCGCAGTATGCAGTTGCCAATCTAGATCAATGGCGGCCCATCACCGCCTGCACCCGGGAGACAGACCGATGAGACTGAATGTTTGGAATGGTATCGCCGCAGCCGGGCTGGCAGTGGTGATGAGCGCGGCAGCGGCGCTGGCCGATAGGCCGCAATCGCAACTGGAGCAGGATCGCGCAGCGATCCTGGCCATGGCGGGTGAATACGATGTGACCTTCGATTTCCGCGAGCATCTGCCCATCCAGAGCGATTACGAGCTGCAAGAGGACAAGGTGACGCCCGCGCGCGAAGTGGTCTATGTGATCGCCGACGAGGGCGATTTCATCTCGCTCCAGCACCTGCTGCTGGTCGGCCCGGCAGATGCCCCCATCGTGATCAAGCACTGGCGCCAGGACTGGGCCTACGAGCCCGCGCGCCTGATGCGCGATCGCGGGTTCAATACGTGGGATTTCGCACAGCTGTCCGCCGAGCAGGCCGCTGGCGCCTGGTCGCAGACCGTGTACCAGGTCGATGACAGCCCGCGCTATGCGGGCCTCGCGCGCTGGACCCATGATGTGAACGCGTCCACCTGGGAGCCGGCGGTCAGCTGGCGGCCCCTGCCCCGCCGGGACGCCACCATCCGTGACGATTACGACGTCATCGAAGCGGTAAACCGCCACACCATCACTGCCTGGGGCTGGACCCACGAACAGGACAACACCAAGCTGGTGCTGCGCGATGGCCAGCGCCGCGCCCTGGTGCGCGAGCACGGCATCAACACCTATCGCAATACCGAGCTGGCCGGCGCCGAAGCGGCGGCCGATTACTGGGACGCCACGCAGGCCTATTGGGCGCTGATCCGCGCCGCCTGGGACAGCGTGTTCGCCGCCGCGGGCGAGTTCTCCGTGGATGACGATGCAGATGGCACGCGCCTCTACACCCATCTCCTGGCCGCCGCGGAGGATGTGGTGAATGGCGAAGCCGGCACACAGGACGCTTACCGGGCCGCAGCGGCGGTGATGGCCGCTCAGGTGCGCGTCAACGGCGCGGAGCCGGTGCTGCCGGGCCTGACCGATTCCTGATCGGGTTTCGCTACCCCCCGGGCGCCGGATTTGTTAACGTTCTGCTCATGATGTCCGGCCTCCGGGGGGAGTGAGTCGCATGGTGTGGGTGAAGGCTTTGGGCGGCGCCATGGCGGCGTTGGCGTTATCCGCCACGCTGGCGGCTACAGCCCTCGCCCAGTCCTGGAACACGCCCTGGCGCGATTCGGAAGTCGCCGAGCTGGCTGGCGCCCTGTCGGAAGCCTGGACCCACGGGCTGGACCCGGCGCGCTATCCCGATCCGCAAGCCCTGCGCGCCATGACGCCGGGGCCCGAGCGTGACCGGATCGCGCGCGCCGCCTGGCTTCAGCTCGCCGGTGATCTCGTGTTCGGCCAGGTGGACCCGCGCCGGCTCAATCCCGACTGGAGCGCACCGCGCCGGCAGGCCGACCTGCTGACCGAGTACGCACAGGCGCGCGAAGGCGGGACCATCGCCGAAACACTCGATGCGCTCGCCCCGGCCCACGCCGACTATCAGGCCCTGCGCCGCGAGCTGATCCGGCGCACAGTCTCCCCGACCGCCCCGGTGCTGGTGCCCGCCGGCCCGCGCCTGCGCCGCGGCGATAGCGGGCCGCGCGTGGATGCCCTGCGCGCCCGGCTGCATCAGCTGGGGCTGCTGGAGCGTCCCGGACAGGTTGGCGACGCCTTTGACGCCCGGCTGGAAACCGCACTGATGCGCTTTCAGGCGCGGCATAATCTGTCTGCGGACGGCGTGCTGGGTGACGCCACCCTGGTCGAGCTCAATGCCGGCAATGGCCGGCGTGTGGACCAGCTGCGCGCCAATCTGGAGCGCTGGCGCTGGCTGCCGGCCGATCTCGGGGCGCGCCATATCCGGGTGAACATCGCCGATTACCGGCTGGAGGCCTGGGCGGACGGGGCGGTGGAGCGTGTCCATCAGGCCCAGATCGGCGCGCGCTGGACCTCCACGCCGGTGTTTTCAGAAGACATGCGCA
>JBHYFR010000229.1:0-3444 GCA_051859425.1 Oceanicaulis sp. | reverse complement strand
GGTGGAGACCGTGCGCCCGGTCAATACTGAAACCACCGCCTGGGGCGCGGCGTTTCTGGCCGGGTTGGGCGCGGGCCTGTTCGGTGGAATCGAGGATGCGCGCGCGCTATGGCGCGCCGACCGCAGCTTCCGCCCCGAACTCGACGCGGCCAGCCGCGACCACCTGCTGGCGGGTTGGGACGCGGCGGTGAAGCGCGCGACGGGGTGAACTAAACCCGCTTGCTGACCGCAATGGCGGCGTGGCAGCCGGCTTTGATGGCGGCGGACAGGAGGGGATAGCCCGGCGCCTCGCGCGCGCCTTCATCCACGGCGAGGTTCTTGTGCGCCACCTCCTCGTCGCGAAAGCGGGTGACGCGTTCGACCAGCTCGGTCTCGCCCATGGCGTGGAGCTGTTCGATCTGCTGGTTGTAGTGTTCCTCGATCACGGTCTCGACCGCTTCGGTGCAGGCGTGGGCGGCGCGTTCGCCCATCAGGGCGGTGACGGCGCCCAGCGCATAGCCGGCCGCGTTCCAGACGGGGGCCAGCACGGTGGGGCGGGCGCGTCCGGCGCGGATATCGCCGTCAAACGCGTCGAGATGATGCTGCTCGTCCGCCTCCATCTCGCGCAGCTGGCGGGCGATGCGCGTGGTGGCGCGGTTTGATCCGAACACGGCGCGCTGGCCCTTGTAGATGCGCACCGCGCCGTACTCACCGGCATGGTCCACCCGGATCATCGCCTCGATGGCGCGCGGATCGCGGGCGGGGCCCGGACGGCGCACGGACCGGCGTTCGAACGGCGCGCTCATGATGCGCTCCTTGCAGGCTTGCGAAACAGGACGATGAGGGAGATAGCGCACAAAGCGCCGCTGAACAGCGCATTGTACCCGGCCATGGAAATCCCGAACAGCGACCAGACGACCTCGTCGCAAGGCACGATCGTCTGGGGCGTGTCCATCTGGGCCATCAGGTCTTCCAGCGTCATGCCCGACACGTCGGCGGCGGGGCAGCCGGTATCCAGAACGCCGTACTCAAGGCCCGCATGGCGCACGGCGCGCCAGGCGGCGAAGGCGAACAGGGCCGCCATCAGCACCGATCCGGCGCGCACGGCCAGACCCGGCAGGACGGGGCCGAAACGATAGAGCGCGAACAGCGCGATCCCGGCCATCAGCGGCCAGACATGGGCCCAGCGCTGGTCGATGCACAGCGGGCAGGGCGGCAGATCGCCCAAAATCTCGAACGCAAACGCGCCCGCCAGCAGGGCGCCGGAGCCTGCCGCGCCCAGCAGCGGCCAGACATCGGGGCGCAAGGCCTGGTCAATGAGGCGCAAGGGCGAAGGGCGCGGCGTATCCATGGCGTTGATCCTAGCGCTGCCATCGCCGTGGGGGGAGGGGGCGCGGCGCCGCAGGGCGAGCCAGAGCGCCATGGCGGCCAGCATGGCGGCGCCCAGCGCGGCGGCCAGTGCCGCCGGGTGGCTGGCGGCCCAGCCTGCGCCGGCGGCGATGGCGTCGCCCATCAGGTCCACAAACGCCAGGCCAAACAGCGCAAATCCGATCACCAGCAGGCTGACCCAGACCGTCCCCATGACCAGCCCGGCCAGCAGCACCAGCCCGTCACGCGTGATAAGACCGATAGCGGCGATGACGATGGCGATGCCCGGCGTGGAATTGGTCAGGGGCAGCGGCGTCAGGATGGAAGCGCAGAACAGGACGAACAGCGCGCCCGTCACCCGCTCGCCCACCGGTCCGGTCAGTATGCGCAGGCGCGGGCGGGCCAGCATCTCGATCCAGCCGAACCATTTGCGCGCGCCTTGCGCCGTGCGCTGCAGCGCCGCATGGCTGAGGCGGCGCGCGCCCAGGCGCGCGGGCAGCCAGGGCTGGGCGCGTCCGGCCGCCATCTGCAGGGCCAGCGCCATCATCGGCAGGGCAACAATCTGCGGCACGCCGTAGAGGAAAGGCATGCACACCGGGATCGCCAGGACGAACAACATCACCCCGAAGGCGCGCTCTGACAGCCGCGCGCCAAGGTCCGACAGGCTCAGCCCGTCGGGCGGGGCGTCCGCCGCAATGGCCTCCAGCGCCGCAATCAGGCCGCGGCGCGGCGCGGCGGTTTCAAAAGAGGCGTCTGCGCCGGACATGGCGGCTCCCGGGAGCGCGCCAGACCGGCGCGGAGGCGAGGTTCCACCGATAGGCGGGAATGGCCCGCGCGATCAAGTAGGCGAACAGGTTCATGTGCCGCCCCCAACGGCGCCAGCGCCTCTTCACACCGCGTCAGGTTTGAGGCATGGAAAGCGTCCAGTCATCGAACATGCGCGGGCGTGGCGGAACTGGTAGACGCAGGGGACTCAAAATCCCCCGGCCGCAAGGCCTTGTCGGTTCGAGTCCGACCGCCCGTACCATCCCCTCCCATCCAGCCCTTTTGTGAATTCACTCACGGTTCAGCCCCGGCTCGGCTATGGTGCGGGCGAGGTGTTGCGCTGGAGGGAGACGCATCATGAAGTTTCTGGCTGATCTGTTCCGACCGATCCTGACCATTATCGTCACCGTTCTGGCAGGGGCGTTCATTCTGTCGGTGTTCTGGCCGGCGGCCGACATCTGGATCACCGACATGGTTCCGGCCTGGGGGTATCTGTCCCCGGCCATCGACCAGTGCCGCGAGTGGCTGGGCATTCACCAGCCGCAGGAAGAGACGCCCTGGTGGGAGTTCTGGCGCTAGGGGCTTTTCACCCGGTTTTGCCGGTCCAGCCGGGGAAGAGGCGCGCGAAGGCGCCCCCGGCTGTGGCCAGCGCACCGGGCGCGCCGCGTTCGATAACGCGGCCCTGATCCATCACCGCCACCTCATTGACCAGGCTCAGAAGGCGCGGGCGGTGGGTGATGATCAGCGCTGACCGGCGCGCATCCTGATCAAGCCAGCGCGCCAGGCTATCGGCGATCTCGGCTTCGCTGGCCGCATCCAGCCCTTCGGTCGGTTCGTCCAGCAGCAAGACCGGCGCGCCGCGCAAGTATGCGCGCGCCAGCACGAGGCGGCGCGCCTGACCGCCCGACACCAGCGCACCCTGTTCCCCGATCCAGGTCTCCAGCCCGTCGGGCAGATCGCTCACGAACCCGTCCGCGCTGGCCAGCGCCAGGGCGTCCCACAGGGCGCTGTCATCGGCGTCCGGACGAGCGAGGCGCAGGTTTTCCGCCACGGTTCCCGACAAGAGCTCGGCGCGCTGCCCGGCCAGCGCCAGACGCGCGCGCGCTGCGCCCGGCTCCAGCGCCGCAAGGGACGCCCCGCCGAGCCTGACGGTTCCCGCCTGCGGCGTGTAGAACGCCAGCGCCAGCCGGATCAGCGAGGACTTGCCAGCGCCGGATGATCCCACTACCGCCACCCGTGCGCCTTCGGGCAGAGCGAGATCCAGCCCGTCCAGCGCGGGGCGGTCCGCGCCGGGATAGGTGAAGCGTACGCCCTGGAAGGACAGATCATGAC
>JBHYFR010000228.1:0-3463 GCA_051859425.1 Oceanicaulis sp. | reverse complement strand
ATGAATACGACGCCGTGGCGCGCCTGCGCGATTCCCAGCTGGGCGATGACCGGGTCCATGACGTGCGCAACTATATCCGCAAGGGCAGGCTGTGGGAGGCGTTCACCGCGCCCGAGCGCCCGGTGCTGCTGATCGACGAGATCGACAAGGCCGACATCGAATTTCCCAACGATCTCCTCCAGGAGCTCGACCGGATGGAATTCCATGTCTACGAGACCGGAGAGACCATCCGCGCCGAACGCCGCCCGGTGGTGATCATCACATCCAACAACGAAAAGGAGCTGCCCGACGCCTTCCTGCGCCGGTGCTTCTTCCACTTCATCGCGTTTCCCGACGAGGAGACGATGGAGCAGATCGTCAAGGTCCACTTCCCCAATCTCAAGGGCCGGCTCCTGTCCGATGCGCTGACCAAATTCTTCGAAATGCGCACCGTGCCCGGCCTGAAGAAAAAGCCCTCCACGTCCGAATTGCTGGACTGGCTCAAGCTGTTGCTGGCCGAGGATGTGGACCCGGCGCTCCTGCGCGAGCGTGATCCGCGCAAGCTGATCCCGCCCATGCACGGCGCCTTGCTCAAGAACGAGCAGGACGTGCAGCTGTTCGAGCGCCTGGCCTTCATGGCCCGGCGCGACGGCGGCTGACATCAGGGCGCTGCGCCATGTTCCACCGCTTCTTCACAGAGCTGCGCGCGGCGAAAATCCCGGTCTCCACCCGGGAATACCTCACCCTGCTTGAGGCGCTGCACAAGGGCGCCATCGATACCGATCTGGACAGCTTCTACGCCGTCAGCCGCGCCGCCCTGGTCAAGGACGAGCGCCATTTCGACAAGTTCGACAAGGTGTTCGCCCATGTCTTCGAGGGCATCGAGGCGCTGGGCGATCTGTTCAAGGGCGATGAGGTCCCCGAAGACTGGCTGCGCGCCGAGCTGATGCGTCACCTGTCCGAAGAGGACAAGGCGGCCATCGAGGCGATGGATTTCGACGCCCTGATGGAAACGCTGCAACAGCGCCTGAAGGAACAGACCGAACGCCATGAGGGCGGCAATAAATGGATCGGCACGGGCGGCAGCAGCCCCTATGGCCATTCCGGCTGGAACCCGGCGGGCGTACGCATCGGCGGCCAGTCGCGCAACAAGCAGGCGGTCAAGGTCTGGGAGCATCGCCGGTTCAAGGATCTCGATTCCGAGCGCGAGCTGGGCACGCGTAATCTGAAAGTGGCGCTGCGCCGCCTGCGCCGCTTCGCCCGCGACGGCGCGGCGGAGGAACTCGACCTCAACGCCACCATCAGCGCCACGGCGCGCCAGGGCCATCTCGATGTGAAGATGCGCCCCGAACGGCGCAACGCCATCAAGGTGCTGGTCTTCTTCGATGTGGGCGGGTCCATGGACCCTTATATCGACCTGACCGAGCGCTTGTTCTCGGCGGCGCGGTCGGTGTTCAAGAATCTCGAATATTTCTACTTCCACAACTGCCCCTATGAGGCGGTGTGGCGGTCCAACAAGCGCCGGCGCCAGGAAGTCATCCCTGTGTGGGACGTGCTGCACAAATACCCCGGCGACTACAAGGTGGTGATCGTGGGCGACGCGGCCATGGCGCCCAGCGAGATCACCCATCCCGGCGGCTCGGTGGAGCACTGGAACGAGGAGGCCGGCGGGGTCTGGCTGCGCCGGATTCTGGAGACCTATCCCCACGCCGTCTGGCTCAATCCGACCCCGGAAAGCTGGTGGGCGCACACCTATTCGGTGCAGCTGGTGCGCGAGATCATCGGCCCCCAGCGCATGTTCCCGCTCACCCTGGACGGGGTGGACGGGGCGATGAAGGCGCTGGCGCGCTGAGGGCGGCCGCCTGCGGCGCCGCGCCCGCTTGGGCGGCGCGCTGCGGCGTCCTATAAGTCCTGATTATGACTCGCTCTTCGCCCCTGCCCCCCGGACTGGACCTGGATGATCTGGCCGCGCGCACCGCGCCGCAGGCCTGCACCGACATGGGCGAAGTGCGCGACGGCGTGGACCGGCTGGACCGGGCCCTGGTCGCCCTCATCACAGAACGCACCCGCTACATGACCGCCGCCGCGCGCATCAAGCCCGGCCGGGACGCCGTGCGCGACGAAGCGCGTATCGAGGATGTGGTGGACAAGGTCTGCCGCGCCGCGACCGCCGCGGGCCTGCCGGTGACACTGGCCGAACCGGTCTGGCGCGAACTGGTCGAGCAGTCCATCGCCTACGAGCTGGACGTGTTCGACCGCACCCGCGGCTGACACCAGACCAATCGCATTTAAGGCTGGTGCTCTTACTCCCTCCCCTTGAGGGGGTCGGACGCCGAAGGCGTTTGACGGGGGTGGGGTGTGCAGCGAGGATGGGTGGTGTCAGGGTTGCTGAGATGGCGCGCCCCCACCCCGGCCCTCCCCCGAGGGGGAGGGAGAGCGGACAGCGCTGTCATCACCCAAATCCGGCAATGCCGGTCCTTAGAGTGCCCCGCGGCTGACACGGGCCGGCACCCCGCTCAGCCGCGCGCGGCCTTCATGGCGTCGCGCGCCGCCGCCGCCGCTGTCATCACAGCCTTGAGCGCATCGCCATCGTGGGGCCGGGTTTCGGCCGCCTCGCAGGCATCCCCCAGCTGCATGGCCCCGACGCCGCGCGCGGCGCCCTTGAGGGTATGGGCCGCGTCCCGCCAGGCTTGAGCATCCCCGGGCGCGGCGCGCGCCATACGCCCGGTACAGGCGTCGATCTGGCCTTCGAGCAGGGCGAACAATTCGGCCTCCAGCGCCGCATCGCCGCCGGAATACAGGGCCAGATGCGCACGATCGAGCACCTCTGGCCCCGCCGCCTCGCCTCCACTCACTCCTGCGCCTCCAGAATTTCGATGAGGGCCGCCACCGCAGCGCGCAGCTGGGCGTCCTCGCCCCGCGCCGCCTCGGCGGGCGGATTGTCGACAAGGATATCGGGCTGCAGCTCCTGATTCTCCACCGGATTGTCATCGGGATCGAGGACGGGCAGCTGGGGAATGCCGAACACCAGATCGCCGGTCATCAGCAACTCCCACCACACCGCCGTGCCGGTGCCCGGCACCGGCATGCCCACCAGCGGACCCACGCCAAAAAGCTGGTAGACATAGGGGAACATGTGGGCGTTGGAGTAATTGCCCTCATTCATCACCACCACGCTGGGGCGCGACCAGCGCTCCTCGGGGGCGCCGCGAATGATCCGGTCGCGCGCGCGCAGGCGGAAATAATCCTCGCCGGTGAGCAGGGTCAGCAGATCATCATGCAGCCAGCCGCCGCCATTGAACCTTGTGTCGATGACCACGGCCTCGCGGTGGAAATTGCGGCCCAGAAGCTCGCCGTAGACCTGGCGGTAGCCGGAATCATTCATGGAGCGGATATGGGCATAGCCGATGCGCCCGCCCGACGCTTCCTCGACGATGGCGCGCCGGCGTTCGATCCAGCGGGCATAGCGCGCCTGGTTTTCCTG
>JBHYFR010000227.1:0-3468 GCA_051859425.1 Oceanicaulis sp. | reverse complement strand
CTACTGCGGTTGATACGGCATGGACGAGTGGTGCAGGACGATAATCAGATCGCCCTCATCATTGCGCTCATAGCCAAAGCTGTACTCGACCGTGACCTGCGAGCCGTCGGTGCGGGTGAAGACGTAAGTGCCCATGGCCAGCGCGCTGTCTGAATCAATAACCGTGCCGGCATTGTCCCATTGCACGTCGGTGTAGGGCGCCAGCGCAAAGCCTGCATCCTCCTCATGCGCGCCACCGATGAAGTAGGACAGGGCGTCGTCGAAGTTCATCCGGAACCGGGGGTTTGCGGCCAGGGTCGGCTTGAACAGCACCGGGCGCTCACCAAACCCGTAGAAGGTTTCGATGTGGGCGCGCGCTGCAGCCTCCACATCGCCGCCCTCCACATGGGTGCGGCCGATCCTGACTATGCCCTCGCCCCAGGCCTGCTGGGCGGCGGCGATCTCCGCCTCGGTTATAGCCGGAGCGCTGGAGAAGGCCGCCGCGCTGAACAAGGCCGCCGCGCCTGCGGCACTCAAGACTGTGTGTGTCATCATGTCTGGCTCCGATCCTGATCTGCGCACCTGCTACATGCGAGGCGCGAGACGAGCATGTAGCAGGGCCTAGGCGCGGCGAATAACTGATTTAAAGCGGGTTATTGTTCGGTTTCATGAAACACTAGCCGGTTAGTGCCCCCCACAGAGACACTAACCCCGCCCCAGCGCCCCGCGCACATACGGCACCGCGGTCCACGCGCTGAGCAGGGCGATAAACCAGACGCCGCCCACCCAGTAGAAGAACCAGACCGCCACCGGCAGACTGACCGGCGCAGCGAGGTCGAGGGTCACCAGCACGAAGGGCGCGGCGGTCATGGTCATGGCGAGCGCCGTCTTGGTGCGCGCGTCAGATGTGACGTTGAGCGTCGCCGGGGCGGGCCGGGTGAAGCGCAAGACGGTGACCAGCATGTCGCGGCCCACAATGATGGCGACGGGCAGGGCCAGCCAGATCATCCAGCCGCTTATTGCGGCGAACGCCAGCAAATACGCCCCCACCAGCACCTTGTCAGCGATGGGGTCGAGAAGCGCGCCCAGCGCGCTGCGCGCGTCCAGAACCCGCGCCAGCCAGCCGTCCAGCCAGTCGGTGAGGGCGGCCAGCACGAAGATGACCGCCGACGCGCCGCCCCAGACCAGCGCAGCGCTTTCCATCTCCTGAGCGGCGCTGTGCATCAGGCACCAGGCGCCGAATACCCCTGCGCCCATGCGCGCGAAGGTGACCAGATTGGGCAGGTGGCGCAGCGGGCTATTCGTGGAAATGGTCATAGATCGTCCTCGCCATGGTTTTGGACACGCCCTCCACCGCTTCGAGATCGGCCAGATTGGCCCGCGCCACCGCCCGCGCCGAGCCGAAATGCTTCAAAAGCGCGCTCTTGCGCGTCGCGCCCACGCCGGGAATGTCGTCCAGCGGGTTGTCGCGGATCTGGCGCTGGCGCCGGGCGCGGTGGCCGGTGATGGCGAAGCGGTGCGCCTCGTCGCGCAGGCGCTGTATGTAATACAGCACCGGGTCATTGGGCGGCAGGCGCACGGGCGGCTTGCCGGGCAGGTAGAACACCTCGCGCCCCGCGTCCCGGTCGGGCCCCTTGGCCACAGCGGCCAGCGGAATATCGGTGAGGCCCAGCTCGGCCATCACGCCCTCCACCGTGGAGAGCTGGCCCTTGCCGCCATCGATCAGCACCAGATCGGGCGCGGGCGCGCCCTCGGTCCGCTCGCGCACGAGACGCGCGAAACGCCGGCGCATCATGGCGGCCATCATGGCGTAATCATCGTTCGTGGCCGCGTCATCGCCCTTCATGTTGAAGCGGCGGTAGCCGGTTTTCTCGAACCCTTCCGGCCCGGCGACGATCATGGCGCCCAGCGCGTTGGCGCCCTGGATGTGGGAGTTGTCATACACCTCGATGCGCGCAGGCGGCGCGTCCAGCCCGAACACCTTGGCCACGCCCCTGAGAAGCTGGGCCTGGGATGCGCTCTCGGCCATCTGGCGGGCCAGCGCCTCACGGGCATTGCGCGCGGCCTGTTCGACCAGCTGTTTCTTGTCGCCGCGCTGGGGCTGGCGGATCTCCACACCGTGCCCGGCGCGCAGGGCCAGCGCCTCTGACAGGAGCTCGGTTTCCTCGGGCGCATGGCTGACCAGGATCAGGCGCGGGGCCGGCTTGTCGTCATAGAACTGGGCCAGGAAGGCGCTGAGCACGCCGGCCTCTCCGGCATCCGCCTCATGGCGCGGATAGAAGGCCCGGTTGCCCCAGTTCTGGCCCGCGCGGAAGAAGAAGACCTGCACGCACGAACGCCCGCCCTGCGAATGCACGGCGACGACATCGGCCTCTTCCAGCCCTTCAGGATTGATGTCCTGATGCGTCGTCACCGCCGCGATGGCGCGGATGCGGTCGCGCAGCCGGGCGGCGTGCTCAAAGTCCATCGCCTCGGACGCCGCGGTCATCTGCGCCTGCAGCGCCTCGCGCAGCTCGTTGGAGCGCCCGCGCAGGAAGCTTGTCGCATCGTCGACCAGCTCGGCGTAGTCCTGCGCGTCCACATAATCCACGCACGGCGCCGCGCAGCGCTTGATCTGATAAAGCATGCAGGGCCGGGTGCGGCTCTCGTACACGCTGTCCGAACAGGTGCGCAAAAGGAACGCCTTCTGCAGCGTGTTGAGCGTGTCATTGACCGCGCCCGCGCTGGCGAACGGGCCGAAATACGCGCCCTTGGCCTTGCGCGCGCCGCGATGCTTGGTCAGCTGGGGCGCGGCGTGATCGCTGCGGATCAGGATGTAGGGAAACGACTTGTCATCGCGCAGGATGATGTTGAAGCGCGGTTTGAGGCGCTTGATCAGATTGGCTTCCAGCAGCAGCGCCTCGGTCTCGGTGCTGGTGACCACGAACTCCATGGCGCGCGTCAGCGCGATCATCAGGGCGATGCGGTTGGTGTGGCCGCCGGTCTTGGCGTAGCTCGCCACCCGGTTCTTCAGCTTCTTGGCCTTGCCCACATAGAGCACCTCGCCATCCGCGCCATACATGCGGTAGACGCCGGGCTTGAGGGGCAGCTGTTTGACATAATCGGCGATGATCTGCGGCCCGGACCGCGCGTCATCCGGCGCGCCGGCGGGGGCGGCGTCGTCAGCCGCATCCAGGGGCGGCGCATCGGGACGGGCGGCTTTGACCATGGACGCAAGATAGGACGCGCCGGGCGCGCCGTCAGCGGGGAGGGGCAGGTGGGGTGATCTGCCGTCAGGTGAGGAAGAAATCGGGCTGTCTGTCCTCATCCAGCCGGATCAGCCCAACCAGTAGCCACTGTTTTGCTGCGCCATGGGTAACATTGCGGCGGGAGTGGGTGCTGAAGGCCAGAGCCAGACCCCTGGGAAAATACTCATCTTCGTATTTGCGTTTTAGGGTCTTGAGCGC
Organism: Oceanicaulis sp.; assembly: GCA_051859425.1. Taxonomy (GTDB): domain Bacteria; phylum Pseudomonadota; class Alphaproteobacteria; order Caulobacterales; family Maricaulaceae; genus Oceanicaulis. The sequence goes on along the minus strand of JBHYFR010000227.1, from coordinate 43 downwards.
CTCCGCCTCGCCGTACAAACGGCGAAAATTCCAGAAAGCACCG
>JBHYFR010000226.1:3210-3473 GCA_051859425.1 Oceanicaulis sp. | reverse complement strand
GTGAATTCCATGGCCAGGGCATTGACCCCGGCCTTGGCGCAGGCGCCGGCGAAATCGGTGGCGCCATGCGGCTCGAACAAGCCCACCATCACCGCGCCCTTCTTCAGGCCGGAGAGTACCGACGCGTCGGGACGGCGCACGCAAAACAGGGCGTCAGCCGCCTTCACCACATCCTTGCGTGCCCCGACGCTGGCGCCGGCGGCTTCAAACGCGGCGTCGGCGAAATCTGCGCGCGCACCCGCGCCCGCCTCCACCAGCACTTC
>JBHYFR010000226.1:0-3200 GCA_051859425.1 Oceanicaulis sp. | reverse complement strand
GCTTTCACGCTGTCAGGCGTGGCGGCGACACGGGTCTCGCCCGGATGGGTCTCGGCAAGAATGGCAACTCGCATGCAAATCCCTTGAGCGGCGCGGCGTTAACCGATGAGTCCAGCATGCGCGACTCGGCTGGAAAGGCAACGGGTTTCTTGGCCTGACGCGGGCGCGTCAGACGCCGACGAACAGCATGGTGATCCCGCCCGAGATCAGGGTGATCACCGCCAGCACGCCCAGAGAGGCCCAGTAGCGCGCGCCCTGCTTGAGCGCGGCGCCCGTCACGCCGCCCGTGATCAGCGTTGCAATCAGGGCGGTGACCCAGCCCATGCCGGCGCCGAACACCAGGGTGAGATACAGCACGATCAGGCCCAGCAGCACCGAAACGAACACCGACACCTTCATCACAGCGTCGTAGGTCATCTTGTGGTGGGAGATATCCATCTGACCGCGGGTATAGTCTTCAGCCATCGTCACAATCCTTGTCTGGAAAGGCTTCGGAGCGCGTGCTCCTGCGTAGGGCGCCTCTAGCATGACGGGGCGCCCCCGCCAAGGCGCATAGCGCCGCAGCGCGGCTGACCTGACTAGATAGGCGGCGCCCAGCTCTCGACCAGCGCATCGAGCGCCGAAACCACAGCGATCGGGTCATCCAGGATCAGGTGGTGGCGCGCCCGGGGCACGGTGATGAAGGGCGAGCGTGTGAAGACCAAGCGCATATAGCTCCAGGTTTCCGCGTTCATCAGGTCGGAGCGTTCGCCGCGAATGAACGCCAGCGGGCATCCCAGCGCGGCCGCCGCCGCCTCGGGATCCCGGCGCTGATAGGTCAGCTTCGCCCACAGATCAGGATCGAACCACCAGGTCCAGCCGCCCTCGGCCTGGCGCAGCGAACCGCGCGCCACATGATCCACCAGCCACACATTGTCGCACGGCTGGGCCGGAAGGAGGCGGAAGCGCGCCAGCGCGGCGGCGAGATCGGCATAGACCCGCCCGCCCCGGCGCGGCGGAGACCCTTCGCGCTGTTTCTCCGGCTTGCGGATCGGACTGTCGAGGATAACCGCCGCGCGCAAATCGGCGCCATATTCGGTGGCGGCCTGCAGCGTGACGAACCCGCCAAAGGAATGGCCGACATAGACCGGCTTGGCGCCCTGGAACGCACCGGCGTCTTCAGCCGCCGCGCGCATGTCGGCGGCGTGATCGGTCATGGTGTAGACCTCGCGCCAGCCGCTCTGCCCCATGCCTGCCAGATCCAGCGCGATCACCCGGCGCCCGGACGCCGCCAGGAACGGACCCAGCGCGTCCCACCAGCCCTTGTGCGCCGTGCCGCCATGGATCAGCACCAGGGCCGGATCGCCGCGCTTGCCCCACGCCTTCCAGACAATCTTCGCCCCGTCGCGCACGGCGGCGCCTGTCTCGAAAGGAACCGAGAGCGCGTCAGCAAACCAGTCCGGCGCGGGCACAGGCGCACCGGCAAATTGCGCCAGCGGGGGAGGCAGGGGGGCGGGGTCGGTCATGGGATCGGATATCCAAAAGCAATGACTGGAAACAGATGAAAGGGTTAGCCCTCGTGCTGCGGCGCGTCAAATGGCGGGCGGGCGGTGGCGATCCGTCACCCCTAACCCTTTCTTTACCCTAACCAAATCTGACCGTGCCTTACACGTGATCTTTACCGGACGTGTCCCATAACGGTGCGCATCAAGACGGGAGGACGGTCGCGGCGCCGGGACGGGGAATACCCTGGCCGGCGCCGCGCAAAGACCGCCCCCGGTGGATGGGACCGAAAGGGCGTGGGTGCTATGGCGAAGGCCGTACTGGTCGTCGATGACGATCCGACCCAGCGCCGCCTGATGCAGGCGGTGCTGGAAAAGCAGGGACATGCATTCCAGGGCGCGGAGGACGGCGATGCGGGCCTGGCCGCCGTGAAGCGCGGCGGGATCGACGTGGTCATGCTCGACATGATCATGCCGGGCATGGACGGGGTGGAGACCCTGGAGGCGATCCGGGCGCGCGAGCCCGATCTGCCGGTGATCATGCTCACTGCCCATGGCGGCATCGAGACCGTGGTGCGCGCCATGCGCGCGGGCGCGGTGGATTTCTTCGTAAAACCCGCCAGCCCCGAGCGCATCGCCGTGTCGCTGCGCAACGCGCTGAAAGTGAAGGATTTGTCCAGCGAGGTCACGCGCCTGAAAAAGACGCGCTCGGGCCAGCTGGGCTTCGCCGACATGATCGCCGGCGCCCCGGCCATGCGCCAGGTGGTGCGGTTGGGCGAGCGAGCGGCCAAATCGAACATCCCGATCCTGATCACGGGCGAAAGCGGCGTGGGCAAGGAGCTGGTCGCGCGCTCGATCGCGGCGGCGTCTGACCGTGCGGGCCGGCCCTTCGTGGCGGTCAATTGCGGGGCGATCCCGGAAAACCTGGTGGAATCCACCCTGTTCGGCCACGAGAAAGGCTCCTTCACCGGCGCCGTGGCCAAGCATCTGGGCAAGTTCCAGGAGGCTGATGGCGGCACGCTCTTCCTCGACGAGATCGGCGAGCTGCCGCTGGACATGCAGGTCAAGCTGCTGCGCGCGTTGCAGGAGGGCGAGGTGGACCCGGTGGGTTCGCGCCGTCCGGTGAAGGTTGATGTGCGCATCGTCTCGGCGACCAACCGGGATCTGGCCGATCAGGTAAAGACCGGCGCTTTCCGCGAGGATTTGTTCTACCGGCTCAACGTGTTTCCCATCGAGGTGCCGTCCCTGGCCAAGCGCCGCGACGACATCCCGGCGCTGGTGCGCCACTTCATCGCCCGCTTCAACGCCCAGGAAGGCAAGGCGGTGCTCGACGCCAGCGGCGAGACCATGGACCTGCTGTCGCGTCACGAATGGAAGGGCAATGTGCGCCAGCTGGAGAACGCGGTGTTCCGCGCCGTGGTGCTCAGCGACGGGGATTATCTGACCCCGGAGGACTTCCCGCAAATCTCCGGCCTCACGCCGACCTTGCGCGAAGACGACATGACGCCTGCGGCGGCCGGGTCCACGGCCCCGTCTGTGGCCAATGTGCAGGGGGCGCCGTCCAGCGCCGAGGTGTTCGACGCAGCCGCGCTGGCTGACGAGGACGACGCCCTGCGGGTCGATATTCTGGATTCCGGCGGCCATCTGCGCTCGCTGGAGGCCATCGAGCGCGACCTCATCGCGTTTGCCATCGAGACCTATTCAGGCCGCATGGCCGAG
>JBHYFR010000225.1:0-3484 GCA_051859425.1 Oceanicaulis sp. | reverse complement strand
GCCCCAGCTGGTCACCGCCTGCACCGGCGAGAGCCCGTGTTCGCCCAGCACCCCGCCCAGACGCTCCGAGGCGCCCTCGCTCCAGCTGGCGAACAGCACCCTTTTGCCGGTCTGGCGCAGGCTGGCGGCATGGCGGGCGGCGGCGTCGAACACGTTCTGGTCGCCCTGACGCTCGGGGGCGAAGCTGCGGCCCTGCTTGCCGCCCGCATCGATGACGTTGTCACCGGGCTCCTGGAAGCTGGTGAAGCGGCGCACGGTGCGCGCGCCCAGCACGGTCTCCCACTCTTCCTCGCTGAGATACATCGCGTCCGGTTCGATGGCGCGATAGGCCGGCGCGCCCATGGCGCCGGCGCCGGATTTCTGCGCGTCCTGACGGGCCGCATAATAGTCACGCACCAGCTCCAGGCGCTCTTCCAGCGCGGGGCGGGCCAGTGAATCAAGGCCGATCAGCGCCCCCTCGCCGGCATAGTCAAAGACCGTATCGAGATGGTCGTGGAACAGGGCCAGCCAGTGCTCGGCCCCCGCCGGGCGCGCGCCCGCGCTGACCGCGTCATAGATGATATCGCCCGATCCGGCCGCGCCGAAGCGCTTGAGGAACCCGGTGCGGAAGCGCGAGATCGCCGCCGCATCCAGCAGCACTTCGCTGACGGGCGTGAACTTCACGGCTTTGAGCTGGCGTGTGGTGCGCTGGGTTTCAGGATCAAAGGCGCGCACGCTCTCCAGGGTGTCGCCGAAAAAGTCCAGGCGCACCGGTTCGGAGGCGTCGGCGGGAAACACGTCGATCACCCCGCCGCGCACGGCGTAGTCGCCGCGCTCGGTCACGGTGGCGGCGCGCACATAGCCATTGGTGGTCAGGTGCGCCTTGAGCGCCTCGCTGTCGAGGACCTCGCCCGGGCGGGCGGACAACCCGCCACCGGCCATGGCGGTGCGCGGCGCGCAGCGCTGGACCACGGCGTTGACCGTGGTGATCACCAGAAGCGGCGCCTCGCCGTCCTTGCGCATGGCCAGGCGATGCAGCGCGCCCGCCCGGCGGGCCGCCGTGCGCGGGCTGGGGCTGATCCGGTCATAGGGCTGGCAGTCCCAGGCTGGCAGGCGCAGCCGCTCCAGGTCCGTCGCAAAGAACCGCACCGCCGCATCAAACGCGCTGGCGCGCGCCTCATCGGCTGCGATGTACAGGCCCAGACCGCCGCGCGCGCGCAGCGCATCACAAAAGATCAGGGCGTCAAATCCGTCAGGGGCGCCACACACCGTCAGCGCGCCGGGCGCACGCGCAATGCGATCAAGATCGGTCAAGGGCGGGCCTTTCGTGCATGGCGTACGGCCCGCGGGGCGATTTTGCGCCCCCGGGTCAAGGCGTGGTGTTCAAGCGCCACCCGGCTCGCAGGTCAAGGCGTCAGGGGCGGTTATAGTTCGCAGGCCTCGCGCAGGAAGGCCGCATGCTGATCCAGAATGGCCACCATGCGCCAGTCCGCGCCTTCGGCGACCAGCCGGTCACGCCAGTGCGCAATCACATTCTGCTGGGTCATCAGCCAGTCGCGCACCGACCCGGCCAGCTCGCCCTGGAGCGGACGGCGCACAGCGCCCGCCCTGCCCGGCAGGTTTTGCGGGCCGGGAAACTCAATGACGTTGGAGTGAGCGTGAGACATGGCGCGTCCTGATGACGATACGGCGTCATCAATTTGCGACTCGTTCTCATTCGCGTCAAGGCGCAATCAGCAAAAAACCCCTGCGCCGGGCGCAGGGGCTTTCACGTCAGCTGAAGTGACGCCGATATGGCCTAGAAGCGGCGGACGTAGCCGATCGACCACACGTTCGCATCACCCTCGAAGTTATAGCGGGTGTAGTCGAAGCGGATCGCGTTCGGGCCGGAGAACGCCCACTCAGCGCCCACGCCATAGGCGAAGCCGTCATCGTCTTCCTTGATGGTCAGACCGGCGGCAGAGGCGTCGAACTCGGCCCAGGCGTAACCGGCGCGGGCGAACACGGAGAACTGCTCGGACACCGGGTATTGCGCTTTGGCGAAGCCGGCGATGCCGTAGTTCAGGCCGACGTCAGCGGTCAGACCGCCGCCCAGATTCACGGTGTCGTCCTGGATGCCGATCTGGCCTTCGGCCTCAAGGCCAAAGAACGCGGTGATGTCAAAGCCGCCGCGCACGTAAAGAGCGTTGAAATTGGCGCCGTCCGCGTCGAAGTGGGTCAGACCGCCACCGATGTGCGTGCGGCCGTCCTGGGCCGACGCGCCCGACACCATCAGAAGCGCTGCAGCGGTGGAGAGGAGGATCGTTTTCATCTGTTTTTCCTTGTCATCTTTGCCGGAAGATTTCCGGACCGCCATGACAGGTGCTCCCGCCCTTTTCGCCGCACAAGCCGGTCAGCGCATCACTTTGCTGAACATCACCGCGTGCGTGGCGAACAGAATACGCACAGGGGCCGAAGTGTGGCGGAACCCGCCCAAATGTGGCCGCTTCGCGCCCAAAATGGCTCAATGATTTGTGTAAGTTAATGACTTCCACGTCATGCGCGCATCAGCCCCGGCACTGGCCGCAGACCGGCAGGTGCGATACACCCGCCCCCATGCGGCTGACCTTTACCGATTCGCCCCTTGACCATGCCGGCCTCAAGCGGGCTGACCCTGACTGGATGGCGGCGCAGCGCGCCCACAAACAGGGTCAGGCGGTCCTGTTCGCCGGCGGCTCGCTGGCGCTGGCCGATGACGGCGCGCCGCTGGTGCTGCCGGTACACTTGGCGTCCAGCCTTCCGCTCAAATGGCCCGGCCTCATCTTTATTGGCCTGCAGGATGGCGCGCCCTGGTTCTCCGGCTCGCTCGAACAGGGCGTGGCCGAGCGCGGACCTGACTTCCGGATGACCGCCATGCATCTGCCGCCTGAGCTGGCGTGCATTTTCGGACGGGCGCGATCCATCCTGATGTGGTCCGGGCGCAGGCGCTTCTGCTCCAATTGCGGAGCGAAGAACGAGCCCGTCGATGGCGGGCTGCGCCTCACCTGCCCGTCGTGCGGCATGGAGCATTACCCGCGCACCGATCCGTCGGTTATCCTGCTGCCCTACGCCGGCGACCGCTGCGTGATGGGCCGCCAGCCCGGCTGGCCGCCGGGCATGTATGCGACGCTGGCCGGATTTGTGGAGCCGGGCGAAACGCTCGAAGCGGCCTGCGCGCGCGAAACCGCCGAGGAAGTGCATCTCAAAGTGCTGCGCACCGAGTATGTGGCCAACCAGCCCTGGCCCTTCCCGTCCTCACTGATGGTGGGCTTCCTGGCCGAGGTTGAGCCGGGCGAGGTGCGCCCCGATGATGATCTGGAAGACGCGCGATGGTTCACCCGCGAAGAAGTGCGCGCGCTCTATGACGGCGCAATGGCGCAATGGGCGCCCAAACTCGTCTCCATCTCCCGCCTGCTGATCGAACGCTGGCTTGGCCGGGACGCAGGCGCGACCTAGTGACGCGTATCATCCCCGGCTGCATTGGCTA
>JBHYFR010000224.1:0-3510 GCA_051859425.1 Oceanicaulis sp. | reverse complement strand
CGTCGTCCATGGTCAAATATCCTTCTCGAAATGAACGCAAGTCGTGACGGGTACGCGATAGGACGCTCAGCCGGGCGCAGCGTCCACCCCCGGTTCAGGGGGCGCCAGCTCATAGGCGCGCCGGTGAATGAACAGGCCGGTGATCACACCTGATATCAGTCCGCAGGGCGCCATCAGCATCGCCAGCTCCGGCCCGTGAAACAGCCCGAAAAACACCGCGCCAAAGATGAATCCGGCTGCGCCCATGGCCAGGGCGAGATCGCGCGGCCCGCGCCAGCCCATCCCATGGACCAGCATCCAGGCGGCGGCGATCAAGGGGCTGGCCGCGAGATAGGTCAGGGCGATGGCACGGACCAGAACCCAGACCGTCGCCAAAGCGAACACGGCCAGGAATTCCAGCCAGTCCGTGAGCCCTGTATTGCGGTCCAGCCCCGTGGTCACAGACAGGTAGACCAGCGTGGCCAGGGCCGGCAGGGCGACGGCGAGGCTCGCCGCCAGCACCGGGCTCATCAAGGCCGTGGCGGTGACGCCGCGTTTTCGCAGGCGGTATGGCGCGCGCCTGGCCGCCACGCGTTACCGGCGTCCCGCCAGCGTGGCGAACAGCCAGGCGCCGGCCAGGCCTTCGATCACGCCGGTCAGGGGCAGGGCGAAGGCGCCGGGAGCTTCGGGCAGGGTGAGGGTGGCGATATCGCGCCCGTCGGCCAGCGCCCACAGCCAGCCGCCGTCATGAATGCGCCTGAGATAGGCGGCCATGGCGCCAAACCCGGCCAGCGCCCCGGCAAGGCCCGCGCCCAGACCGCCAAGGCCGCGCATCACCAGCCAGAGCAGGAGAAAGGCTCCACCCGCCGGGTAGGCGAAGGCCAGCGCATAAAGCCAGATTTCACCGGCCAGCGGCATCAGCTCGGCCAGCGGCAGGCGCGAGGCCGCCGCGCCTTCGAGCGCGGACAGGGTCATCATGCCACCCACCGCCACGGCGGCGGCGAAGGCGGGCGCCAGCGCCAGCCCGGCCACCAGTCCGGCCGGGACGCCCCGGTTCACGGCACACCTGCATCAGGCATGGAAAAAAATCCCCCCGCCCATCAGGACGGGGGGACTATAGCGCGTGCGGCGCGGCGTGGCCAAGCCGCACTGGATCAGCCGGGACAGCGGCTATTTCTCGCTGCCATAGCAGGGGCCGCCATCCGGGCCGGTATCGCCATCGCACACCCGCAAGGCGCTGCGCTCGCGGGGGTCTTCCACCAGCCGGTTACGCCCGTCCTCGCGGCGCTCCAGCGCGAAGGCGTCATAGAGCCCGCCCGTGGGCGTCCAGGTTTCGAACACCAGCCGGTCATGGCGGATATCGATGATCTGGAAGGTCTGGGTGTCGGCGCCGTAGCGGTCAGATTCCTGCGCCACCCGGTCATTGAGGGCGTACATCTTGTAGCCCGAGACGCTGACCAGATAGACCGGACCGGCAAGCGCCTGCTGGGCCGCTTCGCGCTCCGGCCCGGCGGGCAGGCGCCACTCGCTGTAGCGGGCATAGCAATGGTCATGGCCTTGCAGGACCAGATCCACGCCATGGGCCTCGAACAGCGGCGTCCAATGCTCCATCAGGAACTCGGTATTGTTCGGGCGCGCACAGGTGATGACCGGGTGGTGGAACAGGGCGATGGTCCAGCGCGCCGGGTTGTTTGTGAGCACCTGTTCCAGCCAGCGGGTCTGGGTCTCCAGTCCGCCCAGCTCCACCGCCGAGGTGGTGTCCAGCGTGATGATGCGCACGCCCTGATAATCGGTGACAAAGCTGGTGTCGGGCAGGCCTTGCGCGCCATTGGCCGGGACCGGGAACAGGGCCGGGAAATGGGGCGTCAGCACCCGGGTTTCCGAGCCGTCTTCCAGATCGATCTTCACAAACTCATGATTGCCCGCAGCCGCGACCTGCGGGCGCATGGCGTAATTGAGCCCGCCCGCAGCGTGCCATTGGCCCCATTCGTCGTCATGGGCGATTTCCAGGCGCGAGGCGACCAGATCGCCGGCGTGCAGGACCATGTCATGGGGGTGGGTCAGCGCCTCGGCGATGACGCGCGTGGCCACATCGCCAATGCGGTTTTGCGCATCACCCAGATAGATCAGGCGCGTGGGCGCGAATGCGTCAGACGCCGTCACGAAGGGCAGCCACGGGCTCCAGCCCTCCAGCCCGCGCACGCGGTAGACATAGCGCGTGGCCGGCTCCAGATCGTCAAAACGCACATGGTGATAGCGCGCCGCGCCGTCGGCGTCGGCGACAATGCGGCTTTGGCCGGTCAGGGCGCGCACGTCCGTGGCGCTCGCCGGGCCGTCCAGCACGCGGCCGATCTCGGCGCGGGTTTCGGTCTGGTCAGCATGGGTGCGGAAGCTCACCGCCATGGCGCGCGCGGCTTCAGCGCCGGGCACAAGCGTGATGCGGTCGGCCGCGCCGCCCGGCAGGAAGGGCGCGCCCGGCGCGCGTGGCGCGTCGGTGACGGGCGGGGGCGCAGGGCGGACCTGGGCGATATTGTCTTGCGCCAGAGCGGGCAGGGACAGGCCCAGCACGGCGAGAGCGGCGAGCAGAAAGCGGGTCATGACCGGAATTCCTCAAACGGCGGACGGGTTCGGGACGGGTAAGGACATACACCGGCTCGCCGACAGTTTTGTTACATGGCTTGATACAGCCGCGCCCCGTCGCGCGCGTCGGCCAAGTGCGCTAGATACCGGCGCCAGAGACCGATTTCGCCACGGGAGACCCCCATGTCCGCCACCATGACCGCCCTTGTGAAGGCCAAGCCGGAAACCGGCCTGTGGATGCAAGAGGTGGAACGCCCTGACATAGGCCCGGATGACGTGCTGATCCGGGTGCACATGACCGCCATCTGCGGCACCGACGTGCATATCTACAAATATGACGAGTGGGCGCAGAAAAACGTGCCCGTGCCCATGGTGGTGGGCCATGAGTTCGGCGGCGTGGTCGAAGCGGTGGGCCGCGACGTCACCCGGGTGAAGCCGGGCATGCGGGTGTCGGGCGAGGGCCATGTGGTGGGCGAGAAATCGCGCGCGGTGCGCGCCGGGCGCTTCCATCTCGACCCCGACACCATGGGCATCGGGGTGAACATGCCCGGCGCCTTTGCCGAATATCTGCGCATCCCGGCCTTCAACGTGGTGCCGCTGCCAGACGATGTCTCCATGGAGCAGGCCGCCTTCCTCGACCCGCTGGGCAATGCGGTCCACACCGCCACGGCGTTCGATCTGGTGGGCGAGGACGTGCTGATCACCGGCGCCGGACCCATCGGCATCATGGCCGCCGCCGTGGCGCGCCATTGCGGCGCGCGCCATGTGGTGGTGACGGATATCAATCCGGACCGGCTGCGCCTGCTGGAGCAGGTCTGCCCCACAGCCACGCCGGTCAATACCGCGCGCGAGGAATTGCGTGATGTGATGGCGCGGCTGAACATGACCGAGGGCTTTGATGTGGGCCTGGAAATGAGCGGCGCCGAGCCCGCCTTCCACCAGATGGTCCAG
>JBHYFR010000223.1:0-3521 GCA_051859425.1 Oceanicaulis sp. | reverse complement strand
CGTGCACCGGGGCCAGCCCGGCCGAGCGGGCGCGCTCGCGGAAGGTGTCCAGGGTGAATTTGTGCGCGTTTTCGGTATGGATGGTCTCGCTCTCGCGCAGCACGAAGTCCTGGCCAGACACGGTGAAATGCTGATCGCGCACCGCCTGCAGATACATTTCCATGCGTGACCGGTAGGGGTTCCAGAACGCCCGGTAGCGCAAACCTTCAGTGTCCAGCGTGCCGTCCAGCTCGGTATTGATGCGGCGCACCAGATTGAAATTGAAATCGGCCGTGGCGCCGCCCGCATCGTCATAGGCGGCTTCGAGCATGCTGGCGTCCTTGCGCAGATCGGCCCCGATCAGCAGGGCGTCGCCGGGGCGCAGCCAGCCGGCGAGCGTCTGCAGGAGGGCGCGCGCATCGATCAGCTCGAAATTACCGATGGTGGAGCCGGGAAAGAACACGATCCGGCGCCCCGGCGGCAGGGGCAGGGCGGACAGATCGATGGGCCGGGTGACGTCATGACAGACCGCCCCGATCACCATGCCGGGATGATCGCTGGCGATATCGGCGCAGGCCGCTTTCACATGATCGCCGGAAATATCCATGCCCACATAGGAGGCGGGCGCATCCAGCGCATCGATCAGCTTGCGCACTTTCACGCTGGATCCCGCGCCCGGCTCCAGCACCACCGCGCCCGGTCCCGCCAGATCGCGCAGCTCCGGTCCGATGGCGTCCAGCAAGGCGAGCTCTGTGCGGGTGGGATAGTATTCGGGCGCGCGTGTGATCCGGTCGAAAATGCGTGAACCTTCCGCGTTGTAGAAATACTTTGGCGGAATGGCTTTTTGCGGTTTGGCCAGTCCGGTCAGAACATCGGTCCTGAAATCGCCTGCGGGCGGACGCAAATCTTCAAAAAAGGCGAGCGACGGCGCGCCGGGGAGGGGGGAGGTCGAAGTCATGGCGCCAGGGGGGCTGCTGCAAGATCAACCGCGCATCAGGCGCGACGCGTGGGGATGTAAGGGCTCGGTCAGATAAGTCCACCCGGGGGCCCCCTTATTCACCAGGGCGTGGGCCTGGCTCTCTGCGGTCTGCACCTGTCCTGGCGCCCGTGCGGCGGGGCTGAAGCGCGCAGCCAGCCCGGCGCCGGGGCGCGCCACCACCGCCAGCGGCGTGCGCGCGGTGATCTCGCGCCAGGCTTTCCATTGGTGCAGTTCGGCGAGCCCATCCGCGCCCATGATCCAGACAAAGCGCACGCCGCGATGGCGCGCCTGCAACCAGGCGATCACATCCACCGTGCGATGGCTGGGCAGCCGCGCTTCCAGCGCGCTGACCACATGGCGCGGCCCGGGCGCCAGCGCCCGCACGGCCTCCAGGCGCGCGTCCAGCGGCGCGGGCGGATTGGCCTTGAACGGGTTGCCCGGACTGACCAGCCACCAGACACGGTCCAGCTGCAGGCGCCTGAGGGCGGTCCGGGCCACATGCCAATGCCCCTCATGGGGCGGATCGAACGTCCCGCCATACAGACCCACCCGCATGCCGGGGGCCAGCAGTTCGCTTTTCAGCGCGGCCATGATCCGCGCACCTGACCCGTGCCGCGCACGATGTATTTGCCGGTGGTCAGCTGGGCGGCCCCTACCGGCCCGCGCGCATGCAGGCGCCCCGTGGCGATGCCGATCTCGCCGCCAAAGCCGAACTCGCCCCCGTCGGAAAACCCGGTCGCTGCATTGTGCAGCGCCACCGCCGAATCCACCTGTCCCAGGAACCGCGCCGCGGCGTCGCCGTCTTCGGTCACAATGGCGTCTGTATGGCCCGACCCGTGGGCGGCGATATGGTCCAGCGCGCTGTCCATGCCGTCGACCACGCGCACTGACAGGATCGCGTCGAGATACTCGGTATCCCAGTCGGCGTCCGTTGCGGCTTGCATGCCGGGAACCAGCTTGCGCGCCGCCGCGTCGCCGCGCAGCGCGCATCCCCTCCCCGCCAGCGCGCCGGCGATGACCGGCAACAGCTCGGTTGCGCAGGCTGCGTCGATGAGCAGTGTCTCGGCGGCATTGCACACCCCGGTGCGGCGCATCTTGGAATCCAGCGTGATGCGCAGCGCTTTTTCCCGATCGGCGCGCTCATGGACATAGACATGGCACACCCCGTCGAGATGGCTCAGCACCGGCACGCGGGCATGCGTGCGCACATGGGCGACCAGGCTCTTGCCGCCGCGCGGGATGACCAGATCGCAGCCGTCCTCGTCCAGGCTCAGCATGGCCGTGACCCAGGCGCGATCGGAATCGGGCGGGGTCTGGACGGCGTCCTCGGGCAGGCCGGCGGCGCTGAGGCCCGCGCGCATGGCGCCGGTCAGGGCAGCGCTGGTGCCGGTTGTCTCTGATCCGCCGCGCAGGATCACGGCATTTCCGGCCCGCACGCACAGCGCCGCCGCGTCGGCGGTGACATTGGGCCGGCTTTCGAAAATCACGCCGATCAGGCCGATAGGAACCGAGACCTCGGTGATTTCCAGCCCGTTGGGCCGTGTCCAGCGGCGGCGCTCCTCACCCACCGGATCGGGCAGATCGGCCACCGCCTCGACACCGGCTGCGATGGCTTCAAGCCGCTCGGCGTCAAGCGTCAGGCGATCGAGAAAGGCGCCGGTCTGGCCACGCTCGCGGGCGGCGTCCGTCTCCTCGGCATTGACGTCCAGAATGGCTTTGGCGCGCGCGCGAATCTCGGCGGCGCCGGCGCGCAGGGCGGCGCTGCGGGCGCCGGGACCGGCGGCTTCCAGCGCACGCCGTGCGGCGCGTCCCTTCGCGGCCAGGGCGGCAAAGCGGTCAAGATGGGTCAATGGGTCTCCTCACTATCCAGTACGATATCACCGGCATGGACAAGCGCGGCGCCGCGGCGATAGCCCAGCGTGGCCTCCACCGCCTTGGAGCGCAGGCCGGCGATGCGCCGCGCCTCCTCGCCATTATAGCCCGCAATCCCGGTGGCGAAGGCGCGCCCGTCCGGGTCGGCGATGCGCACCGTGTCGCCGCGCCGGAAGACGCCCTCGACCCGGGTCACGCCGGCGGGCAGAAGGCTGCGGCCTGAAATGATGGCGCGGCAGGCACCGGCATCAAGGTGCAAGGTGCCGCTGGGCGACAAGGCGCCCTGGATCCACGCGCGCCTGGCGCTTTCGGGCGAGCCCTGGGCGGCGAACCAGCTGGCGCGCGCGCCCTGGCGGAGGGCCTCCACCGGGCGCTCTGCCGCCCCGGACGTGATCACCACCGCGCAGCCTGCCGACATGGCGATGCGCGCGGCGGCGATCTTGCTAGCCATGCCGCCGGTTCCGGCGCCGGGGCGGGACGGACCGGCCACCGCCTCGATTTCCGGCGTGATCGCTGCGATCTCGGGCATGTGCAGGGCGCCTGGCCGGGACGGGTCGCGGTCATACAGCCCGTCCACATCCGACAGAATGACCAGGAGCTGGGCGCTGCACAGCTGGGCGGTGCGCGCAGCCAGCTTGTCATTGTCGCCAAAGCGCAATTCCTCGGTGGCGACCGTGTCATTCTCATTGAT
>JBHYFR010000222.1:0-3601 GCA_051859425.1 Oceanicaulis sp. | reverse complement strand
GAGCTCGCCACCCATTCGGTCTTCAACCAGTCAGCGCCCCTGACCGGCGTGAACTGGTACGAGGATGATGTGATGCTGCGCGAGGCTCTGGACCGCGCCGGGGCGGGGGCGCACGCCGCCAGCCTGTCGGCTCTGGGCGCGGCGGCGGGTAGCGAGGCGGTGCAGGAACAAGGAAGGCTCGCCAACGAAAACCCACCCAAATTCAAACCCTTCGACCGGTTTGGTCAGCGGGTGGATGAGGTGGAGTTTCACCCCGCCTATCACGATCTGATGGCGCTGGGCCTCAGCCATGGCGTGTCGTCGGCGGCATGGAAGACCGACCAGGCGGGCCATGCCCTGCATGCCGGATTGCTGATCCTTATGGGTCATGCGGATTCGGGCGTGTGTTGCCCCATGTCCATGACCTATGCCTGCGTGCCGGCCCTGCGCCATGCGCCGTGGGCCGATGACTGGATCAGGGGCGCGGCCAGCGGGTCGTATGATCCCGCCTTCAGGCCCATGGAGGCCAAGTCCGGCCTGACGCTGGGCATGGCCATGACCGAGAAGCAGGGCGGCTCTGACGTGCGCGCCAACACCACACGCGCCGCGCCGATCGATGGCGGCGATGAAGTGCTGCTGACCGGCCATAAATGGTTCTGCTCCGCGCCCATGAGCGACGCCTTCCTGACCCTGGCGTACGAGGGCGGGGACGACGGACAGCTGAGCTGCTTCCTGGTCCCGCGCTGGCGCCCGGACGGGACGCGCAACACGATTGAGATACAGCGCCTCAAGGACAAGCTGGGAGACCGCTCCAACGCCTCGTCCGAGATCGAGTACAAGCAGGCCTGGGCGCGGCGCGTGGGCGAGCCGGGGCGCGGCGTGCGCACCATTATCGAGATGGTCAATCACACCCGGCTGGACTGCCTGGCCGGTTCGGCCGGCCTGATCCGCGCCGTCAGCGCCCACGCCATCTGGCATGCCGACCGGCGCAGCGCGTTCCAGCGCCGCCTGATCGACCAGCCTCTGATGCGCGAAGTGCTCGGCGAACTGGCGCTGGAGGCTGAAGCCGCCCTCGCCCTCGCCTTCCGCGTGGCGCAAAGCTTTGACAAAGCCGCCCATAACCCCGCCGAAGCCGCGTTTGCGCGCATCGCCACGCCCATCGCCAAATACTGGATCTGCAAGCGTGCGCCTTATCTCGTCTATGAGGCCATGGAGGCCCATGGTGGGGCGGGATACGTGGAGGAGCATCCGCTGCCGCGCATGTTCCGTCAGAGCCCGCTCAACGCCATCTGGGAAGGCTCGGGCAATGTCATCGCGCTGGACGTGCTGCGCGCCTTGTCCCGTGACAGATCGGCGCGCGAGGCGCTGGAGGCCGAGCTCGCCAGCCTCGCCGGGTTGCACCCGGCGGTGGACCGGCGCCTGGCCGCCCTAAGCGCCATGCTCACGGACGGTCTGGGCGAAGCCCGCGCCCGCCGCTTCACCGAACTGTCCGCCACCCTCCTGACCGCCGCAGCGCTTCAGCGCGCCGGTCTGGACCCGGCGCTGGAGGCCTATATTGGACGCCGCATCGCGGAGACCGCCACCACGCTGGGCGCGGGCGAGGCGGCGATGGACAACGATTGGCTTGTCAGCCGGGCCCGTCTGGGGCCTTGAACGCCCCCCTCCATTCCACCCGGAGCCTCGCCCATGTCCTGGATGATCGCCGCTTTGGCCGCCTATGTGCTCGTCCAGCTCAGCATTGCTGTGTGGGCGTCGCGCAAGATTGCCGGCGATGTGGATTACCTGGTCGCGGGACGGCGCCTGGGCATGTTCGCGGTGGGGATTTCGGTGTTCGCCACATGGTTTGGCGGCGAGACCGTGATGGGCGCCAGCGCCGCCATCGCCACAGAGGGGATAGCGGGGGCGCGCGCCGAACCCTTCGGCTATGCCATCTGCCTAGTTCTGGCCGCCCTTCTGGTGGCCGGCGCCCTGCGCGCCAAGGGCTATATCACGCTGGCTGATTTCTTCCGCGACCGGTTTGGCGGGCGCGCCGAGATCGCGGCGGCTTGCGTGTCCATCCCCACCTCCATCGTCTGGGCCGCCGCCCAGCTTCTGGCGCTGGCGGCGCTGGTGTCGACGGTGGCCGGCCTGCCCGTCGCCACAACATTGCTGGCCGTAACCGTGCTGGTGACCGCCTACACGCTGATCGGCGGGCTGCTGGCGTCTGTGGTGACGGACATCTTCCAGAGCGTGATCGTGGTGATTGGGCTGTTCATATTGCTGTTCGCCCTGATCGATCATGCAGGCGGGCCGATGTCGGCGCTGGGCTCGATCCGGCCCGAGCAATTGATCCTGATTGCGCCGGGCGAAACCTGGCTGGCGCGCCTTGACGCCTTTGCGATCCCCATTCTGGGCTCCATCGTGGCCCAGGAACTGATCTCGCGCTTTCTCGGCTCGAAGACCGCCAAAATCGCCGTTCGCGGCGGGCTGCTGGCTGGTGCGCTCTACCTCGTGGTGGGATTTTTCCCGCTGGCATTCGGCCTGATCGGACCGGGCGCGGGGTTTGACGCCGAGGCGGGCGATCTCTTCCTGCCACAACTGGCTGCGGAGCTGCTGCCCACCGCCCTGTTCGTGGTGTTCGCCGGGGCGCTGTTTTCAGCCGTTCTATCCACCGTGGATTCCGCCCTTCTGGCTGCGGCGGGCCTGACCACGGAAAACCTGTATGTCAGGGTCCGTCCCAAGGCAGACCCGCGCGAAAAGCTGATCGCCGCGCGCGTGCTCACCGTCGTTGCGGGCGGATGCGCCTATCTGGTGGCGACGCGCGGCGAGACGATTTACGGCCTGGTGGAGATCGCCTCCTCGCTGGGCTCGGCGGGCCTGCTGGTCTCGCTGCTCATAGGATTGCACACGAAATTCGGCGATGAGTGGAGCGCGCTGGCCGCCCTGGCCGCCGGACTGGTGGCGATCGCTCTGGGCAGCTGGGTGTATGATGTTCCCGGCGCCTTCCTGGGATCGATCCTGGCCGCCATGATCGCCTATGGCGCAGCGGGACTGATCACGGGCGCACGGCGCAAGGCGAGCGAGGCCGGAGGCTGACGCGTTCAGCTGGCCGCCGTCATCCGATCACCGCCTCGGCTTCGATCTCGACGATGAATTCGGGCGCCGCCAAGGCGCTGACGCCCACCATGGTGCTGGCGGGCGGGCACGACCCGAACACGGCGGCATGGGCCGCGCCCACGGCGGCCTGGGTCGGAGCCGACATGTCGGTGACGAACATGCGGGTTCGCACCACATGCTCAGGCGCGGCCCCGGCTTCAGCCAGGGCGGCGGCGATGATCTCCAGGCAACGCGCGGCCTGCGCGCCCGCGTCGCCCGGCGCGAAGGGGCGCCCTTGTGCGTCCACCGCCACCGTGCCGGCCACCCAGACCTGATTGCCCACGCGCACTGCGCGGCGATAGCCGACCCGGTCTTCCCAGGGTGCGCCGGAGGTGATGCGCTGGCGGTCAAGGGTCACGGGTCAACCTCACCATGGCAGGCAGGCAGGCGTCGGACCCTAACGGGTATGACGAAGCGCCTGGCGTGACAAGCGGCAGACATGGAAACGCCCCCGGCCGCGGGGGCAGCGGCCGGGGGCGCTAAAGGC
>JBHYFR010000221.1:0-3607 GCA_051859425.1 Oceanicaulis sp. | reverse complement strand
GCGCCGCGGCTGGCGACCACCATGCCGTCGCCGCCATTACAGCAGCGCCAGCGATGGCTGTTAAAGACCGTATCATGGACTCCCCTCTTCTTTTCTGGTCGGCGATCAGGGAGCATTGTGCCCAGCTTAGGGCGCTGATCAAGTCGCTTGCGCGCCACATGGCATGCAAGGCGCTCCGGCGCCGGACAGGGCCTGCACGGGATCTGACGATGGACTATGAACGATGGCGCCGGACCGGGCGTCGTCAGCGATCCGGCCTGCGGCCGGTCGCTGGAGCGGGTAGCGAGAATCGAACTCGCGCGTTCAGCTTGGGAAGCTGACAGGCTACCATTACATCATACCCGCGCAGCCGCTGATATGCCTCAGCCAGGCCGGTGGAGGCAAGCGCGCGCGGCGCCGCGCGCTCAGGCGCGGCGGGCGAGGTGCGACAGGCCGATACGCTCGAAGAACGCGTTCACATCGGTGTTGCGCGCTTCCACACGCAGGCCGCGGCGGACGCGGACATGGGCGGCCGGCTGGGACGCGCCGGTCAGGCGCAGATGGTCTTCGGCGTGAAACATGGGACGGCTCCGGACTGGCGGCCGGCGGCGCGACGGGACGTCCGGCGCTGGCGGGGGCGTGGATATGCGCCGCGTCCCCCGCCCCCGCCAGCGCCGAAAACGCAGGGCGCCCATGCAGATTTGCAATCAGCGCCAAACCGTCATCGCGCCGCATGCAGCGGATTGATCGGCGCGGCGCGCGCGCTTACCTTTGCGCCCATGACAAAACCCATCCAGTCTTTCGACGTTAAAGGCGGCCCGCATCTGGGCCGCGACCACCTGCCCCTGCTACGCGCGGCGCTCAAAGCCGCCGGGCTCGACGGCTTCATCATCCCCCATGAGGATGAGTATAATAACGAATACCTGCCCGCGAACGCCGAGCGCCTGGCCTGGGCCACCGGCTTTACCGGCTCGGCCGGGGCGGCGGTGGTGCTCACCGCGAAGGCCGCCGTGTTCATTGACGGGCGCTATACCGAGCAGGTGAAGGCGCAGGTCGACGCCGCCCTGTTCGAATACGCCGACCTGATCGAACCGGGCCCCGCGGGCTGGCTCAAAGCCAATGCGCCGCGCGGCGCGCGCATCGGTTATGATCCACGCCTGCACGCCCCTGACGCCCTGGCCCGTCTGGAAGAGGGCGCGCGCGCCGCCGGCGCCGAGCTGATCGCGCTGGACGTCAACCCCATCGACACCGCCTGGCAGGACCGCCCTGCGGCGCCGTCGGCGGCTGTGGTCCCCCATCCTGAAAGCTTCTCCGGCGAGGATCACGGCTCCAAGCGCCGGCGCATCGGGCGCGATATCGCCCAGGACGGCGCGGACGCAGCGGTGATCACCAGCCCGCCCTCCATCGCGTGGCTGTTTAACGTGCGCGGCGGCGACGTGGCCTGCTCGCCCCTGCCGCTGGCGTCGGCGATCCTGGACCGCGACGGGCGCGCCACCTTGTTCATCGACGAGGCCAAGCTGACCGCCGCCGCGCGCGCGCATCTGGGCAATGAAGTCTCCGTGCGCCCGGAAAGCGAGCTGGGCGAGGCGCTCAAATCCCTGTCGGGCAAGACCGTGCAGGTCGATCCGTCCGGCACGTCGGTCTGGGTGTTCCAGCAGCTTGAGGCGGCCGGCGCGCGCGTGCAGCGCAAGGCCGATCCGGTGCTCCTGCCCAAGGCCTGCAAGAACGAGGTGGAGATCGAGGGCGCGCGCCAGGCTCATATACGCGACGGCGAGGCCCTTGTGCGCTTCCTGCACTGGCTCGACACCGACGCCCAGTCCGGCCATGTGGACGAGATCGAGGCGGCCTTGAAGCTGGAAAGCTTCCGCACCGCCCTGCCCGAGCTGAAGGATCTGTCCTTCGAGACGATTTCAGCCGCCGGCCCCAACGGCGCCTTCCCGCACTACCGGGTCAACACCGCCTCCACGCTCAAGCTCGCGCCCGGCTCGCTGTATCTGGTGGATTCGGGCGGTCAGTATCCTGACGGCACCACGGACGTGACGCGCACCGTGCCCATCGGCGAGCCGACCGCCGAAATGCGACGCCATTTCACCCTGGTGCTCAAGGGCCATATCGCCCTGTCGGCGATCCGCTTCCCCGCGGGCACGTCGGGCGCGGCGCTCGACGTGCTGGCGCGCGCGCCCTTGTGGATGGCGGGGCTGGATTACGATCACGGCACCGGCCATGGCGTGGGCAGCTATCTGGGCGTCCATGAAGGGCCCCAGCGCATCGCCAAGGCGGGCAATGCCATCGCGCTCAAGCCTGGCATGATCGTGTCCAACGAGCCGGGCTATTACCAGATCGGCGCCTATGGCATCCGCATCGAAAACCTGCAGGTGGTCACCCCCGCTGACAGGATCGACGGTGGTGACCGGGCCATGCTGGGCTTTGAAACCCTGACCATGGCCCCCATCCATCGCGGCCTGATCGATGTCACCCTGCTCACCCCGGACGAGATGGTCTGGCTCGACGCCTACCACGCGCAGGTGCGCAAGCGCGTCCTGCCCCGGCTCGACGGCGAGGCCGCGGCCTGGCTGATCCGCGCCACCGAGGCGCTGGTCGGGGCGACCCCGTGATATCAGCGCTGGCGCGGGCCGCCGCCCTGGCCACAGCCAGCGTCATTGCGGCGCTGGCGCTGGGCGGCTGCTTCTATTCCCAGCGCGAGCTGATCGGGTTCTGGGGCGCTGACACGCCGCTGCAGAACGGGGTGTGGGTGCACACTCCCACCCACCCTGACGGGACGGAATGGGGCCGCTTCACCTGGCGCGGCGAGCTGCGCAACCAGCGCCGGCGCTATGTCTCGGGCGACGCCAACTTCCCGCACCAGAACGCCCGGCTGCGCCGCCTGCACGAGGATATCTATCTGGCCCAGTTCCCCGGCGAGGCCGGGTATGGCTATGGCGTGATGTTCGTCTATGCCGGCGGCGCCATGGCCAGCTATCACATGCCCGACTGCAGCGCCCTGACCCAGGCCGCGCGCGATGAGACGGGCATAGCGCTCGATGGCGAGGGCTTCTGCCGCCTCACCTCGCTGGACCAGCTGGAACGCGTCATGCGCGCCTATCTCGACGCGCGCGCCGATGATCTGGTGATTGACGGGGTTTACCGGCGCGAGGGTTGAAGGCCCGGGCTGTCAGGCCGCTTGCGGCGCGCGGATCGGACGGGCGCGCACTTTCACCCGGGCCCGCTCGCCCGTGGTCTTCTCCACATGCAGGCGTTCGATCCGGCTGCCATCGTGGAACACCACGCCGGTCAGCCCGCCGACCACGGCTTTGGCCACCTGATCGACATCGTGGGCGGGCATGTCCGCCGCGCGTTCGATCTCGACCACGATCTCGAAGGCGCCGTCGCGCGGACGCTTGAACTCCGCCGCGAAGAAGGCGCCGATCAGCGTGTTGAACCGGTCCGAGCCGGCCGTGACCGCATCCACACGCAGATTGAGCGATCCCTTGCTGGCGGCGGCTTGCATCTGGCGGCTCCCTGTGCCCGGCGCATTCATGTCCGGCTTGATCTGTCAGGGCCGGGTGTTACACGTCCGACTCGTCCAGACACCCCATTGTCCGCCTGCGGACCTGATCAAGCAAGACCG